>CAMDDO010000040.1 GCA_945892755.1 Rhizobium sp. Q54 | reverse complement strand
CCTGAGGCTAGAAGCGAGAACAAACGGCTGCATCAACCAAAAACAGGCCCCGATGTGGTGAAGCAAGACCCAAAGGATCGGACATCTTGCCCGGTGACGGGATCAAAACACTATATCAGCCGAAAATTGCCATTGTTCGAGGTGGCCTTTTGTCAACGAATCCGAGATGTTATCGGGGGACCGGGGGCGAGCGGGGCTTGTCTCCGCTTGACGATTGATTCAGAATCGCGAGTCGCGGCCTCGCGCCACGGCAAAAGAAGGGGTGCTCGATGCGGTGGTTTGCAGTCTTTGTTTCCGCGGCATGTTTCAGTCTCGGTGCGGCCTTCACGTCTCAACCAGCCAGCGCCGAACCCCTTGCCCAGGGGCCGAAAGTGTGTGCCGAGTGCCATAAGAGCGAGGCGCAGATTTGGGACGGCACCAAACACGCCGCCTCCTTCAAGGAGGTGCACAAATCGCCCAAGGCGAAGGAGATCGTCGCCGCGGTCGGCGGCGAGAAGAATATGAAAAAGAACGAGGTCTGCACGCAATGCCATTACACCCTCGTTGGCGCGGACAAGAAGGCCGAGGCCGGACCGAGCTGCGAGAGCTGCCATGGCGCCTCGTCGGATTGGTTCAAACTGCACAACGACTATGGCGGGCCGACCGTAAAGCGCGAGGCTGAAGCGCCGGAGCACAAATCTGACCGCCTCGCCAAAGCGGCCGCCGCCGGCATGCTGTGGCCGCATGATCGTTATGGCATCGCCGAGAACTGCACCGAATGCCACGGTCTCGCCAACCCAAAAGTGCCGGCCGACGCGCTCGCCAAAATGCTCGACGCCGGCCACCCGGCGATCGCCGAGTGGGAGATGGTGCAGTATTCGCAAGGCTCCATCCGCCACCGCTTTTATCCGCCCAATATGACCGAGAACGCGAAGATGACGGCGCCCGAGCTGGCTCGGCTGTTCGTCACCGGTCAGGCGGCCAAGCTGACCTCGGCGGCCGGCGCCGTGGCTAAGGTCGACAGTCCGAAATACAAGGAATTCCAGGAGAAGCGCATTGCCTTGGCGAAGGAGGTGCTCTCGAAGGTGACCAGCGTGCCGGAAGCAAAGGCGCTGATCGACAATCCATCCACGGAGAACGCGCGGAAATTGGTTGGCGCGATCGCGGATAAGGATTTGAGCGGCGAAGTCGGCGGGCTGTTGCCGGCCGAAGGAACCTATAAATAGCGGGCGCGGTAATCGTTCGGCACGCCGATCGCGCGTCGCGACGGTTTGCGTTCGGCCTCGGATCAAGCAACGTGGCGCAGGCAAGGCGCCGCGAGGACGTTCCAAGACCATCGAACCTGCCTAGCCCCCGATAGGTAATCGAGGCGAGAGCAGCATCGTCCCTCAGGAGACGGGGGCGAAAGGGGAAGCGAAGTGGCAAGCGTCGCCTTCATGGCGCGACCGCAGCGTTGGGATGCGCCCTTCGGCCCCGCGATGACGGATGCCGATGTCGCGCGCCTGATGACATTGCCCGAAATCGCCGCGATCAAAGCGGACAATTTCCCCGCCCATACGCCGCTCGCCGACATCGTCAAGAACGATACCAGGCTGGTGCGCTACGAGCCGGGCGACATCGTGGTGCGCGAAGGTGACTACGGCAATTCGGCCTTCCTGGTCATATCCGGCAAGCTCCGCGTCGTGCTCGCGCCCGACCTGCCGCGCGCGACGATCGGCCGGCAGGAGAGCCGGCGAAAAGGCTTCTTCGAAGCGCTCGCGCAAGTTTGGACCAATCGCGTCATGCCGGAAGTGCGTGGCGCGGTGCGCCAGACCAGCCAGCAGGTGCGCGCGGGCGATGACTTGGCGGGCTCACGCGTGGTGCTGCAAGACGTGCCGGCGGTTCTGTCGCGACACAAGACCGCCGAACTCGGCGCCAGCGCGCTATTCGGCGAACTGGCCGCGCTCGGCCGCGTGCCCCGCACCGCCACGATTTTCGCGGAGGAGCCGGCCGAACTCCTTGAGATCCGCTGGCAGGGCCTGCGCGAGCTCAGGAAATACGATATGGGCTGGCGCCGCCTGATCGACGAGCGCTACCGCGAGAACACGCTCAAGGTCGCGCTGCGCGAATCGTCTCTGTTCCAGGGCTTGAGCGAAACCGAGTTGCAGGAGGTCGCCGACGCCGTCTTGTTCGAAACCTATGGCGGGTTTGACTGGAACGTCTCGTTCAAGCGCATGCGCGAGCAGGGCTCGGTCGCGCAGGAGCCAGTGATCGCGCGTGAAGGCGAATACCCCGATGGCGTGCTGATGGTGCGCGCCGGCTTCGCCCGCGTCGCGGTCAAGATCGGCAATGGCCAGCGCACGCTAACTTATCTCGGCGCCGGAGACCTCTACGGCATCGACGAGCTCTGGGCCGCACGCAACGGCAGCGAGGTCTCGCTGCAGACCTCGCTCTCTGCGCTTGGCTATGTCGACGTGCTGCGTGTACCGGCGCCGGTCCTTGAAAGATTCGTCTTCCCCAAGATGCAGGCCCCGCCCCGGCCCTTGATCGAAATGGCGGCGCGGCCGCTCTCGGCCGACGCGCCGATGGAATGGGCGGTCGAGCAGCGCTTCATCAACGGCACCAAGGCGATGCTGATCGATCTATCGCTCTGTGTACGCTGCGACGATTGCGTGCGTGCCTGCGCATCGACGCATGGCGGCAATCCTCGCTTCATACGCCACGGCCGAACCTTCGATCATTGGATGGTGACCAACGCGTGCATGCATTGTGCCGACCCGGTCTGCATGATCGGCTGCCCGACCGGCGCGATCCACCGTTCGATCGGCAGCGGCACCGTCGTGATCAACGACGAGACTTGCATCGGCTGCGGCACCTGCGCGGGCTCGTGCCCCTATCACAATATCCGCATGGTCGAGACCCGCGACGGCGACGGCAAACTTCTGCGCGATCCCGACAGTCAAAGACCGATCGTCAAGGCGACCAAGTGCGATCTGTGCGAGACCAGCCCGGGTGGGCCGGCCTGCGTGCGCGCCTGCCCCCACGATGCGTTGCGGCGCGTCGATTTCCGCAGCGAGTCGACTTTTCGGAGCGTTCGCTGATGACGGGCGAGCGCGCCATCACGATCCGCTACATGGTCGTGCTCGGCATTTTCGCGGCCGCCATCGTTGCCTTCACGCTCCACGCGATCGAGACGCCCAATCAACTCGGCCGCCCGGAGTTCCTGACCGGCTATGTGATGTTCGGCCTGATGCTCGGCGTCGCGCTGCTCAATGCACGCAAGCGGCTTTCGATGGTACCGGTCGGCCGCGCCGCCTATTGGCTCGCGCTTCACGTCCTCGGCGGCTTCCTGATCATCGGCCTCTATTTCGTCCATACGCAGAGGATCTGGCCGCAGGGCGGCTTTGAGCGGGCCTTTGCGATGCTCGTCTATCTGGTTACGGCGAGCGGCATCTACGGCTATGTGATTCAGCGCTTCATCCCGCGTCGGCTGACCACGAGCGGCATCGAGATCATCTATGAGCGCATTCCGGCCGAGCTGGCTCGAATCAGGCGCGAGGCGGAAGAGATCGCGCTCGCCTGCACCAAGGAGGCCGGCACCGACACGCTGGCCCGCCACTATCTCGAATCGCTCTCCTGGTATTTCCGCCGGCCGCGATTTTTCCTGGGCCACGTCTTCGCGCTCGAGTCGGGCGAGCATTGGGTGCGCTTTCAGGTCCAGACCATCGAGCGTTATTTGAGCGAGGCCGAGCGTCGCCATCTGGCCAAGCTTGAGGCTCTGGCGCTCTACAAGGACAGGATCGATTTTCATTTCGTCGGGCAAAGCCTGTTGAAATACTGGCTGCTGGTCCACGTGCCGCTGGCCACGGCGCTGCTGGCGATGATGTTCTGGCATATCATCGTGATCAACGTGTACGCGCTATGATGGACCCGGAGAAATTCCGTCACGATGTCAGCCGCTATGAGCGCCCGACCGAGCGCTATCGCTGCGGTCGCGGGGCGGAATGGCGCGATCCATGTGCGTTCGGGCCGAACGCCAAGGGTCAATGCGGCGGCACGAGCGATTGTCGACCCGCCAAGGTGGGCGACCGCTATGAATGTCGCCGCCCAGCCTTCGCGGGTGGCCCGTGCGCCGAAGGCCCGAAGCCCGACGGCGCCTGCGCACATCAGCGTCCGCCCTGCCGACCGCGCCGCACCATCCGTTCCTTGCGCGGCCTCATCGCGCTGTCGGCCTTCACGCTGGTGATCGCGATTATCGCGACCTTCCTGACCGTCAGCCAATCGAGCAGCCGCGCCGTGCTCTCGGCCGGGCCGCTGACCGGCGGCCATGCCAATTTCACGGCCAAGAGCGGCTGCGTCGCCTGTCACGAACCGCATGGCGCGGACACCGGCGGCTGGGCCTTGGCCGCCTTCCGCGAGGACGATCTGACCGCTCGTTGCATCACCTGCCACACCTTCGGCGGCGACCCGAGGCTTGGTCACAACGCCGCCAGCGATAGAAGCCCGCGCGGTCGCGAGGTTCAATGCACCGACTGCCATACCGAGCATAAGGGCGAGACCTTCGACATCGTCAAGGTCGGCGATGAAGCCTGCAACGCCTGTCACAAGCAACGTGTCGATTCATTCGGCGAGAACCACGCCGCGTTCAAGCCGAGCTTTCCGCACGACCGGCGCACCTCGATCATGTTCGATCACGTCTCGCACATGGCCAAGCATTTCGCCGATGAGCGCGTCAAGACTCTGGCGCCCGCCAATTGCGCGAGTTGCCATGAGATGCAGGGTGCCGAAACCTTCGTCAGACCGAAGAGTTTCGATGAGAGCTGCGTCGGCTGCCACGCCGATGTCATCGCGACGCGAGAACTTGTGCTGCTTCGCTTGCCTGAGTTCAGCGAGAGTCTGCTCGACAAAGAACGGGTCATGGAGGTCTGCGGCCCGACGCTCGAGCAATGGCAAATGATGATGGAGTCGATGTCGGGCGATTCCGACATGGCGACGATGAGGGGGATGATGACCGAAGAGACCGAATATGAATCGGTCTCCTCCGAGGAGGCGAGCGCGATCAGCGCCTATTTGCTCGGCATGCCGCCGGATGATCCCGATGATCTGACGATGCAGGGCTTTGTCTGGGGCCTGATCCTCGAAGGCGAAGCGCCGATCGCCGAGCTGATCGACGCGCGCGCCGGGCGCAAGGTTTCCGATCGCCTGCTCGCCGGTCTCAACCCCGAGCTGGTGCGGCGGGTGGCCTGTGCCTGGGCCGCCAATATCGAATACCAGCCGCCCAATGATCCTGAATTCGGCGGCTGGTACGGTGACGGCCTCGAACTCAAATATCGCCCGCCGCGCGCCAATAGCCACGTTGATTCGGTGGCCTATGAGTGGGCTCTGTTCGCCGCGGCGAGCGCCAAGGAAGGCGATGAGGCCTTGATCGATTTCGCGGCCGACATGCGCAACGTGGTGCTCGGTCGAACCGAGGGTGTCGGAGCCTGCACCAAATGCCACGCGGTCAGCAATGACGGCGAAGGCGGCCTGACCGTCGAATGGCGCTACGCCGAAGCACAGTCACGGCCTTTCACCGGCTTCAACCACCCGCGACATCTCACGCTGGTCGATCCAGAGGGCGTCAATCTGATGAACCCGGACGCCGGCTGCCGCACCTGCCACAAGCTGAACGAGGCCGCGCAATATCAGGCCTCGTTCGACGGCCACGATCCGCATCACTTTGAGAGCAATTTCAGCGCGATCTCAAAGGAGACCTGCGCGCAATGTCACAATGCGGGGCAGGTCAAACAGGATTGCAAGACCTGCCACAATTACCATCTCGAGCCGGGCTTCGACCTAAGGATGATGAGCGATGCGAAATGAGACGATGGGCGTGACCCGGGGTCGCCTGGTCGGCGCGTTGTTGGCCGCGGGCGTGATGGTGGCGGCCGTCCTGTTCATGGACGGCTTGGCGCGCGCCGAAGAAGCCGACCCGAAGGCAAAATCGACGGACGAGATGCACGCGGCATTGCTCGATGCCGATCTCTATCCCAGCGCCTCGAAGTGCATGGCCTGTCACGAGGAGATCTATCAGGAGTGGTCGTCGTCGAATCACGCCTATGCTTCGATCTCGCCGATGTTCCACAAGTTCGAGCAGAAGATCAACGCGATCGCGCCGACCATCAACACGTTCTGCGTGCGCTGTCATGCCTCGGTCGGCACGTCGATGAACGAGCCGCGCGAGATGCCCTTGTGGGAACGCAGCCAAGTCTCGCGCGAGGGCGTCACCTGCATCACCTGTCACCGGGTGAACGAGGCCTATACCAAGGTCAATGGCGCGCGCCGCATCGTGCCCGGCAAGATTTTCGAGCCGGTCTATGGCCCGTTCGGCGGCGACGGCGTCGCCGAGGTGGTCAAGAACAAGGACGGCTACAAGGTTGCGACCTCGGAAGAGGAACGCGGCAATCAGATACACACCGAAGGCCGCAAATTCGCGCAGCTCTCGTCGTCCGAATTCTGCGTCTCGTGCCATCAGGTCGCGGTCAATCTCGGCATCAAGCTCGAAGTGGTGTGGGACCAGTACCGCGCATCGCCCGCGCTCTCGGAGGGCATCACCTGCCAAGACTGTCACATGGGCAAGGAGCCGGGCGTCGCGTCGGGCTACCGAACCGGCGCGGCCGCCTTGGTCAACGGCCAGGCGATCAACGAAAGCCGCGTCCGTCACGACCATTCCTTCCCCGGCCCGGGCTATCCAACCGCGCATCCCGGCATTTTTCCGCACAATCCAAAGGCCGAGAATTGGACGATGGAGCAATGGCTCCAGTTCGATTATCGCGCGCCCTGGGGCGAGTCGGATTGGGAGGATCAAGTCGAGGAAGGCGAGATCGAGGCGCCCGAATTCCCCGAGGCCTGGGCCGACCGCTTCGATCGGGAGGAGGCGCGCGAGGTCATCAACGAGAACCTTGAAGCGATCGAGCGTAAGCGCGGCCTGCGCCGCGCCGTGATGGAGAACGGCTCGCATGTCGACGGCCCGTTCATCGATGGCGCGCCGCGGGCCGGCGGCGACCTCGATTTCTCCTACATCGTCTTCAACACCAACAAGGGTCACAATCTGCCCTCGGGCTCGCTCGGCGCGCAGCCGGAGGTATGGCTCAATGTCGCGTTGATCGATCCCGACGGCAAGAACGTGTGGGAGTCCGGCTATGTCGACAGCGTCGGCGATATGGCCGATCTGCACAGCGCCGACGTGCTGACCGGCAAGATCGCGCATGACGATCAGCTGTTCAATTTGCAAACCAAGTTTCTCACCACCAATGTCAAGGGCACCGACCGCGAGATGTATCTGCCGGTCAATCTCGACGTCGACCAATTGCCCTTCCTGCGCCCGCCGGCACAGCCAACCACGGTCATCAACCATCCGCCGTTCGTGCGCATGGAGGGCCGCAGCATTCCGCCCTTGGGCTCGCGTAAGGCGAGCTATTCGGTGCCGGGCGAACTACTGACCAAGCCGGGCAAATATCGACTCGCGGTGCGGATGAGGAGCCGCGCCGAGCCGATCTACTTCATGCGCTTCGTCGGCGCGACGTCCGAGATGGAGCGAGCGATGAACGAATGGATGCTCGACTATCACGCGTACCAGGTCGAGTTCGAGGTGAAGGGCTGATGCCAATGAACAGGACATCCCTTCACGCGTGTATCGAACGCGCCACCTTCATCGGTTTGGCGGCGTTGCTCCTTTCGACGTTTGCCGACGCGAGCCTCACGCCGGCGGCGGCGGCGGATGAGACCGAAGCGATCAAGCGCTCGCCCGGCACCGCGGTGCTGCCGCACGACCCCAAGGTCTTCCGGCCCGACCCGAGCTATGATGACAAGCCCTACGACGTCGACGCGCAGCTCCAGATTTATGGCGGTAAGACCGCGTTTCCGGTGACGCGGCCGGCCATCGAGGCGGGCCGCGAGCTCTATCAGGCCGGCCCGCTCAGCGAGGGCGGCCGGTTCTTGGGCACGCTCAATCCGACGTTCGACGAGTTTTACGTCTATGGCGATTGGCGCACGGCGGTCGCCTACAATGACAGCGGGCGCAGCGAAATCGGCTCGCTCGCGACACGGCTCAACCTCGATATTGACTACCGTTTCACCGGCACCGAGCGCATTCACGCCTTCATCGGTCCACTTGATCATGATGGGCGGTTTTCGCGCTGCGAATTCTTCGGCGACGATGGCAAGGAGTCCGGCGACAAGCGCTGCAATGTCGAAGCCGATCTCAATCTCGACGCGCTGTTCTTCGAGGGCGATGTCGGCCCGATCCTCCAGGGCTTAAGCGGCGAATACAACCACATCGATCTGCCGTTCGCGTTCGGCCTGATGCCGTTGTTGTTCCAGAACGGCGTCTGGATCGAGGATGCCTTCAGCGGCCTCGCTTTCTCGTTCCCCGCGCTCAATTCGGCCGCGCTCGACATCTCGAACATGGACATCACCTTTTTCGCCGGTCTCGACAAGGTGACGACGCCGGCGATCAAGGACGATCGCAATCTGGCCGCCGACCACAGCGTGAACATCTTCGGCTCGGCTGTCTTCATCGAGGCCCTGCGCGGCTATATCGAGGGCGGCTTCGCCCGCATCGACGGCGAGGATGGCTTCGACGACGAGAGCTACAACAGCCTCACGCTCGCCTTCACCAAGCGCTATGGCGCCTGGCTCTCGAACAGCGTGCGCGCGGTCTATAGCTTCGGCCAAAACCGCGACGACGGTGCACAGCAAACCGCCGATGGCGCGATCCTCTTGGTCGAGAACTCGCTGATCACCAGCCTGCCCTCGACCCTCCTGCCCTATGCCAATTTCTTCGTCGGCTTCGATCGGCCGCAATCGGCGGCGCGTGCCGGCGGTGCCGGCGGCATCCTGAAGAACACCGGCATTAATTTCGAGACCGACAATTTGACCGGATTCACCAAGCTCGACGACAGCGGGCAGAACACCTTCGGCGGCGCCCTTGGGCTGCAATATTTGTTCAACCTCGATCAGCAGATCGTGGTCGAAATCGCGACCAATCAGGTGATCGAAGGCAAGAACGAGCCGGGGCGACCGGCCAAGGGCGACGAATACGCGCTCGGCGTGCGCTATCAGCTGCCATTGAACGAGGCCTGGCTGATTCGCGCCGACGCCATGCGCGGCTGGCGCTTGGAAGACGACGACATCGCGGGCCTCCGCTTCGAGGTCCGCCGCAAGTTTTGAACGAGTGGGAGGCGCGCGATGGAAATCGCCGTCAATATCGTCACCCTGGTCTTTCTAGGCGCCTTGACGCTCTATATCGCGAGCGCGGCGTTCAGCAGCGTGCGACGCAGCGCGATCGCGGCACGCGGCCAACAGCTCGAAGACGAGTATTTGAGGGCCCGCATCGGCCAAGTGATGGACGAGCGCCGCATCGAGCGCGAGCGTTCCGAGCTGTCATGGAACGGCTTTCGCAAATTCGAGATCGCGCGGAAGGTTCAAGAAGGCGGCGGCGTTTGCTCGTTCTATTTGCGCCCGCACGACCAGAAGAAGCTGCCGCCGTTCAAGCCGGGCCAGTATCTCACCTTCCAGCTCCAGATTCCCGGTCAGACCAAGCCCGTGGTTCGGTGCTATTCGCTCTCCGACAGTCCCAACCACCCGGACTACTATCGCTGCTCGATCAAGGCGGTGCCGCCGCCGCGCGACAAACCCGAAGCGCCCCCCGGGCTGTCCTCGAACTTTTTCCACGGCAGTCTCAAGGAAGGCGACATCATCGACGTCAAGGCGCCGGGCGGCGGCTTCTTCCTGGACTTGAGCAAGAGCACGCCGGTCGTGCTGATCGGCGGCGGTATCGGCCTGACGCCCGTGCTCAGCATGCTCAACGCGATCGTCGAAAACGGCTCCAAGCGCGAGGTCTGGTTCTTCTACGGCGTGCGCAACAGCAAGGAGCACATCATGAAGGATCATTTCGACGCGATCCGGCGCGAACACGACAACGTCCACGTCTGCATCTGCTACTCAGACCCCGAGCCGGGCGAGGAGAAGGGCAGGCACTATGATCATGGCGAGCGGGTCAGCGTCGCCTTGTTCAAGCGCCTTCTGTCGTCGAACAATTACGAGTTCTATCTGTGTGGCCCGCCGCCGATGATGAATTCGATCGTCGGCGACCTCGAGGCCTGGGGCGTGCCCGAAACGCACATCCACTTCGAGGCGTTTGGACCCGCCACGGTGAAAAAAACCGCGCCGGTCGCCCATCCGGATGCGACCGCCGCCTCCGCCGCGTCCGCCGGCATTGTCGTGAGCTTCGCCAAGTCGAACATCACCGCGCCATGGAACCCGGATGCCGGTTCGCTGCTCGAGTTCGCCGAAGCCAACAATGTGACGATGGATTCAGGCTGCCGAGCCGGCAATTGCGGCACCTGCATCACGGCGATCAAGCAGGGCGAGGTGAAATACCTGCAGGATCCGGGGGCGAAGCCCGAGGCGGGCTCCTGCCTCGCCTGCGTCGCCGTACCCAAGGGCAATCTGGTGCTGGATGCGTAGCACCAAGTCTCGGTGATCAAGGCTCTGCAGGGCTTTAGGCCGTAGGGCCGATCCAGCCGACCGCCGCGATCGGCACCGTTGCAGAGATGCAACAGCTCGACATGTAAGCGATAGACTCGCTTTGGTCGCTGGGCCCCTTTGTGTTAAGTATTCCAGATTGCCGAAGCTTGCATACGGCTTGTTTAGGTGCGCTGGCGAACGCCGCAAAGTCCTGAAAAATAAGGCTCGGGCGGGTAGGATCATGATGGGAAAAGTTTCATACGCGGCTCTGGCCGCGACGGTATTGCTGGGCGCCACGGCATTAACTCCGATTGGCGCAAACGCCGCTACGCTCGTGGAGGAGCTCAACGCCCTTCTCCTGAGCCATCCCCAAATCGAAGGCGCGCGCGAAAACGCGGCGGCGGCCGATGAAGGCATTGGCCGCGCGTTCGGCGATTTCCTGCCCAAGGCGCGTGCCACCGGCTCGTTTGGCTACGAGAACATCGATAGCCCTGGCCGTCGCTCGCTCGCGGAAGGCAAGGAATTCTCGACGGGCAGTGCCAGCCAGGCGACCGTCACGATCACACAAACCATCTTCAGCGGCTTTCGCGTCGAGGCGGTGCACAGCAGCGCCAAGGCACAGAAAGCGGTCGCCGATGCCCAGCTCGAGAGCGGCACGCAAGGCGTCATGTTCGAAGGCATCACGGCTTATCTCGAGGTCCTGCGCAACATCAGGCTGGTCAAGCTCGCGTATGACACAGAAGAAAATATCATGCAGCAGCTCAACCTCGAGGACGAGCGCGTGCGGCGCGGCGCGGGAATCGCGGTTGACGTGCTGCAGGCGAAGTCCCGGCTCCAAATCGCCAAGGAACGCCGCGTCGCCTTTGAGGGCGCGATGAAGGACTCGATGAGCCGCTATGAGCAGGTCTTCGGCACCGCGCCGGCGGCCAAGGACATGGTGATGCCGACCCCACCGGTCAGGCCTTGTGCCGCCTTCGCTCGACGACGCGCTGAAGGGCGCGCTCGCCGAGCATCCCGCGATCCGAGCCGCGGTCGGCCAGATCGACGTTGCGGATCAAGCGCGCGTTGCGGCTCGCTCGCCGTTCTACCCGCAGATCGATCTGGTTGGCAGCTGGAACTACGAGGACGATTTCGACGGTATCAGAGGCTCACGGCGTGATTACAAGGCCAAGGTGCAAGCCAATTGGGAGTTGTTCAACGGCTTCTCCACGCGCGCCGCGGCTGCGCAGGCCGCGCACCAATATCTTTCAACGATCGACACGGCGAATTTCACCCGCCGCAAGGTAGGGGAAGAAGTGCGCCTCGCCTGGCAATCACTTGATACCGCGCGTGAGCGCGTTGCCCTGTTGCAGAACGCGGTGAACATCGCCTCGGAGGTCTTCGACGCCCGGCGCAAGCTGCGCGAGGCTGGCAAGGAAACGGTGATCAACGTGCTCGACGCCGAGAACGAGGTGTTTGACGCGCGCATCAATCTGGTCGCAGCGCAGCACGACGCGCGCGTCGCGACCTTCCGGCTGCTGACCTCGATGGGCCGCCTAACCATTCCGAATATCGCGGGCGGCGCCGAGAGTGCCGGCGCCAAGGTCGACGAGAATGCCGGCCTGGTACCCTCTCAGAAATCGGTCGCCGCCGAGGCCAATCCGATGCCGGAAGTCGCTTCCGCTGCGCCATCGGTGAAGGTTGAAAAGATCGCCGCAAGCACCCTGAAGGTGCCGGCGGAGCCGGAAGCAAAGCCCGCGGCCGACGCGCCGGCCCGGGGCGACGGCGATCTCGGCTTCAAGCGGGCTTGGGACTTTGAATAGGCCCGCGGCGAACCCGAGCCGACGAAGCGACTATTTCGTCTTCGCGATGTAGACGCCGTCCCAACCAGCACCCGGCGCCGCGGCCTCATAAGAGGCGACCCGCTCCTCATAGAGCTCGTAGAGAGTCTTGAGGCGGCCATCGTTGTCGAACGCGCGGCATTCACCGAGCTTGCGTCGCACCGCCGACCAATCCTGCGCCAAATAGGCGTTCAGCATTTCCTTGTGACGCTCCGCGAGCGCGTGAAACCCGGGGCGCGCGGCGTAGATTTCGTCGCCAAGCACGGTATAAATGTCGACCGGCAAAGTCTTGCCCTTGACCTGGATGCGGTCGAGTTTGAGGTAGGCGAAGCCGGGTATTTTTGCGACTGTGTTTTCGCCGATCACGTTGTCGGTGCCATAGGTCTTCGACTGGCCTTCGAGGCGCGAGGCGAGGTTGACGTCATCGCCCAACACCGAATAGTCGAAGCGCAGGTCCGAGCCCATATTGCCGACGCAAACAATCCCCGAATTGACGCCGATGCCGATATTGATCGGGATGAACTTTCGCCCTTCGGCCTCGGCCTCGGCCTTGAGCGCGTCGTTCAGCACTTTGAGACCCTCGACCATGTCTAGCGCGGAGCGCACGGCGTTCTTGGCATGATCAAGATCTGGAAGCGGCGCGTTCCAGAACGCCATGATGCAATCGCCCATGTATTTGTCGATCGTGCCACGCTGCCCCAGGATGATCCGCGTCATCGGCGTCAAGAAGCGATTGATGAACCGCGTCAGGCCCTCGGCGTCGAACTGCTCGGAAATCGTGGTAAAGCCGCGGATATCGCAGAATAGCAACGTCATGTCGCGCATCTCGCCGCCGAGTTTAAGCTTGCTCGGATCCTCCGCGAGCTGTTTGACCAGGGCCGGCGACATGTACTGGCTGAAGGCACCGCGCACCTGGCGTCGTTCGCGCTCCTCGCGCATGTAGTTGAGATAGGTCAGCGCGGCATAGACCAGGAAGGTCGCGATCGCTACATAGACCATGTCGAGCAGAAGGCCGGCTTCGGCGAACAAATACCAGGAAAGGCCTAGCAACCCGGCGGTCGATCCGACGCCAACGATCAGCGTGTAGACCGCGCCGAGAAACGGCACCAGGCCAATCATCAGAAGCGAAATGAAGATGATCGCCACGAGCTCGGCGCCGTTCGACCAATTGGGCCGTTGCAGGAAGGTCTTCGTCAGCACGTTCTCCAAGAGCTGGGCGTGCAGTTCGACGCCGGGCATGGCGTCGTCGACCGGCGTCGCCTTGATATCCAAGAGCCCGACCGCCGATGTGCCGATCAGCGCCATGTGCCCGGCGAGCCGCTCGAGCGGCAGAGATCCGTTCAGGACGTCCTTGGCCGAAACATAACGATCGCGCGTGTGTGGCGCGTACCGAATGAAGAATTCGCCGTTCTGAGTGGTCGGTATCTCGAAACCCTTCATGACCAGCGAACTGATGCCAGCACGATCGGCCTTGACCATGATGGTTTTTTGGCCAGTCGCCACGCGCAAAAGCTCGATCGAGAGCGCCGGGTAATATTGCTGGCCGACGCGCATCACGAGCGGAACTTGACGCACCACGCCGTCGATCGAGGGCTTGAAGGTGAAGACGCCGATGCCCGCAGCCGCGGCTTCGAGCTCGGGCAAATTTCGAACCAGCCCAGCGAAATCATAGATGAAGGCGTTAGGATCGACGCCCTTGGCGGCACGAACGCCGATGCTCGCTTTGACCGATTTGCGCGTCGCTTCACCAACTATCGCGCGCGAGGTGGTCGACTGGCCGAGCACGATGCGGCCGGATTCCTTGATCACCCTGGCGAACACGTCGTCATTGCTCGGCAGACCGACCAGTGTGTCGCGCAACGACTGATCGAGCCCGCTTACGCTCTTGGCGATTAGGTCGGGCGAAGTGCGGTCAGCCTCGGCGAACACGATGTCGAATGCGGCCGCAGGAACCTTGTAGTCGACGAGGAGCTTGCGGATCAGATCAGCGATCACGGTGCGCGGCCATGGCCATTGGCCGATCTCGGCGAGACTCTCCTCATCGATGTCAATGATCACCACCGGTTGATGGCTGAACTCGCGCGGCTCGGCCTTTTGATAAATGTCGAAGATCTTGGCCCGAAACACCTGAAGCGGTGCGGGATCGAACACGCGCAGTAGCACCACGGCGGCGAGCACGCCGAGGCCGATCAGGTGGACCCAGCCATAGCGCTTGATAATGCGTCGAAAAATGATCGGTCCCTCCGAATCTTCACGCCAAGCGTTGCATTAACCAATATATAGCAAACTAGACGCTAAGCCTTTCTTGCCGGCGCCGGGCCCGGCATCGTTATCGATTCAGCGGTAGCCGCAAGCCGCCTCCGCCCAAAGGAAAGCCCATGCCGACGCCGATGAATTCGGGCAACAAGCAGAGCCAGCCAAACCAGGCCGCGCCAGACGGCTCGCAGCCGATCGGACGCGTCGAAACGCTCGAAGGCGAAGTCACCGCGACGCGCGCCGACGGCGGCAAGATATCCATGGCGCAGGACGCGCCGGTCTACCAGGGCGATACGATCGAAACCGGGGAGGGCGCCAAGGTCAGCATCCTGTTCACCGATTCGTCCACCTTCGCGCTCGGCGGCGATGGCCAGATCGTGCTGGATGAGCTGGTCTATGACCCCAAGACCCATGACGGCCAGTCGCTGACCACTATCACCAAGGGCGTCTTCGTCTTCGTCTCGGGCGAGATCGCCGCGAACAACCCGGACGCCATGCAGGTGCATACGCCGGTCATGGTGATTGGCGTTCGTGGCACCAAGGTCGCCGGCGTCGCCAATCCAGAGGGTCAAGAGAACAAGGTCGCGCTGCTTGCGGACGAGGATGGCAGCATCGGTTCGGTCGTCGTGACCAACGACGCCGGCAGCGTGGTGCTCGATGCCGCGAACGAGATGACGCGCATTCTGTTCGGCAACGTCGCACCGTCGGTGCCGGAGATCGTGACCCAGGCGATCATCAACGAGCTGTTCGGCGAGACCTTGTCATTCCTTCCGATCCTCGGCGAGATCGGCGCCGCGACCGGCTTGTTCGACGCGATCGGCGGCATGCTCGGCGCCGGGTCGGGCTCCGATCAAGACAATGCGCGCGACGGCAATGGCGACTCGCAATCGGAGGAGAGCGGCGGCGGCTTTTTTGACTCGCTGTTTCCCGAGGCCGGCGGTTCGGACCAGCCCGAGCCGCTCGGCGCGCCGCCCGGCGATGGCTCGTGGCTCGATCTGCCGCCGCCCCATCATGCGGCGCCGGGTTACAGCCTGTTCGTCTTCGACGCCGACCCCGCCACCGACGGCTTCGCGCCGTCCATCGGCCTACCGGGTCCCACGCCGCTCGCTTAGCTCTCGGCTTTCGTTCCGCCGATTTCGTCGAGCCGGCGCTTGAGCGCGAGCCGGTCGAGGCTCGCGAGCGGCAGGCTGACAAAGATCTTAATGCGTGCTTCGATCTCGGTATAGACGCGCCGGAACACGCGCCGCTTGTCATCGTCGCTGCCTTCCGCCTCGGCGGGGTCGCTGAAGCCCCAATGAGCCGAAAGCGGTTGACCCGGCCAGATCGGACAGACCTCGCCGGCCGCCCTGTCGCAAACGGTGATGACGAAATCCATTACCGGTGCATTCGGCGCGGCGAATTCGCTCCAGTTCTTGCTGCGCAGGCCGTCGAGCCGATAGTTGTAGTTCGTCAGGAGTTCCGCCGCGAACGGATTGATCCGCCCGGTCGGGTGGCTCCCCGCGCTGAAGGTGCCGAAGCGACCGCCACCCCAGCGCTTGAGCGCGCATTCCGCCAGGATGCTACGCGCGGAGTTGCCAGTGCACAGGAAGAGAACGTTGTAGACGCGGTCCGCCTTCGTCCGCTGGCCCACCGCCGGCTTCATTTCCGTTGCGCTCATGGGGCGCCGATGACGCCACCGCCACGCTTGGTGACGACGACGATCGAGGGTCGCGGCGGAACGCCTTCAGCGAAATCGGGCCAGCGCGTTGCCGGTGACTCGTAGCTCATCGCGCGTTCCGCCTCGCCGGGGTGCTGGACGGCGAGAAACAGCGTCTGATTGTCGGGCGTGAAACATGGTCCACAGAGCTCGGCGCCGACGGGCGTGGTGAAGAAGAGCTTGGTCAACCCACGCGCCTCGCCCGCCACCGGCGCCGCCCACAGACCGTCGGCGAAGCCCGCGGCTTTGGGCGCACCATCGGTCGCGAGCCATATGTTGCCGGCCGTGTCGAAGGCGCAATTATCGGGCGAGGCCGGCCATCCGTCCGCGGTCACGTTGGGGTGAAGGCTCGCACCATGGTCGGCGTTCCTGGGATCACCGCATTTGATGAAAATATCCCAGGTGAATCGATCTGCCGCGTGATCGGCCTCGGCGCCCGCGCCACCGGGCGGGATCATCTCGATGATGTGGCCGAACTTGTTCGGCCCGCGCGGGTTGGCGGCGTCGGTCTGATCCGCCGCGCGCTTCGAATTGTTGGTCAGGATGACATACACCCGGCCGCTTAGCGGATTGGTCTCGACGTCCTCCGGCCGGTCCATTTTTGTCGCGCCGGCGAGCTCGGCGGCGCGCCGTGCCTCGATTACCACATCGGCCTGGCTCTTAAAGCCGTTGGCTTCTGTCAATGGCCCTTGGCCATGGCTGAGATCGAGCCAGCTGAGCGTGCCGTCGGCGTCAAACATGGCGACCGAGAGCGTGCCGCTATCGAGTAACGTTAGATTGGCGGCGCGGTTGGCGGGATCGAACCTGCCCGCGCTGACGAAGCGGTAGACGCATTCGAGACGCTCGTCGTCGCCCGAATAGATCACGACGCGGCCATCATGGTTGACCACGCAGGTCGCCGCCTCGTGCTTGAAGCGGCCGAGCGCGGTGCGCTTGACCGGCCTCGACATCGGGTCATAGGGGTCGAGCTCAACCACCCAGCCGAAACGATTGGGCTCGTTCGGCTCCTTCTCGACATCGAAGCGCTCGAAGAACTTGGCCCACTGATATTCAGGCTCGCCCTTGATGCCGAGTCGCGCGTGGTTGGCCGCCTCCGGCGTTTCGGCCGGATGGCCGCCGAAATATTGATGAAAGTTCTCCTCGGCGATCAGCACCGTGCCCCAAGGCGTGGTACCGCCCGAGCAGCAATTGAGCAGGCCCATGACCTTGGTTCCGCTCGGATCGGCCTTGGTCTTCAGCCGGTCGTGCCCGGCGGCGGGTCCGGAAACGCCGATCTCGGTCGAGCGCATCGAGAGCCGGCGGTTATGGACCCCGTCGGCCACCACGCGCCATTTGTCGCCCACCTTCCTCACCTCGACGACCGAATGACCGTGCGCCGCGAGCTCGGCCTCGACCTGCGCTTCGGTCATGGCGTCCGCCGTGAAGCCCGGGAACATCAGAGGCGCGATCGTGTATTCATGGTTGACGCAAAGCAGCCCGTGATCGGACGCGCCGGAGCCTGGTGGCAACGGCATGTAGGCGATGAAATCGCAATTGTAGCCGAACTGCTTCTCTTGGCTCGCCGCCCGCACCGCCTTGGGATCGAACGCGGGCGCACCGGGGATCATGGGATCACCCCAGCGGATCAGCACATCAGCGTCATAGCCCGCCGCGACGTGATGCGTCTCGTCATTGGTCTTCTCAAGCTCGGCGAAGCCAAGACTGCCTGCCGCATCCGTGCCGCCGGCTCGCAATGCGGCGGCTCCAAACGCCGTCATGGCGGCGGCCGCGCCAAGGCCCTTGAGGGCGGCGCGGCGCGACAGGCGAAGCTCGATCAGCTCGGTGATCGTCCCGCGGTCGATCAAGGTCTTACCCGTTTTCTGCATGGCGCCCGCTTCGTTGACGGAAAGCAACCTAAATGGCGTCCGACTGTTGTCGCGCCGGATCCGCTTCGAAGGCATAGCCGGCGGCGCGCACGGTACGGATGACATCGACGTCATTCTCGCCGTTCAGCGCCTGCCGCAGTCGGCGGATGTGGACGTCGACCGTGCGCGGCTCGACATGGACGTTGTGACCCCACACCGCTTCGAGCAAGTGGTCGCGCGAGAACACGCGGCCCGGATGCTCCATGAAATAGCGCAGCAGGCGAAACTCGGTCGGCCCAAGCGCGATTGGCTGACCCTTGCGCAAAGTCCGATGGCGCGTCAGATCGATCCTGACATCGCCAAGTTCGATCACCTGCTCCTCGAGCGCGGGGCGCGCACGGCGAAGCACGGTGCGCACGCGCGCGAGCAGTTCGGTGACCGAAAACGGCTTGGTGATGTAGTCGTCCGCGCCCTGTTCCAAGCCACGAATGCGGTCGGTCTCTTCACTGCGCGCCGTCAGCATGATCACGGGCAGATCGCGCGAGGCGGCCGACTGCCTGATGCGCCGGCAGACCTCGATGCCCGAGAGGCCGGCGATCATCCAGTCGAGCAAGACGAGATGCGGCCGCTCGGCGGCGATGAGTTCGAGGGCGTTGCGCCCATCCGCCGTCTCGGCGACCCGGTAGCCTTCTTTCTCGAGATTGTATTTGAGCAGGGTGACGAGCGCCGCCTCGTCTTCGACGATCAGAATACGGCGCGAATCTTCGCCGGTCATGTCTGCCTAACCAACAAAATTGCCGAGGCGTCGACCGGCCGGCGGAATTCCATCCCACCGGCCGGCTTGAGGTTGTCGGTCAAAGCTTCAGGTCGTCCAGGTTCTCGGAAGACTTCCGCTGCGCGTCGCGATCGGCGTCAGGCGCCGCGATCAGGCCCTTGTCGGCCAGGAAGCCGTCGGGGCCGAACGTTTCGTCCTTGAGCCAGGTGTCGAGATATTCCTTGATGCCCGGAATCACGCCGACATGCGCCTTCTTCACGTAGAAGAACATCGTGCGCGAGACCGGATATTTGCCCGAGGAGATGTCCTCATAGGTCGGCTGAGTGCCGTCGAGCACCATGCCGACGAGCGAGTCGCGGTTCTGATCGAGGAAGCTGTAGCCGAACACGCCGACCGCGTTCGGGTTCTCCTTGATCTTCTGGACGATCAGATTGTCGTTCTCGCCGGCCTCGACATAGGCACCATCCTCGCGCACGGTCTGACACACCGCCTTGTGGCGCTTTTCATCTTCCTTCTTGAGCGCGGCGATGTCGTCGATCTTGTTGCAGCCGCCTTCCATGGCCAGCTCGTTGAATGAATCGCGCGTGCCCGAGGTCGGCGGCGGGCCGAGCACCTCGATCTTCTGGTTGGGCAAAGAGCCATCGATGTCCGACCAGTTCTTGTGGGGATTCGGCACCCACTTGCCGTCGATCAGCACTTCTTTCGCCAGCGCCTTCCAGACATATTCGAGTTTCAGCTCAAACGGCTTCGCATTCTTGGCGTGAGCGAAGACGATCCCGTCGAAACCGATCTTCACTTCGTGGATCTCGAGCACGCCGTTCTTGCCGCAGGTCTCGACCTCGGCTTTCTTGATACGACGTGAGGCATTGGTGATATCGGGCGTCCCGGTGCCGACACCTTCGCAGAACAATTTAATGCCGCCGCCCGTGCCCGTGCTTTCGACCACCGGCGTCTTGAAGCCGCCGACCTTGCCGAATTCCTCGGCGACCGCCGTCGAGAACGGAAACACGGTCGACGACCCGACGATGCGGATCTCATCGCGCGCCGCGGCCGAGTTTGAGATGGCGGCCGTGGCAAGCGCGACGAGCGCGACGGTGCCGACTAGAGCGAGCATCTTTTTCATCGTCATTCGTCCTCCTTGGGTGCCCCGCGCCAGCCGGGTGCGGTGGTCATCACGCGGCGGCGTGCGGGCGATTCGTTGTCTCGCGGCGGAAACTAGTCAGGTTCCGGGATGGATTCGATACCAAGAGATGACGGTTATGTGACAGCGCCCCGGAACGCCGAACGGCGCTTGACAAACCCATTGCGAGGTCATTAATTAACCACATGGTTAAGTATCAAACCGCCGATTTGGACCAAACCTTTGCGGCGTTGGCCGACCCCACGCGGCGCGCCATCGTCGCGCGTCTCGCCAGCGGCGAATGCACGGTCGGCGAGCTCAGCCGCCCATTCCCGATCTCGGCGCCGGCCGTCTCGAAGCATTTGCGCCTGCTCGAGGGTGCCGGGCTGATCGAGCGGCGGCGCGACGGGCGCACGCAGCGGTGCCGATTGAATGCGCCAGCGCTCGACCGGGCGGTCGATTGGATTACCTCCCAACGTCGCTTCTGGAATGAGTCGCTCGATCGCCTCGCCGACCATCTTGCCGCACAAACGCAGGAGGAGCGCTCGTCATGAACACGCGGGCCAATCTCGCCTCGGCCGATCACGTCTTGTCGCTCACGCGAGTCCTCCAGGCTTCGCGCCAGGCCGTGTTTCAAGCCTTTACCGATCGCGAGCAGGTCAAGAACTGGTACGGGCCGAAAGGCTTCTCGGCCGAGATCGACCAGTTCGAGGCCAAAGTCGGCGGTCGCTATCGACTCAACATGATCGAGCCCAATGGCACGCCGCATTGGCTGAACGGACGTTTCATTGCGATCGAGCCCTATGATCGCCTGGTCTACACCTGGTGCTGGGAACAGGGCGACATGAAGGGCGTGGAAACGCTGGTTACCGTGACGCTCGTCGCGCTCGGCGATGCCACCCAGCTTACGCTTGAACATTCCAAGATGCCGAACGAGAAGGCGCGCGACGCGCATGGTCAAGGCTGGGCAAGCAGCTTCGAGGGACTGTCGGACCACCTACAGGGCAAGAGGAGATAACGCCATGGCAGATGTCGTGATCTATGGGTTAGCACCGAGCACCTATACGCGCACCGCGCGGCTGGCGTGCGAGGAAAAAGGCGTGCCGCACCGCCTCGAGGAGATCGAGATCGGCTCGGCGCGCAATTTTTCGATGCATCCGTTCGGCAAGATTCCAATTCTCGAGCACGGCGATGCGCGCGTGTTCGAGACCTTCGCGATCGCGCGCTATATCGATGAGGCCTTCAAGGGCCCGGCCCTGCAACCGGCCGACGCCAAAGCGCGCGCGCTGATGACGGCGTGGATCAGTGCCGTGCTCGACTATGCCTATCCGGTTATCGTGCGCGGCTTGATCCTGCCTCGGCTGGTGTTTCCGCGCCGCGGCGTGCCGGTCGACGAGGCGGCCGTCAAGGCCAATCTGCCGAAGGTCGAGCAGGTTCTGAAGGCGCTCGATGGCGCGCTCGCCACGAACCGCTATTTCGCTGGCGATGCGATGAGTCTCGCCGACCTCTTCGTGCTGCCGATCCTGCCTTATGTCGGCATGACCGAGGAGGGCCGGCCGCTGCTCGCCCAATGCACACGCCTGAGCCGCTGGCAGGACACCATGCTGGCACGCAAGAGCGCACCCGCGACCGAGCCCAAGCTAGCGGCGTAGCGATCAAGATTGTTGGGAGGCCCCTCTCCCGACCAAGGGAGAGGGGTTCGGTCGGCGCTCGGCGTCTACTTCATCTCGACTTCGATGAAAATGACGTCCTTATCCTTGCTGGGGTTGATCACGTCGTGCTCGACCCCCACATTGCGTGAGTACGGCACGCCGAGCGTGATATCGACCGTGCGCTCGCCATTCGGCTCCTTGAGGTGGAGTTGGCCGGTGGTGATCGGCACCACCACATAGTCATATTCATGGCGGTGCCAGCCGGTATGGGCGCCGGGCTTGAAGTGCCAACGGGTGACCTTGACCCGCTCATTGTCGATCAGCGTGGTTCCGACCGCGTCGTCCATGGCTCGTTTGCCTCCCTGACCATGAAATTCGGTTAACCTTCCCAGGTTCGTTCCCGCGGCGCAAGAAGGCGTGGGACGGCCAATTTTCAGCCTTGATGGCCGGTTCTTAACGCGGCACTCGCACAATTCTCACGGTTTGTGTATAGAACCGCCGCCAGCCAGCCCCAAGCGGCCCCAACGCCCCCGGAGCGGGGCGGCAGACCCCTTATCGAGAAATTTGGTTCGCAATGGATATCCGCAATATCGCGATCATCGCCCACGTCGATCATGGCAAGACCACGCTGGTCGACGCGCTGCTGCGCCAGTCCGGCGAGTTTCGCGACAATCAGCGGGTCGCCGAACGGGTGATGGATTCGAACGACCTCGAGCGCGAGCGCGGCATTACCATCCTCGCCAAGTGCACCTCGATCGAGTGGCGCGGCGTGCGCATCAATATCGTGGATACGCCCGGCCACGCCGATTTCGGCGGCGAGGTCGAGCGGGTGCTCGGCATGGTCGATGGCGTCCTGGTCTTGGTCGATGCCGCCGAAGGGCCGATGCCGCAAACCAAGTTCGTTGTCGCCAAGGCGCTGGCGCTCGGCCTCCGACCGATCGTCGTGATCAACAAGGTCGACCGCGCCGACGCGCGGCCGCAAGAAGCGCACGAAGAGGTCTTCGACCTCTTCGCTGCACTCGACGCGACCGACGAACAGCTCGACTTTCCAACCTTGTTCGCGTCATCCAAGCAAGGCTGGGCGTCGCGCACAGCGGACGGTGCGCGCGAAAATTTGCAGGCGCTGTTCGAGACCGTGCTGTCCCATGTGCCGCCACCCAAGGCCGACCCTAACTCACCGTTCACGCTCCTCGCTTCGATCCTCGAGGCGGATCCCTATCTCGGCCGTCTGCTGACCGGGCGCGTGCAATCCGGCACGGTGCGCCAGAACATGATCGTCAAGGCGCTCGACCGCGAGGGGGGCTTCATTGAGGAGGCACGCATCGTCAAGATCCTGGCCTTCCGTGGCATTGAGCGCATCGGCATCGAGGAAGCGCAGGCCGGCGACATCGTCGCGCTCGCGGGCTATACGAACGCGAGCGTGGCCGACACGTTGTGCCATCCTTCGGTCAGTACGCCGATCCGCGCGCGCCCGGTCGATCCGCCGACGCTCGCCATGACGTTCTCGATCAATGATTCGCCGCTCGCGGGGCGCGAGGGCAGCAAGGTGACCTCGCGCGTCATCCGAGCGCGCCTGTTGCGCGAGGCCGAAGGCAATGTCGCGATCCGCGTGCGCGAGACCGAGAACGTCGATGCGCTCGAAGTCGCAGGGCGCGGCGAATTGCAGCTCGGCGTGCTGATCGAGACCATGCGGCGCGAGGGCTTCGAGGTCTCGGTTAGCCGGCCGCGCGTGGTGCAGAAGGCCGACCCCGATACCGGCCAGATGCTCGAACCGATCGAGGAAGTGCAGGTCGACGTGGACGACGCCTTCGTCGGCGTGGTGGTCGAGGCGATGGGCAAGAGGCGCGGCGAGCTAAGGGACATGAAGCCCTCGGGTGGCGGCAAGACCCGCCTCCGTTTCCTCGCGCCGTCGCGCGGCCTGATTGGCTATCACAACGAATTCATGACCACGACGCGCGGCACCGGTGTGATGTATCGCCTGTTCGATTCCTACGCGCCGCACAAGGGGCCGATCGCCGGGCGCAATAATGGTGTGATGATCGCGAATTCGGATGGCGTCGCGGTCGCCTTCGCGCTCTGGAACCTCGAAAACCGCGGGCCGCTGTTCATCGAGCCGGGTGCCAAGGTCTATGGCGGCATGATCATCGGCGAGCACCTCAAGGGCAGCGACCTCGACGTCAATCCCTTGAAGGCGAAACAGCTCTCGAACGTGCGCACCCATTCGCACGATGAGAACATCCGCCTCACGCCGATCCCCAAGATGTCCCTCGAATGGGCGCTCGCCTATATCGAAGAGGACGAGCTGGTCGAGGTCACGCCCGAGAGCATCCGCCTCAGGAAGCGCCTGCTTGACCCGAACGCCAGGAAACGCGCCAGCCGCGCGAGCTAGGTCCCTACTGGCCTTTTCCGGGGCAGCACACCCTTGAATCGATCAAAGACTAGCGGCAAATTTAAAGCCGCCCGCTCGATCGCCGCGCGGGACATTGTGTTGATGACTGCTCGGCGGCGGATCGGCGCGCGGGCTCGCGTGCATCTATTCGTCGTTCCATCCCGAACCCATGGTCGAATGGCTCGGAGGCAAGATGATCACGCTCTACAACATGCCGCTTGCGCTGAATTGCTACAAAGTCCGGCTGCTGCTTTCGCTCCTGGGCGTCGAGTACCGACGCGAGCCGATCGACCTGCTCAAAGGCGAGCACAAGACTCCGGCCTTTCTCGCGCTCAATCCGTTCGGCCAGCTGCCGGTCCTGACCGAGGGCACGCTCGTACTCCGCGATTCGCAGGCCATCCTCGTTTGGGTGGCGCGCAAATTTGGCAAGGATTATTGGATGCCGCGCGACCCCGACCAAGAGGCCGAAGTGAATTCGTGGCTCTCCGCCGCGGCCTATGAAATTCGCCTTGGGCCCTATGACGCGCGCCTGGCCAAACTCTTTCCCTGGCTCTGCGTCAATGCCAACACTGTGAATGAGCGCAGCGAAATCGCACTCAAGCTCTACAATGATCGTCTTTCGAAGCGCGAATGGATCGCGCTCGACCATCCGACCGTGGCGGATGTCGCGGCCTTTCCGGCTTTGTCGCAAGCTGGCGATGGCGACATCAGCCTGAAGCCCTACCCGGCCATCGAGGCCTGGCTCGACCGGGTTCGCGCCTTACCGCGTTTCGCTGCCCTATTGGATTAGAGCGCGTTCAAGAACTCGATTGGCCCTTGGCTTTCGCCGCTAATGCGGCGCGGCGGGGTTGCGGCGGCCAGGCTTCGATGAGTCGAGCTCATCGAAGCTTGGTATAGGACCAGCTCAGACCCCGACTGCTTCCTTCACCTTCGGCCCGCAGCACGGCCCCTTGCCCTGGCCGGCCGCCGGCACGACCGTGCTGACCAAGGTTTCGTCGCCATAGGTCGTATGTTGGCCCTTGGTGTGGAAGGTTTCCCACACGATGCCCTGCGGGTCCTCTACCCAGCCCTTGTCCGATTTCGCGTAGCAGCATGCCGCGTCCTTCTGGTCGAGCACGAATTGGCCCGCCGATTTGAGCCGGCCGGTGACCTCGGCGAGCTCATCGCCGCTCTCGACCTGGATGCCGAGATGGTCGAGCCCGGTGGCCCGTCCGCGTGCCGTGATCGCGAAATTGACGCACGGTTCGTCGAGCATCCACTTGGCGTAATCGGCGTGACGCACCGTCGGCTCGGCGCCGAACAGGGTTGAATAGAACGCGATCGAGCGGTCGAGATTGTCGACCCCGAGATTAACATGCAGCCGTTTCATCGCAGTTCTCCTTTGTGGCAGTGGTTCTGGCGCCGCAAGCGCCCTGGCAACAGTCTTCGATGAGATAGTCGAGCAGCGCGCCGATGCGCTTATAGCTCGCCCGATAGATGATCGAGCGACCGTCGCGCCGCGCCTCGACCAGTCCGGCCTGCGCCAGCTCGGAGAGATGAAACGACATGACGGTGGCGCCAACGCCGAGCCGGCTCGCCACGGCGCCAGCCGGCAGGCCGTCGGCGCCCGCCCGCACCAGGAGCCGAAAAGCCGCGAGGCGGGTTTCGTGGGCAAGCGCGCCGAGCGCGCCAAGGGCGTTTGATATTTTCATACTTCGATATTTATAGGATAATTGAATTAAATGTCAATCCCCGTTGACGCGCCGACAGGGAGCGAGCCACCGATTAGAGGCTGTTAAGGAAAGTGAGCAACGCGGCGCGGTCATCGGCTGGGGCCAGGCGAAAGCGTTCCTTGGCCGGCTCGGCCTCTCCGCCATGCCAAAGGATGGCCTCCTCAAGATTGCGCGCGCGACCATCATGCAAAAATCGCGTGTGTCCGTTGATCGGCTCGGTCAGCCCAAGGCCCCAGAGCGGCGCGGTGCGCCACTCGGAGCCGTTGGCCAATCCGTCAGGCCGGTGATCGGCGAGCCCCTCGCCCATGTCATGCAGCAAAAGGTCGGAATAGACCGCGATCGCCGCCGGTACCGCGCCAGGAAGGGCCGCGCGCTCGAGCTTCAGGCTTGGCACGTGGCAGCGCGCGCAGCCGTAATCGGCGAAGAGCCCTTGGCCCGTCGCGACGCCCGCGCCGGCCGAACCGCGTGATAACGGCGCGCCCAGGCCCTTCAAATAGGCTTCGAGGGCGTCGAGCGCCGCATCGCCGAGCTCGGGCCGTCCCTGACCGCTTGAAGCGGCACAGGCGCGCTGCATGGGGGCGCAGTCCTCGTGCGCATAGAGCGTCGAAGTCAGGCCCATATCGGTGCGCGCTGCTTCGGCGCTCTGTTGCCTGAGAGTAGGTTGACTGGCCTTCCAGCCGAAGCGGCCGAGGCGCAACCGACCAGTCGCGACGTCGGTCACCCGGTTGGGCCGGCCCGAAATGCCATCACCATCGGCATCGTCTTCATCGGCGAGCGCTAGGATCACGCCATCGGAGACCGCCTCGATGAGGCCAAGACCCACGACATGTGGCGGCACCCGGGCGGAGATCAACACCTCGTCGCCGAGCCGCCCGAACGCCAATTCGAAAAATCCGTAATGTGGGCGCGCTAGTTCATAGGGCGTGCCGTCGCCGTACCGGCCCGTGACCGCGCTGTATTCGACAAAGGCCTGGCCCTCCGCCGGTACGCCCTCGATCGCCTGGTCGTTGAGTTGGGTGCCGTAGACGGGATGGGCCATGACAGCGCCGTCCGGCATACGAACCGAGAGCCGGACCACCATCTGACGCAGGGCCTCGCCCTGCACCAGCGGCGGGCGGCCGCGCCCGTCGCGAATGTGGCAGCCGCCGCAGCCCTCCATGTTGTAGACCGGCCCAAGCCCGACCAGCGCCGCGCCGGGTTCTGACTTGGCCAAAGCGCGGGTATCGAACAAGGCTCGGCCAAGCTCGATGCGTTCCCGCTCGGCGCCACGAAGATCTGCGCGCGGCGCGCCGAAGCGCCGGTGGTTCTCGGCGCCAAACGAGTCGAAGGCGTGCAGCGCCAGAAGCGCGATCGACACCCAGGCAACCGCCGCACGGCGGCGGCGCCATATGGTTCCGAGCGAGCCGGCATCTGAAGTCCGCACACGCCTTATTCCACGGTGCAGTGCCCTAGGCCGCCGCCACGGGATCGGGCGCGACCTGATCATGAGTCCGCATGCGGAGCGGCAGGAACGACGCGGCAATCGCGACAACGACCGCAACGCCGCCAAGCAGCGCATAGAACCCGAGGAAACTGCCGGTCGCGCCGTGAAAGACCGCGATCAGCGGGACAACGGCGACCGACGATCCGATCGAGAGCACGAACTTCGCCGCATAGACTCGCGAGCGCCAGGATTCGGCGGTGTAGCGCGCGACCAGCGCGTCTTGAATCGGGATTTCGCCCAGCACAAGGAAGAGGAGCGGAATCGCCAGGACCAGGAGCCCGGCCCCCGCTGCCCAACCCGCAAGGACCAGAAGCGGCACTTCAAGCAGCAAGATGGCGAGCCAGATCGGCTTCACCGGATAGCGGTCGATCAACAAGCCGGTGCCGATCTGTACGAACGCGGCGAACGCCACGATGCCCGAAACCACGCCACCCACGCCGATCACCGAGCCGTGCAGCATCGAGAGACCATCCTCGAAGAGCTTCGGAAGGCTAACCGTCGTGGCGTTGAAGATGAGCCCCGAACCGAGCGTGCCGACGATGATGATCAAGAAAATGCTGCGCGGCACGCGCCGCCCGGTTGCATCGAGTGCTGGGCCGCCGCGCGGGACGCGGGGCACGCGCGCGACCTTGACCAACGGCACGAACGCAAACCCCACGAGCAGCGCAATGGCCCCCGGCACGAAAAACGCGAAGCGCCAGCCCAGGAGATCGCTTAATACGCCAGCCACCAGCGCGCCGAGCGCAACGCCCATATTGCCCCAAACACCATTGATGCCGAGTGCCTTGCCGACCTTCTCGCGGCCCTCGACCACCATGGCGATGCCGACCGGGTGATAGATCGAGGCGAACAGGCCGATCAACCCGAGGCCCGCCGCGATCTCGGTTGGCGAGCGGGCGAAGCCGGTGAGGATCGATGCCAGCCCGATACCGATGAAGAAGATGGAGAGCACGCCCTTGCGACCGAAGCGGTCGGCCAACCAACCGGCCGGCAGCGCGCCCGCGGCATAGGCGATGAAACCTGGCAAGGAGAGCGCGATCAGCTCCGAATAGGACAGTCGCCATTCCGACTCGAGCGAGAGCACGACAGTCGGGTAGAGCAGCATGAACAGGTGGGTGAAAAAGTGCCCGACGTTCAAGAACAAGAGCTTGGCAAAATTCGGATTCATCAGGCTCCGCCCTGTTCCTGCATCGGCTCCGCCGGGGAATCTAGCGGAGCCACGCTTGCGACGCCAACCAATCAAAGCCGGACGTCACGGTCCACCAACCGCCTTGCCCTCACGCCGTCACGGCGTGGACGCGGACGTTTCGCCCATCAACCTCATGGCGGAAAATGGCTTTTGGTTAACGACATGGAAACCATCGGTGCCTTGAAAACATGGCGGCATCATGGCACCGTTGATGTCGAGATGCCGGGGCGCGATGCCGATCAGCATGGGGAGAGCACGCGATGTGGGTAGATCGGAAACTCCGTCGGCGGGCGTTCGGTACGATTGCCGCCGCGACGGTCATGCTGTTCTCTCTTGGCGAAGGGACAGCCTTCGCTAAATCATGCGCGAGCGAAGTCGATTACGCGGCGCTATCGCTCCGCGTGCTGCAATCGGATTTGATGGTCGCGGGCCTGCGCTGCCGCGAGCACGGCAAGTTTGCCAGTTTCGTGCAGAAATTTGGGCCCGAGCTTCGCGCCAATGGCGGCACGCTCAAGAAGTTCTTCAGCGCGCAATATGGCGGCAAGGGGAACAATCAGCTCGACCTGATGGTGACGCGACTGGCGAACAATTCATCAAGCCGGGCCGGCGTCGACACGCACAGCTATTGCCGCGAAACCGTCGGCATGTTTGATGAGGTCCTGTCGGTCAAAGCCGCCGAGATCAAGAGCTATGCCGCGGCACGGCCGGCGGCCGGCGCGCACGGCTATAAGCGCTGCTCCACGGTCAAGCTGGTCGAAGACGCAATCCAGATTCCCGGCGCCAAAAAGAACACGAAGAAGGTCAACGACTGATCCGTCCTCCGTCCAACCGACCGCTTCGACGGTGCGGCCCCGCGCCTCGCCGACCCCAACCTTAAGATTAGAGTGCGGCCCGTCGCCCAACGCCGGCGAAGGGTGCCGCGCCTTTTTCAGCGGCGCAGGCCGGCAGACAAGGAAAAGGGGCGCCGGCTCTAGGCCGACGCCCCTTGATCATTGAACGCGCCAGCCGCAGCTATTCGAGAACGATCTCGACGCGCCGGTTTTGCGGCTCGCGGACGCCATCGTCGGTCGGCACCAACGGCTCCGTCTCGCCCTTCGCGAACACGGCGATCGAGCTGCCGGGGATGCCGAGGTCGATCAAGTTGGTCATCGCGTTGTTGACGCGCCGCATCGACAGGCCCTCATTGTACTTTGTCGAGCCCGAACGGTCGGCGTGGCCAGTCAGTACGATGCGCGCCACGCCAGCCTGCTTCGCGTACTGGGCGGCCTCTTCCAGGATCTGCTGGGCTTCAGGCGTAATATTGTCTCTGTCCCAGTCGAAGAAGATGATGAAGTTGCGCGGAATTTCCTCAACCGCGGCGGGTGCCGGCGGCGGCGGCTCTTCGACCGCCATGCGCTTGATCTCCGGCGCGGGCGCCTCCACGGCTTTCTTCGGGGACAGCCACTTGTAGCGGAAGCCTACGACGACCGAATGATTGGCCTCGTCCGCTTCGATCTCGGTGCCAGCCGAAGTGTGCAGGTCCGGCTCATCCGTCGCTAGATAGCGGTAGTCGGCGAAGAACGCGACGTTCGGGGTGACTTCGACGTTTGTGCCGGCAATGCCCTGATAGCCGAACACCCAATCCGTATCATCGACGCGCGCACCGCCAACCGGCGACACGCCGCTATATTCGACCATCGAGCCACCGAGGCCGATACCGATATAAGGACGGAACATCGAGCCCGTCTCAAACTCGTACAGCACGTTGATCATCGTATCGAGGTTGTTGGTCGATCCGTCGCCATCAACGCCATCGATGTCATCAACGTTATTGTCGCGGTAGCCGAGTTCAAGCTCGGTGCGCCAGCCATTGCCGTAGTCATAACCGCCACGGGCCAGGCCGATCCAACCAAGCTCGGTGCCGACCTCATCGTTGATGCGGCCAACCGTGGCGTCCGGCTTCAGGTTGAGACCGCCACCACCACCAAGATACCAACCAGAATCGCCGGCCTGTGCGGCGATTGGGAACGTCGCGATGGTCGCAGCGGCCAGCCAAAGAGCGCTCTTCTTCATGATCACCAATCTCCTGACAAGTTCAGGCGCAAAAAAAGTGCCGCACACTGCACACGGCGTAGACCGGCATTAACTCATCCGACATTCCCCAAGTGGCCTGTCGTTTGATTGCAAGGTCGGCTGATTTTGCCGCCAGATCAAGTGATCTGCACTCCAAGCCTGGTCTGCGGTCACCGGAACGCTCGAATGTGGGTGGGATTGGGCCGCAAAGCCGCGTCATCCTTGC
>CAMDDO010000039.1 GCA_945892755.1 Rhizobium sp. Q54 | reverse complement strand
CGGGAAGCCGCGCGGGCGCCATCGATACGAAGCTCGTGTTCGGGCTCTTCCGCAGCCTCCTCCCGAACTTCGCCAGTGCTCAGCTCAGGCAGTGCCGGGCGGCGCAGCTCATCCAACATTCGGTTGCGCGCAATGGCGTAGATCCAAGTCGCCGCGCTGGCCTTGTCCGGATCATAGGTCTCGGCCCGGCGCCAGACCGCAAGCATGACTTCTTGGACAAGCTCTTCGGCATTCGCACGGTTCGCGCCCCGGCTTCGCGAGAAGGCGCGCACCTTCGGCGCGAAGTGCCGGAACAAGGCACTAAACGCATCGCGGTCGCGCGCCTCGGCGATCCGCCGAATCAACAACTCGGGCAGCGTTGAATCGAATGAACCCTGGTCGATCAGATCCACCACCAGCTCTGGCCCAGGACATCGGCGGTAGAATGCGGTAGTCCGGCGCTCGGGCCGTACCGAACGGAGAGTAGAGCGTGTCTCGGCGTTCATCAATTGCCATAAGTCGCTAAGTTGGAGGCGGACCGCCCATCCGGGATCATCGGCTCACGAAGTCCCGCGAGCCCAATCAGGCCCGCGGGACGCATCGCGATCTGGAAATCAGTTTGGCAGGAGAACACGATCGATAACGTGGATCACGCCATTGTCGGCGCCGATGTTGGCCGCTGTGACCATGGCATCGTTGACTCGCACGCCGTTCATGCCGTTGACAGCGATCGAGCCGCCCTGGACCGTTTTCGCGCTCAACTTCTTGCCGGCGACGTCGGTCGAGGTCACCTTTCCTGCAATCACGTGATAGGTCAGCACGGCCTGGAGCTTTTCCTTGTTTTCGGGCTTGAGCAGTTCCTCGACGGTGCCCGCCGGCAACCGCGCGAAAGCCTCGTCGGTCGGCGCAAACACCGTGAAGGGGCCCTCGCCTTTCAGGGTCTCGACCAACCCGGCGGCCTGGACAGCCGCGACCAGCGTTTTGAACGAGCCGGCGCTGACCGCCGTATCGACGATATCGGCGGCGCGCGCCGAAGAGAGTCCAAGCGCGAGAGGTGCGGCAATGGCAGCAACGGCAATAATGCGTGTGATCGACATCGAGATCATCTCCGGTTTGAGTTGCTTCGATCCAAAACCAGCCCGCGATGCGCGCCACGCCTGACTTTTTTCGGCAATGCCACGCCTGGCCAGGCGATGCGCCAATGACCTGTCCTCAATGGCGCTACAGTGAGGATTACGGAGGTCGGCGCCAAGTGGATCACTTGGAAGTGCGAGGCTCGGTCGGCAGCGTTTGATGCGCGACCCCATCAGGATCTCACTCACCAAGGTGCCGCGCGGGGGATCCGGCTCAAAGAGGACTGGATTGGCGGAAGTGTCGGAAGCCGAACTCAGGTCTCGGACCGAGCGCCCCTGGCTACCCGTTTCAGAGAAATTCTTGGATAGGACGCGAGGGTTCCGACCAGGGCGGATTGGGACCGCGCGCCCGCGCCGGTTCTGTTGTGGACGTCAATGCTTCAGAGCCGACTTCAGATCAATCCGTGGGAGCGACGATTCGCAGACAGGCCGATTCAAGGCTTTGGCCCATGCGGGTGCTCAGCGAAGGGTGATCCGGTAGACGCAACGGCTCGTATAGGGGGTATGCCAACGCGAAAAGGAACCAAGAACATGCTGGCCCTATATCGTTCCGTCATGGATTCCAACTTCAACCCCCTGAGAAATTTGCCTCCGGCGCAGAGATTTCAGGCGATGGTCCTGCTGAGCATCATGTGGACGACGATCTTCTGCGCCGGCGCCGGAGCATGGCTATGGTACGGCGAGCTCATCGTGCTGCACTTACTGATCGCTGCCGGCATCGTCGTCACGGGCGTGACCTTCAGAAGGGCAAATCGAACGGTCGGGCATAGAGATCACCCCGCAAAGGATGGCACGGCGCGCTATGACGATGTAGCGGGCGCGTGATATCAACGGGCGGTGTCGCTGATCGATTCTCACGGGCTGGAAAAACGTAGGCGCATGCCCTTCGTAACGATCCGACTCATTGGGGCCGGCGAATAGTCCATGACACGTCGTGAGACGCCGATCCTCACATACGACCTTAGCTTCGCCAGCGGAGATTCGAACCCGTGTTAGCAACCCAATAGCGAATGATCATGAGCGACCTTACACGGCGGCATGACGACGATCCGACTTTGCCTGTTTCCGAGAGGATTCGCGCCCGCGTACGTCGGGCAAAGCAGCGATTTCACGCCAACGACAACATCTCCGATTTTCTCGAGCCGGGCGAGATTGACGCGCTGCTCGAAGAGGTCACCGGCAAGATGAGGGGCGTCCTCGAGAGCTTGGTGATCGACACCGAAAGCGATCACAACACCCAGGATACCGCCCGCCGCGTCGCCAAAATGTATCTCAATGAGGTGTTCCGCGGGCGCTACGTGCCGACGCCACCGGTCACTGAGTTCCCGAACGCGGGCAACCTGAACGAGCTGATGATCGTCGGGCCCATCACGGTGCGCAGCGCTTGCAGCCACCATTTCTGTCCGATCATGGGACGGCTTTGGATCGGGGTGATGCCCAACCAGCACTCCAACTTGATCGGGCTGTCAAAATACTCGCGGCTTGCCGAATGGATCATGAGCCGGCCGCAAATCCAGGAAGAAGCAATTACGCAGCTGGCCGAATTGCTCATGGACAAGGTGACCCCCGACGGGCTCGCGGTGGTCATGGAGGCGGATCACTTCTGCATGCACTGGCGCGGAGTCAAAGACACCGCCTCTAAGATGGTCAATAGCGTGATGCGCGGCTCCTTTCTCAAGGATGCTGCACTGCGCCGTGAATTCTTGTCTCTCATCAATCTCAAAAGCTGAGGCCACGATGCTTGTCCGTTGTCTATATGCCAGCCGCGCGTCGGAACCGCTTGCCGCGCCGGTCTTGGCTTCAATCCTGGAACAGTCTCTCAAGAACAATCCTCGGCAGGGCATTACGGGAATGCTCTGTTACCTCGACGATATCTTTATCCAGGTGCTCGAAGGCGGTCGCGATGAGGTCTGCGAACTGTTCAACGCGATCGTTCGCGATGATCGGCACTCAAACGTGCGACTTCTGGTCTACGAGGAAATCTCTGAGCGACGATTCGGCAACTGGACGATGGGGCAGGTAAATATCGCAAAGGTCAACCCCGCGCTGCTGCTCAAGTACTCCGAGAAGGCCGAGTTGAATCCGTTCAGCTGCTCAGGCCACGCCACCATGGCGTTGCTCGATGAGCTGGTCGCTACGGCGTCCATCGTGGGCCGTGGCAACTGAGTGAGATCCGAGGCGGGCAAAGTAAGCGGTGTCGCACGGGGCCCTGCGGGGAGGCCGGAAGGGCGCTAGTGAATCGGCGGCTTTGAACTGATGTCGGGGGCAAGAACGAGGCCGAACGGGAGCTCAACGCAGTGAATACAAAGGGCTGCTTGAAATCCTTCCCTGATGCAGGTCTCGCCCTTGTGGTTGGTGCTTCCGGCGCGGTCGGAAACGCGCTTTTCGATTTCATTGGCGAGGCCGATGCATTCGAAAAAGTGATCGGCCTTTCCCGGTCGGGATCGCCTTCGATCGATCTGACCCATGAGACCAGCATTAGCGATGCGGCAAGATCTATCTCTGATCTAGGGCTGCCACTTCGTCTCATCATCGATGCGACCGGTTTTCTCCACGGCGATGGCGCGGAGCCGGAGAAGAGTTGGAGACAGCTTGATCCGCTGCATATGGCACATGCGTTCGCCATCAATGCGATTGGGCCGGCATTGCTGATGAAGCATTTTTTGCCGATTTTGTCGCGCGATGGAAAATCGGTTTTCGCGACGCTTTCGGCCAAGGTCGGCAGTATCGGTGATAACGCCTTGGGTGGCTGGTACAGCTACAGAGCATCAAAAGCGGCGCTCAACCAGCTCGTCCGAACCGCCTCTATCGAATTGAAGCGACGTCGGCCGGAGGCAATCTGTGTCGCCCTTCATCCCGGAACGGTCGACAGCGCCCTGTCTGCGCCCTTCATCAAATCTGGCCTCGAAGTTCGCACCCCGGCGCAAGCCGCGGAGCAGTTGCTCGCGGTCATCGACAATTTGACCTCGGCGCACTCTGGCGGTTTTTTTGATTATCGGGGTGACACGCTGCCATGGTGACGCTCCTGTGGTTCAGTCGCGATCTGAGGCTTGCCGACAATCGGGCTTTAGCTGGAGCCATCGGGCGTGGCGGGCCGGTCATTCCGGTTTTCATTCTCGATGATGCGGATGCCGGAGAGTGGGCTCTAGGTGGCGCTTCGCGCTGGTGGCTGCATGGCTCCCTGGAGGCGCTTGCGAGCAGTTTAAGGGCGCGCGGAAGTCGTTTGGTCCTCCGACGTGGCAAGGCGGAAGCTGTCATCAATCAATTGTTAGACGAGACCGACGCTGACGCGGTCTATTGGAACCGGCGATATGAGCCTTGGGCGATTGCGCGGAACGATCGCGTGAAAAACCAGCTGAGGAGCCGGGGCGTCGAGGCGCTTAGTTTCAACTCCGCCTTGATACGGGAACCGCAGACGCTCGCTACCAAAAAAGGCGATCCGTACAGGGTGTTTACGCCATTCTGGAAGGCATTGAGAGCCGGTGGCCTGACCGATCCTGCCTTGGCGTCCCCCAAGAACATCCGATCTCCCACGGTTTTTCCTGAGACTGAGTCTCTTCCGACCTGGGCGCTACGCCCGACAAAACCGGATTGGGCCACCGGGATGCGGGCAATGTGGAATCCGGGCGAGCAAGGCGCTCACGAACGACTTGCCGATTTCGTTGGGCGTACTGCCCTTGAATATCGTGACAAGAGGAACCTGCCTGGGGTCGAGGGCACCTCTCGGTTATCTCCTCATCTTCATTTCGGCGAGGTCGGTCCGCGCCAAGTCTGGCGAACAGTGACAGCCCACGCTCTGGCAACAACTGGGAACCCCATGCCGGGTGGCGTCGAGACCTATCTATCGGAGATCGCCTGGCGCGAGTTCTCGTATCACCTGCTGTTCCATTTCCCAAACCTGCCGGAAGTTCCGCTCCGCAGCGAGTTCGCCGGGTTCCCCTGGGCCGACAATGCCGAGGGGCTTGTTGCCTGGCAGCGAGGTCAAACGGGCTACCCAATCGTAGATGCGGGAATGCGCGAGCTTTGGAGCACGGGCTGGATGCACAATCGGGTGCGTATGATCGTCGCCTCGTTCCTGATCAAGGACCTGTTACTTCATTGGCGCCAGGGTGCGGGCTGGTTCTGGGACACACTTGTCGATGCCGATCTTGCCAATAACTCGGCCAGTTGGCAGTGGGTCGCCGGCTGCGGCGCCGACGCCGCGCCATATTTCCGGATTTTCAATCCGTCCCTTCAAGGCGCGAAATTCGATCCCGACGGTACGTATGTGAGACGATGGGTGCCGGAGCTAGCGAAGCTGCCAAACGGCTTGCTGCACTCGCCATGGGACGCACGCCCAATCGACCTCGCGGACGCCGGCGTCAGTCTCGGACGAAACTATCCCGCACCAATCATCGATCATGCAGCCGCAAGGCAACGGGCACTCGAAGCGTTCAAGAGCCTCAAAAAGGACTAATCGGGAAATCCATAATCATGGCAATGGAGCCGCCGGCCCATGTTTCCACTCGGGACGCCGATCTCACGGTGTTCTTCGACGGCGCTTGCCCGCTTTGCACTAGGGAAATCGCGTTCTATCGCCGCCGCCGGGGAGCCGAGTCCATCAGTTGGATAGATGTCAGTAAAATTTCTGAGCCCGACGTTGTCCCCGGTTTGCGCCACGACGATGCGCTGAAGCGCTTTCACGTCAAGCATGCTGGCGGGCGGATCACTAGTGGCGGGCGGGCGTTCGCGGACATCTGGTCCGCAATGCCCGCCTTGGCTCCGATTGGACGGCCATTCCAGCGGTGGCCCTTGTCTTGGATTCTCGACGGCGCCTATCGCATCTTTCTGCCAATACGGCCTTGGCTGCATTGGATCCTCAAACCAAGAGGCTGATCGAATATCGGGCCAACAGTATTAAAACTCCTCGTAATCTCTGTCGCGGTAGGGACGGCGATTGCTCGCCGCTTACGCTAGACAGCGCGCAAATCTGCCTGAGAAGGTTAGACGGCAGACTCTGTCCCTCCGCCAGTTTCCCTGAGTCGTAATTTCTCCTTCGCCGCGCGGGGCCCCGCGAAACGCCAATGTCCGCGCGGTTCACGGGCCAAAGCTCTGGACCGAGCCGCCGGTGCCGGAGCCCGAAATCGTCTCTCCGGGGCCCACTTTCTCCAAAGCTCTGGACTGCGCCAAAACAGTACGGATTTCTAAGCTGCTGTTTTGACCCGGTTATTTTGTCTGAAAAATCCGTACTTTTGGAAATTCGCTCGGATGGGCGAGAGAGTCTGGCATCGAATCGTAACGCTGAAATTACTGAGGCTTTCGGTTCTCCCGGTACGGCGACGTCACCGGTATCTTCCCCAACGAAGCTGCCGTCAGCCAACGCTATGAGCACTGCTCCACCATGGTCTCCTCCAACTTGCGCTTCGAGGACGGGACGGAACGTGCGTGTGTTTGGCACCAAACGCATGACCGGCGCGCTCAATGACCGTCCAACCTGACACGTCCACATCTTGGAGATGAACTGCGACTGCTATGGCCTGAAACATTCGGAAGCCGGGCGCCGGCACCAACTCACCTAGGACGCCGACATCGCCGTTGATCCCAATACTGGCGAGGTCCTGCCTCCTGACCAACTGCACCGCGGCGGTATGCAAAGGGAAGACGCGCGGCACCGAGGCGGTGTTCGCCGATCTGATCGCGCGTCTGGGCGAGATCGAGAACCCGGCCGAGCGCGCGGCGGCGGCGGGGACGATCGCCGGCGACAAGCTCGGGCCGAAGCTCGCCAAGCTCGCCGCCGAGGGTGTGGAGGCCTTCGAGGGCTATGGCGACGAGGCCGCGCGCCTCGGTCTCATTCTGGGCGAGGACGTGACCAAGAACGCCGACGAGGTCGGCGATGCGCTCGGCAGCCTCGCCGGCGTCATCGGCACGGCGGGGCGCATCATCGTGCTCGAGCTTCTGCCGTCGGCCGAGGCGATGGGACCTGACGAGGAACCGAGCGAGCCTGTCGACGGGGCCGTTGAGCCGTCTCGTTTGATGACCCAGAAACAATTTGCCGACGCGCGCGGTTGGTCGAAGCAGTACGTCAACCAACTCGTGCGCCAAGGCCGGATCCGCCTTCAGAACGGGAAGATCGATCCGATCGAAGCCGATCGGTCGATCGCGCGAGACAAGGACCCGGCTCGCGATCCCCGACTTCAGAGCGGCACTGGCGCAACGAATACATCGACGACCGACCAGCGCCGCGAGACGAGGTCGGCGATCGACGCCGCGCCTCATCCGCCGTTCATCAAGGCGCGCACGGTGCGTGAGAACTATCGCGCACTACGGGAGCGGCTCGAATACGAGACGCTCGCTGAAAAGCTCGTTGAAAAAAGCGTGGTGCAGACTGCCGCATTCGAAGCCGGCCGCCTCTACCGCGACACCATCCTCGCCACCGCTGACCACATTGGCTTCGAAATGGGAGTCAAATTCGGCATCAACGCCCGCGAGGCAACCGACTTGGTGAAGGCCGAGATCAACAAGGCGCTCGCCGAGATCGTCGGACGGCTACGAGATGAAGAGTGGGGATTTGATGAGGGTGTGAAAACGTGATCGCGAGCTTTGCAAACATTGAGCCTGTTGACACCCTTGGTCGTGCGCGAGACGCGCCTGGTCCCCGCGATCGTGCCGCACTGGGAGAGGCTGGAAGGCCGGCGGAGCTACGGGCTTGCCCGCGAACTATCGGACCGCGCGTGGCGCTGCCGGAAGGTCCCGGAGCGCGATAAGAATGAGGAGCGCGGGCGGGAACACCGAGCTGATCATACCCCAACGCCAGCCGGAACGCTCCTTCCAGCGGGCAAGAAAGAAAGCCACGAAAGGCGTCAGAAGCCAGAGCTCTAACCCGGTCATAGGACGTCTCCTCGCGACCAGACATGGCATCGCTGCCTTTGACCTGCAAGGCGTACTATGGCCAATGTGCCCTAAAGAGTTCTGTCCGGTGCGCGACCTTCGGCGTTACGCTTGATGACCGTGTTGCCGTCGATGTCGAAACCGGAACCGGGAAACGACCGAACAGACCCCGACGGCCTTCGCCGCCAGGCTCGCCGCAACGGACGATCGGCTGCGCAACCCCGACCAACTCCGCCGATTGCCCGTTGCTCAACCGGCGCACACGCGCCATTCTCTGGTCTGCCTCCCTCGAATGGATGATCGTTAGGGGGCACGCCAAGCGCCGCCGATGGGCTCTTGAGCGCGAGTTCTCCGCCATCCAGCCGCTCCACATTGACAGGCTGCAACGATTGGGAACAATGCACGTGCATTGACCATTTCGGCCGAGGGAGGGTTTCGATGATCCGTCGAATTCTTCTGGTTGCCGCGCTCGCGTTGTTGTGGGCCTATCCGGCCGAGGCAGGCTGGTTCGTCAAGAACTCGCCTACCTATGCCATGGCGGTCGGACGCACCGAGCCCGTCTACAACATCGATAACGCCACGGTCGCCACCGGCTCCGGCGCCAAGGCGACCGTCGAGCAGGTCCGCACCGCGATCGTTCAGGCGGCGGCAGCCAGGCAATGGACGCTGAACGAGGTCGAGCCTGGGCATTTCGTGGCGACGGTGCACGTTCGCTCGCATATGGCGCAGGTTGACATAAAATATTCGACCAACAATTACAGCGTCAATTACAAAAATAGCGACAATCTTCTCTACGATGGCGCGGATATCCATAGAAATTACAATAAATGGATAAAAATATTACAAACCGAAATAAACAGGGCGCTTGCGAAATTTTAGAGTGGCTCACACAAGTGCAGAGAGCGGCTGGAAGGCAACGCTCGCAGTCTCGCCCTCTCCGAGGATGTGGTACCGGTAGCGCAAGGAGCCAGCCGCCGCACTGTCAGGCAGCACTAGCGCCAAGGCGAGGGTGTGAGCGTCGCGAAATCGGCCGACCGTCAGCATCCAGGGGACGGCTTCACCGGGCGGTGAGGCGAGCCAGCGGATCCGATCGCCTTCGATCGCCAGGCTCAGGCCGGCCAGGCTGTCCCACACCGTGCGCCCCATGGCTTTGGTGAGGCTCTCTTTCAACGTCCACAGCATCAGCGCGTAAGGAGCGGCCGTCTCGCCGAGCGATTGGAGATGGCGCTGCTCGGCCGCCGAGAAGAACCGCCGCGCGATCCTGAGCGCGATGGCGGCGCGCCCGTCCGGCTCCAGGTCGATGCCGACGCACCGCGCGCGCGCCACGGCCAGCAACACGTCCGATGACGCATGGGACAGGCTGAACGCGAGATCACGGGCGTCGGGCCGTTCCAGCAAGGGCTTGCCCGTCGCGCTGTAACGAAATTCGAGATCCGCGGGGTTCGCACCCAAATGCCAGGCAAGCCCCCGGCGGAGCAGCCCCCGCGCCAGAAGGTAACGCCGCGCGACCGACGGGCGGGTTAGCGTCCCAAGCCGCGTGCGCTCATCGGGCGAGAGCAACCCCAACGCTTCGGTACAGAGGCGCTCGACGCGAGCCGCATCCGTTGGCAGGACCCAGAGATGAATCTCGCCGTCCGCCAATTGATGAGGCGGGTCATCCGGCGCCATGCCCAGCCTGGCCGTTTAGGTCCAGCGGCGGAAGACAAGGGAGGTATTGACGCCGCCGAATGCGAAATTGTTGGTCATCACATGCTCGAGATGCATCGTCCGCCCGCCGCCCACGATATAGTCGAGCTCTGCGCAACGCGGATCGACGCGCAATAGATTGATCGTCGGCGCATACCAGTCGTTCTTGAGCATTTCGACCGTGATCCAGGCCTCGATGCTGCCGCAGGCGCCGAGCGTATGGCCCATGAAGCTCTTGAGCGAGCTGATCGGCACCGGCCACTTCAACGCGTTCAACGTGGCGATCGATTCTGAGACGTCGCCGAGGTCGGTCGCCGTGCCGTGCGCGTTGACATAGCCGATCGCGTCAGGTGACAGGCCGGCATCATCCAGTGCCAATTGCATCGCGATCGCCATGGTCTCCGCCGTCGGCTGGGTGACGTGCTGCCCATCGGTGTTCGTGCCGAAGCCGACGACCTCGGCATGGATCGGCGCGCCGCGCGCGCGGGCGTGATCGAGGTCTTCCAAGATGAACGCCGACGCGCCTTCGCCGATGATCATTCCGTCGCGATCGGCATCGAAGGGTCGCGGCGTCGATTCCGGCGCGTTGTTCTGCGTGCTCGTGGCGAACAGCGTGTCGAAGACGGCCGCCTGGGATGGCGACAGTTCTTCCGCGCCGCCGCAGATCATGACGGTCTGCAGGCCATGGCGGATCGCCTCATAGCCATGGCCGATCGCAAGGCTGCCGGAGGTGCAGGCGCTCGAGGTCGGGATGAGGCGACCGGTCGTGCCGAAGAACACCGACACGTTCACCGCCGTGGTATGCGGCATCATCTGGATGTAGGTGTTGGCTCTAACGGATTCGGTGCTGTTGGTCAGCATCATCCGCGCCATGTCGCTCAACGCCGGCGGCGAGCCGGAGGACGAACCGAAGGCCACGCCGGTGCGGCCGCCGATGAGGACCGGGTCGTCGATCAGGCCTGCGGCCTCGAGCGCGAGCTCGGCAGAGCGCGTCGCCAACAGGGCGACCCGTCCCATACTGCGCGTGCGCTTGCGGCTGTATTGCGGCGGCAGATCGAAAGCCGGAACCGCCGCCGCCAGGCGCGTATTGAGGCCGGCGAAAATGTCCCACTCCGACATATAGCGAACGCAGTTCCGGCCGGCGCGCAGGTTCGCCTCGATTTCCGGCCAGCTCAGTCCCACGGGGGACATGCCGGCCATTCCGGTAATAGCGACCCGTCTCATCGAAACCCGCGTCTAGTTTGATGGCGATGCATTCGCGACCATGATTCAGGATACCCACGCCGAAGAAAAGAAAAATTAGTCAAACCGCGCCGCAGCACCAGCCACTGCGTGGAAATAGCCGGTGCCAGCCCCGTCTAGGCCATCCCTCCGTTCACCGCGATCACTTGGCGCGTGATATATCCGGCGCCTTCCGAGAACAGATAGGCCACAAGGCTGGCCACTTCGTCAGGCCGGCCCATGCGTCGAAGCGGGATCATCTCCATCACATGGGCGGGATCGACGGTCTGGGTCATGTCGGTTTCGATCAGCCCGGGCGCCACGCAATTGACAGTGATCTTCCGTTTCGCCAGCTCTATCGCCAGCGCCTTCGCGGCGGCGATGAGCCCGCCCTTGGCAGCGCTGTAATTGACCTGCCCGCGATTGCCCATGAGACCCGAGACAGACGACATAACAACGATCCGGCCACCCTGGCGCGCCTGCACCATCGGCATGACGATGGGGTGCAGCACGTTGTAGAAGCCATCGAGGTTCGTGCGGATCACGCTGTCCCACTCCTCGGTCTGCATGGCCGGAAACGAATTATCGCGGGTGATCCCGGCGTTGCAGACGACGCCGTAATAGGCACCGTGCGCGGTCAGGTCGGCTTCGATCGCCGCCATCGTCTGTGTCCGATCGCTGATGTCGAACGCGAGCAGGCGGGCGTTCGCACCGATCGCGCGCAATTCCAACGCAACGGCCTCCGCCAGATCGCGGCGGCTCTTGTAGTGGACGATCACGTCGAAGCCGTCGCGCGCCAGGGCCACGGCGATGGATCGGCCGATGCCCCGGCTGGCGCCGGTCACTAGCACCGGACGGTTCATGCTTTTTGCTTCTCAAGATAGGCCCGGGCGTCTTCCGGCCGGAACACGCTGAGCCGGGCGCCGGCGATGCGGCCGGCGCACTCGATATGGCATTCGAAAATGGCCATCTGGCTGTCCTGCCACTCCTCGCGGGCATGCACTTGAAGATGGCTGCCCAAAACGAAATAATCGGTCGCCACCTCATAGCGCCTTGTGCCGAGCAGCAGGCCGATGCTGATCGCTCGCCCCACTTGCTTGGCGCGAAGCCCCGCATAGAGGGCGACGGTCTGCGCCATGTACTCGATGCCAACCCAGGACGGTACGCCGTGCCCCGGCTCATAGAACAGGCTGTCCTCGGCGATGCGCACGGCCGAAGTTATCCAGTCATCGCCGGCCGCCACGGCCCCGTCGATTAGCACCATCGAGCCGCTATGCGGCAAGAGCTCGCGCACGGACCAGGGCAGCGCCATCGTCACGCCCGCCCCAGGATCAGCGACACGTTGCTGCCGCCGAAAGCGACCGCATTGCTCATGACCGTTCCCTTCGCCGACCGGTCATAGCGCTGCCCGACAGATACCAGCGTGCGCGCGAGCAGTCCCTCTTCCGCCTCGGCGTCCCAGAGATGCGGCGGCAGATAGCGACCCTCGTTGAGGGCGCTGAGCGCGAGCCAGCTATGCGCCACCCCCATCGCGCCGGCGGCGCCCAGCGTGTGGCCGATCTGGCCCTTGGACGAACTGCACGGCACTTCCGGCGGCAACACCCGCGCGACGGCCTTGCTCTCCGCCGCGTCATTGTACTGCGTGCCCGTCCCGTGCAGGTGCACATAGTCGATTGCGCCGGGTGCGAGGCCGGCATCCGCCAAGGCCTGGCGGATCGCCTGCTCGGCGCCCCGCCCCTCGGGCTCCGGCTGGGTCATGCTGTAGGCATCGTTGGAGGCACCGGCGCCGAGCAGTGCGATCTCGGCTTCCTCTCGCTGAAGCAGAAAGATCGCGGCGCCCTCGCCGATCATGGTGCCGTCGCGGTTGCGGCTGAACGGATTGCAAATCCCCGTGGAGAGCGCCGAAAGTGCGTGAAATCCGTTGACCGTGAGCTTGCACAGGCTGTCGACGCCGCCCGCCACCACCGCGTCCACGACTCCGGTGCGCAGCAATCGGCGCCCGGCCGCGAGCGCAAACGCGCTCGACGTGCAGGCGGTCGAAACGGTGAACGCCGGACCGCCGAGCCGGAGATAGCGCGCGAGCGACTCGCTCACGCTGCCGAGCTCCTGCATGTGGAGATCGAATTTCGACGGCATCGCGCCTGTGTAGTGCGCGTGACGAATCGCGGCCTCGCCTTCCGACACGCCCGACGTGCTCGACCCCATGACGACGGCGATGCGATCCGGCCCAAAGCGCGCCACGGCGGCCTCGATGTCCGGGCGAATTTCTTCGGCGGCGGCGATCACCAGCGCGACGTTCCGGCTGGCATAGACGGCAAGGTCGGCCGGAACCGGAGGCAAGTCGCCTTCGACCTGGCCGACATAGATCGGTGCACCGTTCACCAATAGATCCCGGCGCGCAACCACGCTGGGCCTCGCGCCGCCCATGAGATTGTCGAGCACGCCTCGCTTGCCCCTGCCAAGCGCGTTCACCACGCCGAGCGCGGCGAGGAAGACGGGCGGCGGCGTCAAGGCACTTCCCTCGCCTCGAGCGTCTTGATACGCAGTCGGTAGGGGCGATCGAAATGCTGGACGATCGTCTCATCCGCCGCCGATGGGCGGCCGGGATGGCTGATCTCGATCAGCAGCCTGCCCCCCGCGTCAAACACCCGCCGCGTTGACTGATCGGGCTCGTCCTCGAGCCGCAGATGCTGCGGCGCCAACGCCCGCGTCAGCGCCGCTTCCGGCCAGTGCGTCAGTTGAAAGTCCGAGAGGATGTGACGCGGATCGAACGGCACCTGATCGGCGGTGAACGATTGAACGCTGAAATCCTCCGCGTCCTGCTTCAGCAAAAACAGCGGCACGCCGAGATGTGACAGACCGACCATGACCAGGTGGTCGCCCGTCACCTCCACCTCAAACCGCATCGAATAGCTCTCGTCGCCATAATCGCCAGTGACGACCTGGCTGAGGGATAGGCCGTGTCCCAGGCTCTCCGGCGGCAGCATCACATAGGGGAGCGGCCCCGGCTCGCCGTTCGGCGACTGGGGAACGGTCGCGCAGCCGGTGACGACGAGGGCCGCAATCAAGACCCACCGCTGCCAGCCCGCTGCTGCCGGCAGATTTCGGCCACCGCGTTGAGCCGGCGCTCGGGTTGCGCGACGAAGGGATTGGTTTCGTCCCATGCGTATCCAGCCAGAATTGCACAAATCATTCGTTGGACGTCCGGCTTCGGATCGATCGCGAAGATTATGTCCTGCAACCGACCGTCGTACCAAGCACCGACGAACTGGCGAAACGTATCGACGCCCCGCTTCAGGGGCACGGCGAACTCACGTTCCCAATCGACCGCATCGCCCCGAAGCTGCCGATCCAGGAGGCCAGCCGCCAGGGACGACGATTTGAGGGCGATGGTCACGCCCGAAGAGAAAATCGGGTCGAGAAACTCCCCGGCATTGCCGAGGAGGGTGAAGTGCCGGCCGTGCAGGGTGGTCACGTTCGAGGCATAGCCGGTGATAGAGTTCACCGGGATATGATACTCGGCGTTCGCTAGCGTACCCCCCAGCATATCCGCCTCAGCGACCAGCCGCTGCAGGATCGCACGGCTGTCCGCGGGCTCTCCGGCCAGGAGCTCCAGTGGGCCGACCGCGCCCAACGAGCACGTGCCGTTGGAAAACGGGATCAGCCAATACCAAATGTCCTGCTGCGTCGGGTGGACCGTGATCAAGATCTTGTTGCGGTCGAAGGCCGGCGTCTCGATATGGTCGATGACATGCGTGAACACCGCCTTGCGCACCGGAAAGTCCGAAGGCCGATCGAGCTTCAACAAGCGCGGCAGCGTGCGGCCGAAGCCGCTGCCATCGAGGCAGAACCGGCCCTTTATTCGGCCGCGCCGGCCGTCCGGGCCGGCATAGTCGAGCACCGGCGCGTCGCCCTCGACGTCGATGGCGAGAATCTCGTGCGCGTAGTGCACCGCGCATCCCGCCCTCGACGCTTCGTCGGCGAGGACCTCGTCGAAGCGCGCGCGCTGGACCTGAAAGGTGGTCGCCCAGCCCGGGGTGAACTTGTCGGTGAAGTCGAAGGCGAAGCGGTCGTCGCGCCGCAGGAACGCGGCGCCGTTCTTGTGCTGGAACCCGGCCGCGAAAACCGCGTCCAGCATGCCGGCCTCGCCGAGGAAGGCCATCGATTGCGGCAACAGGCTTTCGCCGATCGAGAACCGCGGGAAGACCTGTCGCTCCAGCACGACGACGTCATAGCCTCGGCGCGCAAGGTTCGCCGCGGCGACCGCGCCCGCAGGCCCGGCGCCGATGACCACGACATCACAGGAAGCCGCCACCGTCATGCTTTTGGCTCCCTTTCGTTCGAGATTTTTCCAAGCCCGGCGAAGGGCGAAAGCAGAAATGTCGCGGTGACGCCGATGAGGACCGTCAACCCGAACGCATGAATCGCCGCGGTCGACGAGAAGGCAAGAAGACCGAACGCCAGCAATGTCGTCACCGAGGACAACGCGGTTCCAAGCAATGTCGCGGGGCTTCGGGTCCCCGTTTCGCGGAAGAACAAACTATAGTCAACGCCGAGCCCGAGCACCAATAGAAGCGCCATCATGTTGAACAGACTCAACGGCTCCCCGAGCAGCCCGAGCACGCCGAAGCTGAGAAGCGCGGCCATGGTCGGCGGCAGCATGACGGCGAAGCCGCCGACGACGCCATAGCGGAACAGGAGCAAGACGGCGACCACGACATAGGACGCGAGTGCCAGCCAGCCGGTCTGATGGCGGTACGTCGCGAACAGCGCCGAGCGGTCCCCGATCGGATCGACGAAATAGATTCCCTCGTCGCGGCTCGCCAGAGCGGCGAGACCCGCAATGTCGGTCACGCCCTTGAGCGCCACCGCGGTGACGACACCGCCTTCGCTTTCGCCCAGCCACAGATGCCGAAGCGGTTCGGAGACCGAGTCGGTCAACCACTGATGGAGCCCGAGCGGCGGTTCGCGGCTCACCGCGGCAAACGCCGCAACCGGCGCATCGAGCCTGGCCTCCGGGATGCCGACGCGCTCAGCAATTCGCACGAGCCGATCCCGCTCCCCGCCGAAGAGGGGCGCGAGTAGCGCGCGATTTTCGCTCTGCCGCGCGGGCGAGGCGATGAAATCCGAGATCGCGAGATGACCCTTCAGCTGACCGTTGCGCTGCCGTTCCCGCAATTTCCCGGTCAATCTCTCTTCGCGTTCCAGGGCCTCTGCTTCGTCTCGGCCTTCGACGAGGAAGAACTGGCTGCCTAGATTCTGGTCGATGATCGCGCGCACGCGGGTCTCTTCCGCCATGATCGCCGGATTCGGCGCCTGAAACAGTCGGATGTCGTCCTGCGGGACGAGGCGGAGACAGCCGATCACGCCGGGCACGGTCAGTGCCAGCAACGTAATCCATACCGGCCAGCGCTCGCCCCGGCGCCAGAGCCGCGCATAGGCGTTCAGCCATTTGAGCAACCGCTCGTTCCGCGGCGCATCGAGCCGGCGGGTCACGAACGGATACCAGAAGACGACGCAGCCATAAGCGAGGCAGAGGCCGGCGATCGAGAAAACGGCCATTTGCTGGATGCCCGGAAACGGCGCGAACAGAAGCCCGGCGAAGCCGATGACGCTGGTCACGAGGCCGAGCGTGAGGCTCGGCAGGATGTGACGGAGCGCCGCCTGGGGCGACCACTTCTCGCCCAGACGAAAGCGCTCGCAGAAATAGTGCATCGAATAGTCGTCGGCGATGCCTACCAGGCTGACACCGAAGACCATGGTCAGAAGGTGCACCTCGCCGAACGCCGCGAGGCAGATCATGAAGCCACCGAAGCAGCCGACCGCGATCGAAAAGAGGCTGAGGCCGAGGGGACGCCACGAGCGAAAGGCGACGAGGAGCATCAGCGCGACGCCGATCGTCGCACCCAGGCCGAAACTCGAAATCTCGCCTTGTGCGCTCGAGGTGCCGGCGATCGCATGAGGCAGCACGCCGGCCATGATCAGGCTCGCGCCGTGAAAGCGCCCTGGCAGATCGGCCTTCAGGCGTTGCAGCAGTGGCGCGACGCGCTCCTGAAGCGCAAAGGAGAATGGCGAGTCCGCGATCTCGCCGTTCAGCAGGATGTAATTCTTGCCATCGGCCTGCCCGGTCAGGAAACCGTCCCGGAGCGTGAGAGGCCCTGCGGTTTGCACCGCACGCTCCTCCAAGAAGCTTGGCAGCAAGAGAAGCGGATCGTTCTCGATCAGATCGGAATTAAGGATCGCTGCGGGGCTGAAATATCGCGCCAGCACTGCGCGCTCGAAGGCCGCCCAATCGCCGGCCTGCAAGTGCCGTCGTGTCTGTTCGGTCAGCAGTTGAAACCGAAGCGGGAAATAGAACGAGCCGATTCGGCGAACCGAATCCCCGTCATGACGCAGCTGCAGGCTGCGAAATGCCTGCGCTTCGCCCAGGCTGTCATGGACGTAGACCGCAGCCGCTTGTGCATCCTCAAACTGATCGGCACCGATCAGCAGCGCGACCTGGCGCTCGAAGCGCTCTTCGATCAGGCGCGACTTCTGCGCGACGATCGGCTCTCGCTCCGACGCCGGCAGGAGGGCCATCAGGTCTGCGTTGAACACCGGTCCGCTCTGCAGACGCGGCACGAGCCAGGCGGCCAGCCCCACGATGACGAGCGCCCAAACGAGCGCGAGGATCTTTGATCGTGCTGACAAGGCGGCGCCGTGTTTGGTTGAGGTGAACCGGATCAATAGGCGAAGTAGGCGGTCTCCGCGTCGTCGAGTCCGCCCGACCCGGCCTTGAAACCGCCGAACCGGATGGTTGTCTGGTCGCCCGAGACCTCGGCGATCCGCACCGTCTCGATGAACTGCCCGCCGTCGACCTGAACGACTGAAAACACCGACGCGAGGGTCGGGTCCTTGGGCGCCAACTTCAGCTGCCAGCCGCCGCCCTCGAGCGCCGCCTGCACGTCGAACTGCTCGCCAAGCGCCGCGACATTGCCAGCCAGCGCGGCAAGAAACACGTGCGACAGCGCGCGAAAGATCGGATTGGTGCCGAGCGCCATGCGCCGCGGCGAAGCGCCCTCCTCCCATTCGACGATCTCGTCCGCCTTGACGAGAACCCGCACAGCGTAGGGCGCGATCACCTGCCAGAGCACGCCCCGCCCTTCGACGAAGATCAGCTGTCCCTCCGTGACCAGCGGCCGCTTGAGCGCCCGCATGACCTTCTCCTGGTGGAAATCCGCGCGCAGAACCTGGCTACGGACCAGCTGCCGGCTGATCGTGGCGAGCGTCGCGCCATCGTCACCGGCCGATGCGCCGGCCATGCCGACCGTCAGCATCGCCACAAGTGCAAGTGCCGCAATGAGGCCACTCACGGCGCGATCCCTAATTTCTGATACAAGATCGGCGGCGAGCCAGGCAGCATCTCCTGCGCCTTCATGTCCACCGCCACCTGCACCGTGTGCGCCTTGGTCAGACGCTCGCCGGTCGCCGCGTCGGTGATCACATAGTTAATCTTGAGGCGCACCTCGTACTCGGTCATGCGCGCCCGCACCTTGATCCGCTGGCCGAGGTGTGCGGGTTTCGGATAGCGGATCTTCATTTCGATGACTGGCCAGGCGAAGCCGGACTCCCGCATCTCCCGGTAGTTGTAGGCGATCTTGTCCAATAGCGCGCAGCGTGCGATCTCGAGATATTTCGCGTAGTGGCCATGCCAGACCACGTCCATGAGATCGACATCATGGAACGGCACCTCGATGACGATTTCGGCTTCCGGCAGGGTCATCGGACTCATTCGTAGAGCGGCCAATGTCGGCGCTGAATTCGAGCCGCGGACTGCCGGAGATCGTGCTCCAGCGGGCGGTCCTCTTCGACGAAGCCGAACCCGCTGAAGACCGAATCGACGAAGCGCTGAAGTTCCTCGCCGAGCACGTCGCGACGGCGTCCGCCCGTCGCTTCAGTCGCGCGGCAGCGAAGCTCGACCGCCTGGGCGGCCGCAAGAACGTGCGCCGCGGCCACTTGCTCGGTCAGTTCCAGCACGCGCAGGCAGTCGCGCGCCGCGATGGTCCCCATGCTGACCTTGTCTTGGTTATGGCACTCGGTAGAACGAGAGAAGACGCTGGCCGGCATGGTGAGCTTCAACGCTTCCGCAGTCCAGGCCGAGGCGCCGATCTGCACCGCCTTGAAGCCGTGGTTGATCTCCGCCCGATCCTTCGTGGCGCCGGAGAGATTGGCCGGCAGGCCGTGGTTGAACTTGACGTCGACCAGCAAGGCCAATTGACGGTCCATGAGATCGGCCAGATTCGCGACGCAGGTCTTCAAGCCGTCCATGGCGAACGCGATATGGCCGCCATAGAAATGGCCGCCGTGCAGCACGTGCTCGCCGGCACCGTCGATGATCGGGTTGTCGTTGGCGCTGTTCAGCTCGGTCTCGATGAAGCCGCGCATCCACGGCAGACTGTCGCGCAGAACGCCGATCACGTGTGGCGCGCAGCGGATCGAGTAGCGATCCTGCAGTCGGCTCGAATTGCGCGGCGGTTCGCCGGTGTGCAGATCTTGCCGGATCCACGCCGCGATCTGGTTCTGACCGGGATGCGGCTTGACGTCGAACAGACGCGTGTCGAAGTGATAGCGGTTGCCTTGCAGAGCGACGCTCACGAGCGCGGTCAAACGTGCGGTCAGGCGAGTCAAGTATTCGGCGCGCGCATAGGCCTCGCAGGCGAGCGCGGTCATCACCGCGGTACCGTTCATGATCGCGAGGCCTTCCTTCGGGCGGAGCATGAGCGGGGCGAGGTCAAGCTCGGCGAGCACATCCTTCGCCGGCCGCGTCACGCCGCGATGGACTGCCTCACGCTCGCCGACCACAAGCGCGGCGAGATAGGAGAGCGGCGTCAGGTCGCCGCTCGCGCCGACCGAGCCCTCCTCGGGAATCAGCGGCATGACGTCGAGATTGAGGAAGGCCGCGAGCCGCTCGAGCAGGTCCCAGCGGACGCCTGAATAACCCTTGGCGAGCGAGACGAGACGCGTCATCACCACCGCTCGGCTCATCGCGTGCGAGAGGTACGCGCCCAGCCCACAGCCATGAAAGCGCAGCAGGTGCAGTGGCAGCTCCTCAACCAGACCGCGCGGCACCGACACAGTACAGGAATCGCCGTAGCCGGTGGTCACGCCGTAGATGACGCCGTCTTCCTTCAGCAAGCGGTCGAGAAAGCCGGCACCGGCCCGGATATGCGCGATATAGCCCGGGTCGTGGGACAGCCGCACCTGCCTCAACGTATGCGCGACCGCGAGGACATCTTCGATCGTCACGGCGGTATCGCCGAGCACGATCTGGCTCGGCAAAGGGGCGTTCGGACGAGGCTCTGGGGACATCGGTCGGGACAGGTTCTTGGCGCTTCAGTTGACGGTCGGGCGAGGCTCTGCCGCCATTTTCTCGGACGGCGGCCGCTCCGCTTGAGCCCAAAAGTCGAAGAAATTGAACCACTGATATGGCATTTCGAGGCAATGATGCCCTAATCGCGTGGCGTAGCAAGCGATCAACGGTTCGAGCGCCGCCGTGCGCGCCCGTCGCGGCATCTTGATGATCTCGGCCAACGGCTCGAAGATCACGTGATACCGGCCACCCCGCTTGAAACAGAAGATCAATTGGACCGGGCATTCGAGCAGAGCCGCGAGAACGAACGGGCCCTGCGGGAACGGCGCGGGTTGACCGAGAAACGGCACCCATGTCACCCGCCGCGAGCCGGTCGGAGGCGTGCGGTCGCCCGCGATGACCACGAACTCGCCGCGCGCGACCCGCTCGCGCAATACCATGGCGGTCGTCGGGCCGATTTCGGCAGCCTGGATCAATGACACGGCGGCGTCCGGGCTGGCTCGCCGCATGAGACGGTTGAAATTCTCCGAATGCCGGGTGTCGACCAGCACCGTGATCTTGAGCCCGCGAGCGACGGTCGCCAACGCACGGGTGACCTCGATATTGCCGAGATGCGAGGCGATCAGCACGCCGCCGCGCCCGGCATGCAAGAGCGCTTCGAAGGCCGAGCGGTTTTCATAGACGATTTGGTCCAGACGGATGTCGCCCATCCACGCCGCCAGCTTGTCGAGGACCGCCTCGCCGAAACAGAGGAAATGGCGGAACGAATGCCGCCATCCCGGCACACTGCCCAACACCTGTCGGCCGCACGGCTGCGCATAGACCCTGGCAAGAAATTCTCTGGACGCCCGCCGCGCTACCGTGCCGACCAGAAAGAAGTAGGCGATGACCGGATAGAGCAGCAGCGAGAAGCCGGTCCGGCCGAAGAGGCGATAGGCCATGAGCATTAAACGTAGGCCGAGATAGGCGCCGCGTTCGCCAAGGCGCGACCAGTGGCGCCGCAGCACGGTCGACGTGTCCGCGCCCGGCTGCTCCTCGGCCGTCACGGCCTAGCGCCCGGCCGCGACGCGGCGGTGCGCCCGCGCCTCACGCGGTCGAACGATAGTCCGCAGCAGGCGCCACAGCATCGTGAAAACCAACCGCGTGTGCATCCGCGTGATTAGCCAGTTATCGCGCCACAATTTGAAATGCGACAGCCCGCCGACCGGGTAGATCACCTTGGTGTCGAGCGACAGGACCGGAACGCCCGCCCAATAAAGGCGCACCAGGATATCGGTATCGAAGTCCATCCGCCGGCCGAGCCGCACCTGGTTCGTGAGCTTGATCGCCGGCTCGAGCGGATAGACGCGAAAGCCGCACATCGAATCGCGGATGGTCAGCGACAGCGTCTCGATCCAGACCCAGACATGGGTGAGATAGCGGGCGATCCGGCGGACCGTCGGTGCGGTCGAATCGTAGAGCGGGCGGCCGGTGACCACGGCGCTCGGATTCGCCGCAGCGAGCGCGAGGAAGCGCGGAATGTCGGCCGCATCGTGCTGGCCGTCGGCATCGATCTGCAACGCATGGCTGAAGCCCCGTGCATGAGCCGCGCGTAGACCGGTCAGAACCGCAGCGCCCTTGCCCTGGTTCGTCTCGTGCGCGAGGAGTTGAATCCAGTCATGGCGCTCGGCCAGACGGCGCAAGATGGCGGTCGTCGCGGCCGCGCTGCCGTCATTGACCACAATCGTGGGCATGCCGAAGGTGACCAGTTTGTCCGCCAGGGCCGCAGCGCCGTCGCCGTGCTCGTAGACCGGAACGACGAGGCATGGCCGAAAGCTCATGACGCGCTGCCCAACACGATCCGCCCCGAGGAATATTTTATGTCGCCCGCGCCATATTGAAATCCGATGGAGTTTTTCTCCTCGTTGAATGACAGCTCGAGCGTGAACTCCTGGTCGGCCATGATTACCCGGAAGAACTTCAGACTTTCGAGCCGTTGAAATGCCCCCGACAGCGCAAACGCCTCGCGTGCGAAGCGCAGCGCCCAGCCGACCTGCACGACACCGGGGAGGATCGGCGCGACGTCAAAGTGGCCATCGAAATAGATGAGATTGCGCGGCGCGCGCAAGCGGAGCGCCGTCCGATCGCCGCCGGCCTCGCGCCCGACGACGGTCGGCTCGACGTTCCGGCCTTGGTCCGGCGCGAACAGCGCGGCAAGCACGGCATCGGTGGTCTTGCCGAGCGCCGTCTCCGGCATCTGGCGCACGAAGCGCCACTTTCGCGGCAGAGCGTTGGCGTCGAGGTAATGCGTCAGCTTGCTCCGTAGGCTTTGCTTCACCGCCTGCTTGCCCTCGGTGCCCAGGCGGGTCCAGCCGTCGTCCGATGGCACGATAACCGCGGCCAGACTCTGGCGTCCGGCAGCCGGGTCGTTCAGCGGCAGCACCCGGCACGCCGCTATACCATGACAAGCGGCGAGGTGTTGCTCCACCTCGGCCAGCGAGACCCGGCGCTCTTCCATCTTGACGATGCGATCGGCTCGGCCGCCGAGCGTGAACCGGCCATCCGCCGCGATGCTCGCCCGATCGGCCATGCCGAATGGCGTGTCGTCGGGCAGGAACGGCGACCTGACGGCCAAGATGCCGCTCTCGCGATCGACCGACAGCGCGACGCCGGGCATGGGCCGCCAAGGCTCGGGCGCCGCCGCGTCACGGACCGAGCGATAGCCGATGCCGCCGGTTTCCGTGCTGCCATAGACCTCGACCACCGGCGCAGCGAGCACCGCGTTGTAGGCGGCCGCCACGCTGGAGGCGAACGGCCCGCCGGAACAGAAGACGGCGCCGAGGCGGGGTCTCAGACGGCGAAGATCGAGAACCGGCAGCGCCCGCTTCAGGAAGGCCGGGCTCGATACCAGGGTCGGCGTCGGCACACGCGCGACCGCTGCCTCCAGATCTTCGGGAAAGCGGATCAGCCCCGCTGCGAACGGCCGGCCGGCCGACAAAGGCCAAAGCACGCGAAACAACAAGCCATAGATGTGATAGGGCGGCACGCTGGCGAGGACCGGTCCGTGCGCCATGCGGCCGAAGACGGTTTCCAACGTCGCTACCTCAGCCTCGAGGCAGCGCAACGGCTTCTCGATCGCGAGCGGATCGCCCGTGGTGCCCGAGGTGTGCAGTACGACCACGGAGCGCTCGCCGTCGAGCGGCCGCAGCTCTGGCCCGTCGCTGTCGGATTCCGCCCCAAGGATAGGGAGGGCCGCACCGATCCCCGAGACAGCGACCTCATGGGTGATCACGCCGTCGACGCCGGCCGCGATATCGGCCAGGTGCCCGGATTGAAAATTGGCCGGCAACGCCACACGATGGCCGCCATGGAGACCGGCCAGCAGACCGACCGCGAGGGCATAGGCATTCTCGCTTAGTACAAGCCAACGTGTGCCGCCGTGCCGCTCCAGCCGCGCCATGAGCGAAGAGACGTCGCGCTGGAACGCCTCCCAGCCATGAGCGCGTCCGTCATCGAAGGCTACGGAACCATGGCCGTCTCGCGGCGATGTCAGAAGTTGGGAGACAGGCGTGAAACCCTGCATCCGAGAAGGATAACCGAAGCCGAAGCCGCCGTCGCGTTATCGGCGCTGGTCGAAAATTCCAGTTGCCGCGGGCAAAACTCGTTCAGCGCGGCACTTGGGTCTTGCGTGCGAGGGTCCATATTGGCAATTATTTATGTGATTGCTCTTTGGCGGCGGTCTCGCCCGTATTTCGCTCATGAGGCAAGCAATGATTTGTCGATTGCTTACGCCCCTCAGACTTCTGGCTCTACCCATTCTGCTCGGCACGGCGCTGTCGGCCTGCGCGCTGGGTCGCTCCGTCGTCGACATCAAGGCACCGGCCAGCGTCGCGGCCGCCGGCGAGACCGCGGTGAAGATCACAGAGGTAAGCGATTCGCGCCACTTCACCGTCAATCCGCGTGACCCGTCGGAGCCGTCGCTTGGCGACGCGGCCGAGATCAACGATCCGAAGATCACGGCCCGCGCGATTGGACGTAAGCGCGGCGGATTTGGTGGCGCTTTTGGCGATGTCGTATTGCCCGAAGGTGCCACCGTCGCCGGCTTGGTCCGGGATGCAGCACAAACCGCCTTGCAAGACGAAGGATATCGTATTGTCAGCGAGGGTTCGCCCGACTACGCCGGCGCACTGCCACTTGCTCTTGATGTCGAACAATTCTGGGGTTGGTATACGCCTGGCTTCGCGTCAGTCGATGTGTCGTTCAAATCGCGAATCATCATGACGGGCGACCCGCTCGTCGGTTCTGGCGCTGCAAACGCCGAAGGCTTCGCCAACTACAGCAGTAGCGTTGGGATATTCGAATCGGACTGGGCCGAGCTCGTTAAGAATGGCCTCGCCGACCTTACCGCCAAGATGAAACAGCGGATCAAAGCACCGAGCGAAATCAGCAAGTGACGTCATCGCCAATGGCGGGATCCAGGCCATCATCTGAAAAAGGGGCGATCACGATGAAATATTTGATCGCTCTTGTTCTGGCCGTCTCATTGACAGGCTGCGTTAGCAAGTATCGCCTGGACAGCTACGAAGCTCCGACAAGCCACATAAGCAAGGATGCGAGCTTCTACGTGACTTTACCCGCCGACGGACAATATAGCGCGACCACCTATGCGGGATCCGGCTCCGCAACGGCGCAAGCCGTGTCAAATGCGCTCTTGGTCCACGTAAGGAAGACGGTGATCGGCACTTCTCCAGGAGAAGACCTCGAGGCCTCTTTAGCGCAAGCCAAGCAGCAAAGCCTCACGCACGTTTTGCGGACCACGATTCTGAATTGGGAAGACAGAGCGACGGAGTGGTCAGGGATACCGGACAAAATAACTTTGAAGTTCGAGGTCTATGAAACCCCGTCGGGAAAGATGATTTCGTCGTCAATGGCGAGTGCCAGCAGCAAATGGGCAACGTTCGGAGGCGATCATCCGCAAGGCCTGTTGCCGGAACCCGTGAAGCGGTTTGTCGACCCCTTATTCTAGGACATTCGACAGTGAATTGGTCAGGCTTTGTCGGACGAAGGCTGGTCGTGCGCGTGTCTCCGTGTGACTCGGCCGCGAATTAAGAACTCCCCAGCAAACAACACGCCCATCAAGATGTAGGAAATTAGACCGTTGTAGAGCGCCCAAATTTCCATAGTCGCTGCCAAGCACGTGTAGAGAGATACACTGCCATTGAGCACGAAGAACCCGCACCAGACCAGGGTGACGGTTCGCGTGTATCGAACCGCAGCGGGCGGCAGCTCGGGCGTGCGCATGCGCGCGATTCGCTCGATGATCGTTGGTGGCCTCAGGACCGACGCGAAAAACAACACGAACATCAGCACGCTCATGACCACCGGATAATATTTCAGAAACTCCTTCGAATTGGAGATCAGCGCCAGAAACCCGATCGTGGCGGCCGCACCGAGCGAGACGAGCAGCTGCGGCGCCAACTTGGTCGCCCCGGCCCGCCGCTTCGCGAAGACAAGACGGGCCGCCACCGCCAACACGAGGATCAGCGCGACGAAGCGCGCTTCGAAATAAAGCAGGCCGAAATAGACCAGGGCTGGATAAGCGAGAAAGGCGACGACGAAAACGAGCTTGGCGACGGCCATCGCGCCTAGCGGTTCAGCAGCTTGTAGACCGCTTCGACCATGTCGCCCACCGTGCGGACCTGCTTGAACGATTCGGGGTCGATCTTCTCGCCCGTGTGTTCCTTGAGCAGCGCCAATATGTCGATCGCATCGATGCTATCGATGTCGAGCCCTTCGTAGAAGTGCGCGTCAAGCGTGATCGCGCTTTCCGGCAACTCAAATCGCTCGACGAGGATTTTCTTCAGGTGAACGAAGATATCGTCCCGGGTCGTGAGCTGCGCCGTTCGGGTCATGACACGCGCCTCGCCGCAACGAATTCCGCCAGGGATGCCACCGAGTAGAAGCTCTTCCGTACGTCTTCGGACACGCCGTCGATCTTCAGGCCGTAGCGCTTCTGCAGGGCCACCCCGAGCTCCAGCGCATCGATCGAATCCAAACCCAAGCCCTCGACGAACAACGGCGCCGTGGCGTCGATGTCATGCGCGGTCACGTCCTCAAGATCCAGTGTTTCGATGATCAGGGCTTTAATCTCGTCAACCAGCCCGCTCATGCCGTTCGATCCCCTCCAAGAGCATCTTTTTCAGGACTTGATTTATCCGACGATTCGACAGGCTCAGAGGCTCGTCGTCAACAATCTTCGGTTGTAGATCGACGCTATGTCCCACCGTAATTCTGAAATGCACCCTCGTCTGCGGTATTTCGTACCACTTTTCCGCCTTGGTTAACGTGGTCGGCTTGCTGGTAATCGTGATCGGAATAATTGGCTGCCGGCACCTCACGATGATCGAAGCGGCGCCTCGTTTCAGCTTTATCGGCCGCCCTGGGACCGTGCGGGTTCCCTCTGGAAAAATCACGAGGTTGCGGCCGCGCGCCACGTTCGCCGCGCAGGTCTCGATCAGCTGCACCGGGTCGACATTCTGGATGTAACCGGTGGCCAGCATCACGCCGACCAGGAACGGATTGGACCACGCCGCCTTTTTCACGACGCAGAGCGCTTCGGGCAGCATCGAGACGATGAACACCACGTCGATCAGCGAGGGATGGTTGGCGACGATCACGTGGCCGCCTTTGCCGGCCAGCCTTTCCGCGCCTTCGATTTCATAGGTCAGCACGCCTAGGCTGCGCATCAGCCAGATGAAGACTTGGAATGACTTGTGAACGACATATTGGCAGCGGCGATTGGCCAGATCGCGGCGCGGCGAAACCAGATGAATGATCGGGAAGAGCGTTAGGCTGATCAGAAGGCCGCCCAAGCCGAAGCATGAAAAGCTGAGCGCCGTGCCGATGAGCCGCCAGTAATAGTCAAGCTGGCGCCGCACGGGTGCTCCAAATCCATGTCAGCCGCCCGGCATCGAGGGCGATTGGCTTCCCGTTCGTCAATAGAAGGCGCAGAACCTCGAGACTGGGATCGACGACGGCGCGGCCGTTGCCCCGCCCGTCCCCGCGCCATTCCAGGCCCAGGACGGGTCGATCCGGCGCCGTTTCCGGCAGCTGCAACAGAAGCGCGAGAGCGGCGCTGTGGCTCACCATGGTGACCTGCGTATCGAAGGGCGGCGGCGATTGTTCGTCGTGGTAGATCAGCAAGACGGTGACGGTCGCCCCGTCGCGAAGCAGGCTCCACGCTTCCAGGAAGGCGGTCTCGAGGGTTGCCTCGCCGCCGGCTAGGGCCGACCACGGCGCGGTGTCATGCCGCGCGATCGACAGCAGGCTCGCCGACGTGTTGTGGACCGAGAGGCTGAAGGCCGCCGGCGCGGGAGGCTCATCCGCCGCCAGGGTCTTCAGGATCTCGGTGCTGCGCACCATATCGCCATAGCGGGAGCAAAAGACGCAGAGCGGCGGCGGGTCATCGCCGTCGAGGCAATCCGCAGCAACCCGAAATGCCATGCGGCTGAAAAAACTCAGCCGCCGGCGCAACATCGGCTCGATAAAGCGAACATCAGGAGGTTCCGAGCCCCCGATCTGCCTCTCGCCCGCCGCCCATTCGCGCCAACTTGACGCGTCAGCCAGCCCCGGCGCCCAGGCTGACCATCGACGGACCGCAAGCTCGATGCTGTTTCGAGGTGCCATCGCCTGCCACCCTCACCCGCTCCGGCTGCAAATTACGCACGCGGGCCTGCCAATGCGAATTCGGACGTTGGGCGACCGGCGAACCGGCCACGGTCTGGGCAAGCTAAGCCACGAAAGCTGCGCGAGGGGTTGACGTGCGCCCGAACGGACCGATTGTGCTGCGCGGTCTGGCGCGGGAATTAGGTCCGGCCGGCGTTCAGTCAATCGGCAAAGAGTAGCTCAGGCCTAGGACTTCCGTGCCGGCATTGGTGTCTCCAATGCCAGCATTCGAGATGTGATAGAACAGAAGTCCGAGACGGGACTCATTGTTGAATTGATAAGCGGCTTCGATTCCTGAGCGAATTTCAAAGGCATGGCCTATATCTTTGCCATCGCCCTCTTCATAGAAGCCAATAGCGACGCTCGGGATGAGCACCCAGTGGGTTCCAAAATGGAAATCAGTGAGCACACCGCCATAGCCATAGAACGACGCGTCGGATGTAGCCATCACGCCGACGAAAGGTTTGAATATCAAGAACTGAATATCGGATCGGTACTCAATCCTAAATTCAGCCGCTTCGCTATCGTCGAAGAGGTCAAAATAGCCCGCCCCGAACGAAAGGTAGGTTGGATCGTCGGCGAACGGCGTGACCACCGGCGAGTCGTCGGCCAGGGCGCCCGACGAAACCAACGCTATTGGCGCGCATAAGAACGAGGTCATGGCAGCGAAGAGAAGCAGGCGATGGCTCACGTTCAGCCTCTTTGCCAAAAAGAATGGCGGGGCGTTGGCGATCGGCTCGAATCGAGCCGTTGCTCAAAATACCGGAATATCTAGCGCGATTGAAACAAGATTTCCCGACACCTAGGTTCGCGGGCTCCTGCGGCGCACAGTGGTAGGATTGATGACCAGGCAAGACCCGCTGTTCGCTGTAAAATCAAAATCGATATGATTGCTGTGGCCGCTTGCGTCTTGGCTTGGTTGGATGGAAATCAAGAATATCTTGGGCTGAATCAATCCGGACTCGTCGCTCTTCCATATCTCGAGATGAAACTGACATTACGCCGAGGATACCCGAACCAACCTTAACGATCAAACGGAGCAGGCAATGGCAAACAGACGTCCCTCGCGTGCCCCGGCCGGAGGCCTCAACCCGACGCTCTTGCGCGTGACGGTACCGATCGCACTCCTCTTGGCACTGAGCAGCTGCGTCAGCGCGACGATGACCGCAGCGGCAACCGGCGCCACGGTGGTGGCGCAGGAGCGCTCGGTCGGCGATGCCATTGACGACCTGACCATCCGCACCACGCTGAACAAGCTGTTCCTCGATGAGAGCCTTTCTCTCTACAACAGGCTCAGCTTCAGCGTAGTCGAAGGTCGCGTGCTGCTGAAGGGCGCGGTCGAAAAGCCCGAGCATCGCATCAGGGCGACCCAGATCGCCTGGCGTGCCGCCGGGGTGCGCGAGGTGATCAACGAGATCCAGGTGACGGATCAGGGCGGCGTGGTGGACTATGCCAAGGACACGTGGATATCCGCCCAGCTCAAGACCAAGATGATGTTCGCGACGGACGTGCTCTCGATCAACTACAGCGTCGAGACCGTGAACGGGACGATTTATCTCATGGGCATCGCGCAGAACCAGAAGGAGCTCGACCAGGTGATCGCGCTGGCACGCGACGTGCCCGACGTGGTGGAGGTCGTGAGCCATGTCATCATGAAGAACGACCCCGCGCGGATGAAGAAACTGTGAGCGGCGCCGCGATCGAGACGACGCTCGTCCGCAAGATCGGCGGGGACATCGCTCATTCGTGTGCTAGCGGAAGATCGTCCCGATGAGATGGAAGAGGCGTTTGACGAAGCCCGCGAGCGGGGGCGTTCATGGCGAGAGGCCGTTGACCGAGGCGTCCGACGTCTTCCTTCCGATGCGAGGATCGCACTCGGAAATGCAATCAGAGCGCCGGTCGGGGGGTGAACAACCTGTGCTGCCCCGATCCTTTGCGGGATTCTGAGCGATGCTCCCGTCGTCAGCCTGCCCACAAGCCTGATCGAGCAACCACCAACGCTGCTCGGGATCGTTGCTTCTACACCACGCCTTGGGGCACGACCCGCCATGAGGGCTTATAACTATTATTTATGGACTGGCTTCGTCTAACATATAGTCGTCTAATATTTGGACGCATATGGCTCGCCGGAAGCGCTTGGGGGGGTGAAGTCCAGGCAATCGAGGTCGAGGCTATCTTAAATGGGGCGGCAATCGTCAGCTCGGAAAGGGACGCGTCATGGCGCGCTTAGGTCGGATTTTCCTGCTCTTGGCAACCCTTGGACTGTTCTCGGCTTCCGGTGTCCTGGCGCAGACCGTGGTCGCCTCGACCGACGGTGAAACGTCTGGCGTGCGCCTTGACGTTACCGAGGCCAAGCGCGGCAGCGGCGGCACGCTGACCATTAAGTTCACCATCGTCAACGAATCGGCCACCTCGTTCAAATTCGGCCACAACCTTGGCGATCAAGCCTATGGCGACTTCGGCAATATCGGCGCGATCCACTTGCTCGACGCAACGAACAAGAAGAAGTATCTGGTGATGCGAGACAGCGAGAAAAATTGCGTTTGCAGCGGCAAGCTGAAGGACCTGCCCGCGGGCCAATCGATCAATCTCTGGGCCAAGTTCCCGGCCCCGCCGGCGGATGTGCCGGCGGTCAGCATCGTGGTCCCCGGTTTCATGCCGCTCGACGAGGTGGCGATCAGTCCGTAGCGGGCGCGCAGGCCATGCGCCGACATTTGATAGCTGCAGCGCTCGGGCTTGCCGCCCTCGCCGCCCCGGCCGCCGCTCAGGAGGGTAGCGGCAAGGTGCTCGATCTGCTCTTCGTCACGCGCGACCTCGTTTTTCCGGTGGTCGACCTCGCGGGCAAGGTGCAATCGCTCGCGGTCAAGGAAACGGAAACCGAGATTCGCATCGAGCTGGCGGCGGACGTGCTGTTCGACTTCGACAAGGCGGATATCCGCGCCGAGGCGCAGGAGGCGCTGAAGGCGGTCGGCCAGATCATCCACGACAATCCCGGGCGTCCCGTGCGCGTCGAAGGCCATACCGATGCCAAGGGCTCCGACAGCTACAACCAGAAACTTGTAAAGGGCGGAGACAAAATGTGCCGGATGGCGGCGTGAATGTGTACCAGTCGGGTTACGAGAAAAGGGCATAACAGCCCCGATTTGGTGTTGTGCTATCGCGGGCTGTGAGGCGCGCGTAGCGTAGCGAAGCGCGGGTCACAGCCC
>CAMDDO010000038.1 GCA_945892755.1 Rhizobium sp. Q54 | reverse complement strand
AAGCCGCGCCGCGGCCGGCGGCGCTTGAGCCGCGCCCGGCGGCGCCGGCTGGGCCGGCGGCGCTCAGCGACGCCGCCATGAGCGCGCGCGAGATCGCGTCGGCTTGCGCCAGTCTCGACGAGCTGCGCGCAGCGCTTGGCCGCTTCGAGGCCTGCCCGCTCAAGCGCACCGCGACCACCACCGTGATCGGCGATGGCAACCCAGGGGCCGTGATCATGCTGGTTGGCGAAGCGCCGGGCGCCGAGGAAGACCGCCAGGGCCTGCCTTTTGTCGGACCTGCCGGCAAATTGCTCGATCGCATGCTCGGCGCGATCGGGCTCGACCGCACGCGGGTCTATATCACCAACGTGCTGCCGTGGCGGCCACCCGGCAATCGCACACCGACGGCCGATGAGATCATCACCTGCCAGCCCTTTGTCGAACGCCAGATCGAGCTCATCGCCCCGAAAGTGCTAATCCTGGTCGGCGGCATATCGGCCAAGGCGCTGCTCAATAGCGGCGAGGGCGTCACGCGCCTGCGCGGTCGCTGGTACGAATACCGAACATCCGGCCTCAAGGCGCCAATTCCGGCCACGGCGATCTTCCATCCGGCCTATTTGCTGCGCCAAAACGCGGCCAAGCGCGAAGCCTGGCGCGACCTTCTCGAGATCGAAGCGCGTCTTAAGCCGGTCTTAGCCGCGCCCCCCTAAACTGGGAGTGTGACCGGAGAGCGACAGCTATCTCCCTTCTTTGTGGCGCATTTACTAAGTTGCGCCAACCCGGACGCGCGGTTAGAAGGCCAGTCAAGGCGGGCCAAGAATGAACACCGTCGTCCGGGGGATCAAGCGCAACGCAGGCGAGGGATGATGGCGGCCGCGGCACGACCGCTTACCAAATTGGCTCGAATGAGCCTTTGCGCGTTGATCATGGCGCTCGCGTTCGTTGGTGCCGACGCGGTCGGCGCCCATGCCGCCGATCGGCAAGAGGCCGCCGAGCTGCAGACCGCCGCGGTCCAGCCGGGTGCCATCGGGTCACGGCGCGCCACCGGCCTGCCGGCGGTCCTCAGCGAGGCGGACCGCACCCTCTATCGGCGTCTCTTCGCGCAGGAAGCGAAGGGAAACCATGCTGAAACAGATCTCCTGCTTCCGAAACTCAGCGAACCGATCTTGATCGGCGACGTTCTTGCCGCGCGCTACCTCGCCGCCACCTATCGGACGAGTTACGCTGAACTCAGTGCTTGGCTCGCGCTCTATGGCGACCGGCCGGACGCCGGTGCGATCTATCGTCTGGCGCTCTCGAAGAAGCCGAAGACCGCCGCAGCCCCCAAGAAACCGTCGAGCCTGAGCGCGGATGTGAAGCGGCCGCAGCACGGAGCGGCGTTGGAGCGTGTCGCGTGCGCCGCCGGGAAAGGGCGCGCTGCCAGTCTGAAATCGGCGCAGCACGAGCTCTCCCGAAACAACAACGGCAAGGCGCTGGCCCTGATCGAGTCACTCACCAAGGCCCCAGATTGCCCAGAAGCGATGTGGATCGCGGGTCTTGCGGCCTTCCGGCTCGGTGATGACGAGACCGCCCGACGCCATTTCGAGGCCCTCGCCGAGACCGCCGGTGCGCCGGAATCACTTATCGCCGCTGGCGCCTATTGGGCGGGGCGGGTGCATTTGCGCGCCAAGCGGCCCCAATTGGTTAGCCACTGGCTTGGCGCGGCGGCCGAGCATTCGCGCACGTTCTATGGCCTGGTCGCGCAGCGCGCGCTCGGAATGACTGTGCGACCGATGTGGGATCGAGAGCCGCTGACCTCAGCCGCGCTCGACGCGATCGGCAATCTGCCGAGGTTGCGTCATGCGATCGCGCTTTACCAGGTCGGCGAAGGCGAGCGGGCCGAGCCGCTCGTGCTCAGTCTGATCGAACGCGCGACGCCCGAAATGCAGCGCGCTCTGCTACCCTTGGTTCAATCGCTCGGCGCGCCGGGGCTTGAGGTCGCGCTCGCGAAGCGTGCCGCCTCCGTCGATGGCCGGCGGCACGACGCCTCGGCCTATCCGATGCCGGATTGGCGGCCGGTCAATGGCCGACCCTTCGATCGCGCCTTCGTATTCGCGCTGATCCGAAGCGAATCCGGTTTTCAGAGCCGCGCCCGCAACCCCTCCGGTGCGAGCGGCATCATGCAGCTGATGCCCGCGACAGCAAGATTCGCCGCCAAACGCGCGGGCATCAAAGGTGTCAACGCCGCCTCGATCAACAAGCCCGAAATCAGCATCGCGCTCGGCCAGAGCTATATCGACTATCTGATCGAAACGCCCGAGGTCGACGGCAACCTGTTCCGTCTGGTCGCGGCCTATAACGCCGGGCCGGGCGCGGTCGGCCGCTGGAGCGAAGCGGCTGAGGGCGACGACCCGCTTCTTTTCATCGAGACCCTGCCCTCGCGCGAGACCCGCGATTTGATCGAGCGCGTCGCGGCCGATTATTGGATTTACAGGATGCGGCTTGGCGAGCCGACGCCTTCGCTCGACGACGCCGCCGCCAATCGCTGGCCGCGCTACGAAGGCAAGGTGGCGCGCAAGATCGCGAAGAATGGGTAAGCTCGACGAGAGCCGGGCGTTCGTACCGGTCAATATCGCCGTGCTGACGGTTTCCGATACGCGCACCGAAGCCGATGATAAATCGGGCGCCACGCTCGTTGAACTGATTGCGGCGTCCGGGCACCGCATCGCGGCGCGCAAGATCGTCACCGACGATCAGGAGAAGATCATCGCCGCGCTCAAGGCTTGGATCGCGGACCCCGCGATCGATGTCGTGATCTCGACCGGCGGCACCGGCGTGACCGGGCGCGACGTGACGCCCGAAGCGTTCAAGGCGGTCTACGAAAAAGAAATCCCAGGCTTTGGCGAGTTGTTCCGCCAACTCAGCTACGAGGCCATCCAAAGCTCGACCTTGCAGTCGCGCACGACCGGGGGTGTGGCCGGCGGGACCTATTTGTTCGCGCTGCCGGGCTCACCCGGCGCCTGTCGCGATGGCTGGGAGAAGATCCTCAAATTCCAGCTCGATATAAGGTGGCGCCCGTGCAACCTGGTTGAACTGATGCCGCGCCTGACCGAGCGCGAACGGGCGGACTCAAAGCGCGCGAGTTGATTATCGCGCTTTAGCACGCCAGCGCTGATAAGCCATCGCGTCGTCGACATCCTCCAGTGTCTCAACCAGCGCAACGCGCGCGTCTTTCGGCAATTTCGCCCGAACATCGGCGAGGGCGTGCTCGGTCGACCAACGCACACCGCTGAAGGGATCGAGCGTCCGGCCACGTCGCGCCAGACCAACCAGCCAGAAGCCGCCATCGGTCGCCGGACCGAACACCGCCTCGGCCCGCCCAAGCGCCCTGAACGCGGCGACGATGTGGCGAGACCTAAGCGAAGGAATATCGCCCCCGATCAGGACCGCCGGACCCGGCGGCAGCTGTGCAAAGGCCCGCGCCATGCGCCGCCCGATATCGCCGCGCCCCTGATCGAGACGCGGCATGGCGACCGACCAGGTTCGATCGACCGCGCCTAGCGCGACGGACGGGAGCGCAAGCCAGGTGCGCCAACGTGCATCGCGCCCTACCCGCCCAAGCAAGGCACGCACGGTGCCTCGGTGAAAGCGCCACGCCTCACCGGCCCCGATGCCGGCCGCGAGCCTTGTCTTGACCGCGCCCAAGCGCGCCGGCCGCGTGAACACGATCAGATGGCGGGCCGGCTTCATGGCCCGCGATGCCCCTCATAGAAGCGGGTGATCAGGGCCGGCGGGACGCCCAGAAAATAGAGAACGAGGCAGAAAATGTTGCGCAACATACGTGCAGCATAACCGTCCCGCTGATAGCGCGCGGCGGACGTGCGTGCGACCGCCTCCAGCCTGACAAGGCGCCGACGACCGATACGGCGCACCAGATCGACGTCTTCCATCAGCGGGATTGCCCGGTAGCCCCCCAGCGAATCATAGAAAGCGCGCGAAAGCAGGAGACCCTGGTCGCCATAGGGCAGACCAAGCGCCCGCGTCCGCCACGCCACCCAGCGCTCAACCCGGCGTGCCGCCGGGCTCGAATCGTCGAGCGCGAAGCGAAAACAGGCAGCCTTGGCCTTGTTCGCAGGTGCAGCAATGAAGCGGCGCGCGGCTTCGTGCCAGCCAGTCTCGAGCACCGTATCGGCATGCAAGAAGAGCAGCCAAGGCGCGCTCGCGTGCCCGGCGCCATGCCCGAGCTGAACCCCACGACCGCAGGGTGCCGCCAAGACGCTCGCGCCTGCCGCTCGGGCGATCTCGACGGTGGCGTCGCGCGAGCCGCCATCGACAATGATCACGTCAAGACCTGTCGGCAGCGCGCCAAGTGTGGCGCCGAGGGTGGCCGCCGCGTTCAGGGTCGGGATGACGATACTGAGATCGGGCACGCTCATGCGCTCCGCATAACACCCGCTGCTCGCCCGTTAAACCGCCCTATTGTTCTTGATTCGTTCAATAATGCGGCTAGAGTTTCGCAGTGACCGATTTCGAAGACTATCCGGCCAATGACAGGGCACGCCTGGTGCGCAAGGGCCGCGGCGCGACGAGCAATCGGGTTGGGCGCTATGAGCGCCATGCCAAGGAGGCGATCGACGATGGCTGGGGCAGTCTCGACGAAGACCTGCCGCCGCTCCAAACCGAGCTCAGGCCCGATACCAGCCGAAGCGTGATCGCCTGGAACGAATCGCCCGACATTCCGTTCGACCGCTCGATCAACCCCTATCGCGGCTGCGAGCATGGCTGCGTCTATTGCTATGCGCGCCCGACCCACGCGTTTTTGGGGCTCTCACCGGGGCAGGACTTCGAGAGCAAGCTGTTCTTCAAACCCGACGCGGCGCGAATCCTGGAAGCCGAGCTTGCCAAGCCGAGCTATCGCTGCAAATTCATCGCGCTCGGCACCAATACCGATCCCTATCAGCCGACCGAGAAGCGGCTTGAGATCACCCGCTCGATCTTGCAGGTGCTCGCCGCGCACGACCATCCCTTGAGCATCACCACGAAATCGGCGCTGGTGACGCGCGATATCGACATCCTGGCGCCGATGGCGGCCAAGGGGCTGGCGACAGTCTCGATTTCGGTCACAACCCTCGATGGCACGCTGGCGCGAACGCTTGAGCCACGTACCTCGACACCTTCGAAACGGCTCGACGCGATTCGCGCGCTGAACGACGCTGGCGTGCCCTGTGGCGTGATGGTGGCACCCTGTATTCCCGGGCTGACCGATGCCGAGATGGAGACGATCCTCGATGCCGCGTCCGCCGCCGGCGCGCGCGAGGCCGCCTATATCGCGCTTCGACTTCCGCTTGAAATCAAGGAGTTGTTCGAGGAGTGGTTGCACAGCCATGCCCCGGGGCGCGCCAAGCATGTGCTCAATCTGATGCGCGAGATGCGGGGTGACGCGCTCTATCAGAGCGAATTCGGCACGCGGATGAAAGGCACGGGGCCCTATGCCGCATTGATGGAACGGCGTTTTGAGCTTGCCTGCACAAGGCTCGGCCTTAATCGCGCACGAGCGACACTCGATACCACGCGCTTCCACCGCCCGCCGCGCACCGGCGATCAATTGAGCCTCTTCTGAACAAGACGTTCGACAATGTTAGACTTCGGCGATGGTTCGCCGAGTCGCCCTCGAACGCGCTGGTTGTAGCGATGACCGCATCGCCGGTATCGATGAGGTCGGCCGAGGCCCTTGGGCCGGCCCTGTGGTCGCCGCCGCCGTGATGCTCAAAGGCGCGCTGCCCGAGGCCGTTGCGCGGCGCATCGATGATTCGAAAAAGCTCAATGCCGCCACGCGCGAGTCGATCTATAACGCGCTTGCGTCGCACGCCTCGATCGGGATCGGCCAAGCCAGTGTCGATGAAATCGACACGCTCAATATTTTGAAGGCGACCCACCTCGCCATGCAGCGCGCGGTCGCCGCGCTCGGCTTTGTCCCGTCTCGGGCGATGGTCGACGGCAACAGCCTGCCCGATTTACCCTGCCCCGCGACACCGGTGATCGGGGGTGATGCCTTGGTGCTCGAAATAGCGGCGGCATCGATCGTCGCCAAGGTCAGCCGCGACCGGCTGATGGCGACTCTCGGAGCCGCCCGCCCAGGCTATGGCTGGGAGCGCAATGCCGGCTACGGTACGGCCGAGCATCGAGCCGGAATTGAGCGGCACGGCGTGACTTTGTACCACAGGCGTTCCTTCGCGCCCATTCGGGCGTTCCTGCAAGGTTCCTAAGAATCGTTAAGAATCAGAGGGTTGACGGCAGACTCCGGGCTCGCCATGCTGCGCCCTATGGGGCAGAGATCAGAAGCCGGCCGCGTCATCGTGGGCGATTGCGTCGAGGCCATGGCGGCCATGGCGAACGCCAGCGTCGATCTCGTCTTCGCTGATCCACCCTATAACCTTCAGCTCAATGGCGAGCTCTGGCGCCCCAACAACACCAAGGTCGACGCGGTCGACGATGACTGGGACCAGTTCGCCAGTTTCGCCGCCTATGACAGCTTCACCCGCGCCTGGCTCAAAGAAGCGCGCCGGGTATTGAAGCCGACCGGCTCGCTTTGGGTGATCGGCAGCTATCACAACATCTTCCGCATCGGCACCGCGTTGCAGGACCTTGGCTTCTGGGTGCTGAACGACGTGGTCTGGCGCAAGACCAACCCGATGCCTAACTTTCGCGGCAGGCGCTTTACCAACGCGCATGAGACGCTGATCTGGTGCGCGCGCGACAAAGACTCGACCGGCTATACCTTCAACTATGACGGCATGAAGGCGCTCAATGAGGGCCTGCAAATGCGGAGCGATTGGTTGTTCCCGCTTTGCACCGGCGCCGAGCGCCTGAAGGATGCGGAAGGCAACAAGGCGCACCCGACGCAAAAGCCGGAAGGCCTGCTCCACCGCCTGATCTTGGCCTCGACCAATGCCGGGGATGTGATTCTCGACCCCTTCTTCGGCACCGGCACCAGCGGCGCCGTGGCCAAGCGTTTGGGCCGGCGCTTCATCGGCATCGAGCGCGACCCGGCCTATGCCAGGCGTGCCGAAATGCGCATCAAGGCCGTGACGCCCGTACCCGACGCGGCGCTCCAAGGCGCGCCCTCCAAGCGCAACGCGCCGCGCGTGCCCTTCGGTTCGCTGGTCGAGCGCGGCCTGATCGCGCCCGGCGAAACGCTTTATGACCGCATGAAGCGCGTGCGAGCGGAAGTGAGGGCCGACGGCTCGCTCGCGCTCGGTCGCAGGGTCGGCTCGATCCATTCGATCGGCGCCGAGGCGCAGAACGCGCCCTCCTGCAATGGCTGGACCTATTGGCACGTCGCCGACCGGGACGGCCGGCTCAAGTCCATCGATGCCTTGCGCGAGCAAATTCGCGGCGATTTCGAGTAGGGCCTGACGAAACTATTCCGCGAGCAGTCCCTCGACCGCCGCGATGAGCTCGTCCGACAACGGCTCGACCGCAGTGGAGTAGGCGCCAACCAGCGCGCCGTCCGGCCCGATCAGAAGTTTGTGGAAATTCCATTTCGGCTTCGCGCCGTCGCCACCGGCCTCGGCCGCCCAGCGATAGAACGGATGCGCCGCCGCGCCCTTGACCACCTGCTTGGCGGTGAGCGGAAAGTCGACGTTGTAATTGAGTTCGCAGAAGCCCTTGATCTCGGCCTCGCCCTTCGGTTCCTGCGCGCCGAAATCATTCGATGGTACGCCAATCACCACGAGCCCCTTGTCGCGATAGCGCCGCCAGAGCGATTGCAAGCCCTCATACTGCGGCGTGTAACCGCAAAACGACGCTGTGTTGACGATCAAGAGCGGCTTACCCTTGAAATCGGCAAGCCTCATCGCTTCGCCTTCGATCGAAACGAAATCGAAGTCATGGGCGCTGTTCGACGCGGCGTGGCTCGGCATGACGCTCCCCACGATGAAGGTGAACAAGAGGACGACGGGCATCAGCCTGCCAATACGAAGGCGCGAAACCGGCCTCGCCATGGTCGCTAATCCTTCTCGCAAATGAGCAGCCCAAGCCAGGGCACACCGATCATCACCTCTCGGCCGCGATCGGCGGGCACGGCTTCGCCGATCTCCATCGGCCGAACGGGCCGGCCATCGCCCGAATCGCCGGTGCCGCGGATCACGCGCCCTTCGGCCGGGGGAAACTCGCTCCAACCGGCCGGACACTTCTCGCGGTTGAACGCGACCACCGCGCCCGACGGCACGTCGGGCAGGGCCGCGGCCGTCTCTTGTTGGACCGATTCGGCACCTTCGACGATGTCGTCCTTCAGCTCGTCGAAGAAACCCTTGTCTTGCTCGCTGGTGCCCGGCGCGGGGGGGGGTTGGTCCTCGGCCAGCGCGGCCGAACCGATCGCAATCAGCGCAGCAAGAGCGACGAGCGCCGCAATCTCATGGCTACGCATTTTGGCGCTCCTCCCAGCCCCGTGGTGGCGACCTTGCCTCTCTTTCGAGGTTGCACCGCGCCGGGCGCAAGTCAAGCCGTCGCGCCAAGCGACTTGATGGCGCAAGGCCAAAGCGGCGACACTCCGCCCTGTTGCGACCGACCAAGCCAGAGGCACGGCAATGACCAGATTGACGCATAGTTATGTCCATGGCGCGAGCGATGTGCCGCTGCTTGGCATGACGATCGGGCGCTGCCTCGATGCGACCGTCGCGCGCGTGCCCGACAATGACGCGCTGGTGGTGCGCCACCAGAATGTCAGGCTCAGCTATTCCGCATTCAAGCGCGCGGTCGATGAATTCGCGGCGGGGCTATTGGCACTCGGGCTTGAACCCGGCGACCGTATCGGCATTTGGTCGCCCAACACGGCGGAGTGGACGATCACGCAATTCGCCGCGGCCAAGGCCGGACTTATTCTGGTCAATATCAACCCGGCCTATCGCCTGACCGAGCTCGAGTACGCGCTCAACAAGGTCGAGTGCAAAGCGCTGGTCAGCGCGGCGTCATTCAAGACCAGCGACTATTTGGCGATGCTGCATGAGCTTGCACCCGAGCTCGACCGCGCGCCGCCTGGTCTGTTGAACGCCGCCAAGCTGCCGCATCTGAGGATCGTGATCCGGATCGGGTCGGAGAAGACCCCCGGCATGCATAACTTCGCCGACGTGTCGGCGATGGCGGGCAAGACAGAGCGCGCCGCGCTCGAGGCGCTGGCCGATCAGCTTCAGTTCGACGATGCGATCAACATTCAATTCACCAGCGGCACGACCGGCTTTCCCAAGGGCGCGACGCTGACCCACCATAACATTCTGAACAACGGTTATTTCAACGGCGTCAAATTGCGCCTTACCGCCAATGATCGCGTGTGCATTCCGGTGCCGCTCTATCACTGTTTCGGCATGGTGATGGGCAATCTCATGGCCATCGCATTCGGCGCAACCATGGTGTACCCGAGCGAAGGGTTCGATGCGCTCGAAGTGCTGAGAGCTGTCGAGGCCGAGCGCTGCACCGTGCTCTATGGCGTGCCGACTATGTTCATCGCCGAGCTTGGCCAGCCCGAATTCAAGAGCTTCGATCTGTCGAGCCTGCGTGGCGGCACGATGGCGGGCTCGCCCTGCCCGATCGAAGTGATGAAGCAGGTTGTCTCGGCCATGCACATGAAAGAGGTGACCATCGCCTATGGCATGACCGAAACCAGCCCGGTGAGCTTCCAATCGGGCCATGACGACCCGTTGGAGAAGCGCGTATCGACCGTTGGGCGCGTCCATCCCCATGTCGAAGTGAAGATCGTCGGCCCCGAGGGCCGCATATTGCCGGTCGGCCAACCGGGCGAGCTGTTGACGCGCGGCTATTCGGTCATGCTCGGCTATTGGAACGATGCCGAGAAGACCACCGAAGCGATCGACAAGGCCGGCTGGATGCACACCGGCGACCTCGCCACGATCGACAATGAGGGCTATTGCAACATCGTCGGCCGCATCAAGGACTTGGTCATTCGCGGTGGCGAAAACGTCTATCCGCGCGAGATCGAGGAATTCCTCTATCGCCACCCGAAGATCGAGGACGTGCAGGTGATCGGCGTGCCCGACCTGAAATATGGCGAAGAACTCTGCGCCTGGATCAAGCTAAAGCCGGGCGCGAGCGCCAATGCCGAAGAGATCAGGGCGTTTTGCCAAGGCAAGATCGCGCACTACAAGGTCCCGCGCTATGTGCGCTTCGTCGATAGCTTTCCGATGACCGTCACCGGCAAGATCCAAAAGTTCAAGATGCGCGAGGCGACCATCGCCGAGTTAGGATTGAAGATCGAGAGAACCGCATGACGGTAGCACGTCTGCAAGACCGCAGCGCGCAGTTGACTAGGTCGCAAAACAACGTGCCGTCGCATGAAGCATCGTCCTATGTGCCGGCGTTGACCGGAATTAGGGCGTTCGCGGCTCTCCTTGTGCTCGTCGTGCACACCAATCAGAAGTTTCCGAGCTACGTCTCCGCGCATGTCGATTTCCTGCATCGCGGCTATCTTGGCGTCGATCTCTTTTTCATTCTCTCCGGCTACATCATTGCGCACGTCTATCTCCAGGCGATCGCAAAGCCGAACGCCCGCAACATTCGAATCTTCCTGTGGCATCGTTTCATTCGCCTGTTTCCGGCTCATGCGGCGGTCTTGATCGGACTGATCGCGCTCGTTTTGGTCGGGCGCGCGGTCGGCGTGCCATTTCGGGCTGACGAGGGCTGGTCGTTCAGCGAGCTGCCTTGGCATATCCTCATGCTTCACGCCTGGGGCACCGTCGACACCATGGGTTGGAACTCGCCGTCCTGGTCAATCAGCGCCGAGCTCTTTGCCTATTTGCTGTTTCCGGCGCTGGCCCTTTGTCTCATCCGAGCTCCCCGTCCTGTCGCGCTCGTGCTGGCGCTGGTCGCGCTCGCCGGGTTTGTCATCGTGTTCGAGTTCGCCGGCTGGCGCGTCAAGACCGCCTGGCTTGGCCCACCGGCTTTGATCCGCGTATGCGCCGAATTCCTCTGTGGTGCCTGCCTGTGCAGGGCGGCTCTTTTCCAGGGCCCCCACCGCCTGTCGTCGCGAAGCGCCGATGTTATTGGCCTCGGCGGCCTGGTCGGTTTCGTCATTGCCGCTCAGCTTCAAAGTAGCGAGTTCCTTCTGATCGCGCTCTTAGGCATGGTGGTTGTCGGCGCCTCTGGCGACGGTCGAGCCATGAGCGGCGTGTTTTCGCCGCGCCCTGTGGTCTGGCTCGGCGAGATTTCGTACTCGCTCTACATCGTCCATGCCCCGTTGCTATTTGTCCTGCGCCATGGTCTTGAGCAGATCGGCCTTCAAAGCTGGGCCGGCCCGATGCGTTTGGTGGCGTTCCTGGCGGCGCTGGTCATCGTTGTCGCCGGCGCCGGCGTGCTCTTTTATGTCGTCGAGCAACCGGTTCGGCGGCGCTTGCGAAACAGCTTGGGCAAGATAGCCCCCGCACCAGTCGAGAGGACCGCATGAAAGCCATCGTGCTGCACAAGACCGGCGGCGGTGAGGCGCTGCGCTATGAAGACGTCTCGACGCCCGAGCCCGGGCCAAGCGAGGTGCTGGTGCGCGTGCGGGCGGCCGGCGTCAATCACTGCGATATCGATTTGCGCAATGGCACGTTCGGCGTGACCCCGAAATACCCGCATGTCATGGGTGTCGATGCGGCGGGCGAAGTGGCGAAGCTTGGGCCCGGCGTCACGCAATGGAAAATCGGCGAGCGCGTCGCGCCGCATTTCGTTCTGTCGTGCGGCACATGCGCCAATTGCCTGCGCGGCCTCGAGAACATCTGCCTCAAATTCGACGTGCTCGGCGTGACCCAATGGGGCGGTTATGCCGAGTACCTCAAGGTCGGCGCGCATCATCTGGTGCGTATTCCCGACGCGCTCGATTTCGACCAGGCGGTCTCGGCCTATGTGCCGTTCGCGACCGCGTGGGAGGCCCTGATCACGGTCGGCAAGCTCAGCGCCGGCGAGACGGTGTTGGTCAATGCCGCGGGTTCGGGCGTCGGCTCCGCCGGCATTCAAATCGCCAAATTGGCCGGCGCGCATGTCATCACCACCGCCGGATCGGATGACAAGATCGCCAAGGCCAAGACGCTCGGCGCCGATCAGGGCATCAATTACACGACGAAAAAGATCGGCGATGAAGTGCTCAAGTTGACCGGCGGGCGCGGCGTCGATTGCGCGCTCGACATGGTCGGCGGAGAGACGCTCAAGCAATCGATCCATGCCCTCGCGCCCGGCGGTCGCCTGGTCACGGTCGGCGCCCATGGCGGCGAGCTTGTCGAGATCGATTTCATCGAACTATTCCGCAAGCACGTCTCGATCCATGGCTGCGGCCGCTCGACCAAGGCGATCGCCGCGCAGGTGCTCCAGCTTGCCGCCGAGGGCAGGTTGAAACCGATCATTCACGAGCGTTTCGCGCTCAAGGACGCCGCCAAGGCACAGGCGCTGCTCGAGAGCCGCGCGGTGTTCGGGAGACTGGTGCTTAGACCGTAGGCTCTTGGTCGACGCGACAAACGAATTCCTCGAATTTGCCGTTCGGGCCGGAGGGAATTCTGTCCGCGTAATAACTGAAGCGGAGTGCGAAAGGGTGGCCCAGCGCGGCCTGAATGACGCGGCGCAGAGCGTCTTCTTCGCCATGAGTCAGAGCGCGCTCCGTCACCAATCTGACCTCGATCCCCTCGCGGGCCTCTTGGATCATCTGATATTGCACGACCGGCGCGACGGAGCGGAACTCGGCAAAGCCGACGAGCGGCCAATGACGCGTGCCATCCGGCATCAGGATGAGATTACGCTCGCGCCCGAGGACGCGCTTGAGCGCCGGCAGACCGCGCCCGCACGGGCACCGACCCGCGACTTCGGCATAATCCCCGAGGTCGTAGCGAACCAGCGGCGTCGCGAAATTGTGGAGGTCGGTTACAACGAGGCGCCCGACACCGCCAACGGCACAAGGCGCGCCGCGATCATCGAGCACCTCGACGATCAAGCTCTCGGCCATGGCATGGTAGAGCCCGCTTTCCGGACACTGGATCGCGATGCTGCCAAGCTCCTGCGAGGAATAGACGTCTTCGACCGGAGCGCCGAAAATCGTCTCGGCAAGCGCGCGCACGGCGGGCGACAAGGTTTCGCCGATGGTTCGGATATGCGAAAGCCCATCGAGCCGCTCGCCCGCTTGGCCAAACGCGTTCGCGAGCGCGGCGAGATTGCTCGGATAGATCAATAGCAAGCCCGGCCGAAACGATTTGAGCAGCCCGACCTGTTGCGCGATCGGCGTGGTGATCGGGATGTGCTGGCCACGGCCGGTGGCATAGAGCAGATCGAACGGCGCGCCCCACCCTTCGCTTTCCCTATGCTCGGGCACCGTTGCGCGGATCGCCGACAATCCGAGCGTGAAATTGCGGCAATGCCAGAAATGGTCGCGCAGAGTCAGGGCCATCCAAAATAAATGCGTGACCGCGCTGCGCTTGACCACGACCGGCTCGCCGGTCGAGCCCGAGGTCTTGACCTCGCCGAGAGGAAAATGGCCCTTCGGCACCGCGGTGCAGAAGAGGCTCCGCCCCGCGGCTTGAAGATCGCGCCGGGTCAGCGGTGCCAGCGCTCGCAGGGCTTCCGGCGAAGCGAGCTCCGACGGCTGCAACCCGGCAGCCTTCAGACGCGCGCGGAAATGGGGCGAATGCGCGTCCAGATGGACCGCCAGCAGCTTGAGCTGGGCGAATTGGCCGCGCTCGATTTCCTCGGGCGCGAGCCACTGCGTGGCGTCGAGCTGGAACAGGAGCGACGCGAGCGAGGCGCGCGTGCCGCCGTGCAGAGGCGGCCAAGCGATGCCCGGCACGCTGCCGCGCATACCGAGCAGCGTGCGATCGATCGGTCTCAACGACGCGCCTCGAGCACCAGGAGCGGACAGCGTTCCGCAAGCGGGTAACGGCCCGCCTCGATGAAATGGACAGTCGCGAACTCATCGCGCGAAATCGCAAGATACTGCGCGCGCGTCGGAAACGCGTAGACCTCGGCGGAGCCGTCATAGACGTCGATCGTATCAATATCCGCGCGCGCCCAGCCGGTCGAGCGGGCCAGGGCGTCGCGGTCGGGGAACAGGTGCATGACCGTGTCGCGGATGCGTTCGACCGCGATATTGGGCTCACCGCTCGCGCGCACCAAGGCCATGGCGACGTGCCATTTGAGCGCGTGGAAATTGCCGATCGCGCCGCGAAAGGCGTCATCGCGCAAGCGCTCGAGCGGCTCGGCGTCTTCGGGCGCCGCGAAGAGCCGACAAACGAAGCGTCCGCCCGGACGCAGCACGCGCCGGATCTCGCGCAGCAGGACACGCGTACGGTCGGGGTAGTGCGGAAAGGTGAGCACGCCATCGCCGAGCGCGGCGTCGAACGAGCCATCGACGAAATCCAGTGCGTACCAGTCGCCGCGCCGCGCCCGGCGGCGCGCCGTGTTGCCCGGCCAAATGTGATCGATCATCGGTTGGCTGCTGTCGATCGCAATCAGGTCGGGCGCGATATCGGCCAGCTCCGGCGTCACGCCGAGCAGCAGTGCCGTGTGGATGCCCGCGCCGACGGCCGTGCGGAAGGCCTCGACCACGTCCGCATCCGGCCGCAGCGGCGGCCGAAGCCGCGACCATTTCTCGTGGTAGCTTTGCCAATGATCGAGCGCCATCCGATCCCCTTTGTCCTTGGCGCGCACTCTATCACGCGATCCTTTTCAGGGCGTTGACGCCTGGGCTTGTGGCCGGGCTATGCTGGAGCCGGGGCACGACATCGCACCGGGGAGGCGATCATGGCGGAGAAAGAAGAATGGCGCGGTAAAGTCGGCAAAATGAGCCCGGCCGAAATGGAGAAATTCGTCGCTGGCGCGACGCTCTGCCGACTCGGCTGCCTTGACGACAAGGGTTGGCCCTATGTCGTGCCGGTCTGGCACGAATATCAGGATGGCGGCTATTATTTCGTGCCGCGCGCCCGCGCCGGCTGGGCCGGTTTTCTCAAGAAGGATTCGCGTGCCTCGCTCTGCATCGATGAGTGGGACGGCATGCGGAAGGTCATGGTCAAGGGCGAGGCGAAGATCGTCGAGGAGCCCAATATCGGCGGCAAATGGGTCGAGATCGCGCGCAGCATGTCGCGCCGCTATTTAGGGCCGCATGGGCCCGATTACATCGAGCCGACCATGGGCGAGCCGCGCTGGCTGATCTTTGTCAAACCGCTCGAGACCAAGACCTGGCAGGGCGTCGATTGGCCGCAGCGATACAAGCATTCGAAGTGGTAGGAGAGTGCATCACTTCGCCCGTTTCAAGCACCTGTCGCGCGATCTTTTCGCCGCGTCATAGTCGACGGTGAATCGCTCGTCGGTCTCGGCACGGGCCTGCTCGATCAAGCGCGGCTTTTCATCGGGTGCCGGCTGCTTCGCCTCGACCGCCTTGATCGCGGCCTGGTTAAGGTAATGGCGCTGCTCCTCGATCACCTGCAGCTCGAAGCGATAATAGGCCTCGCATTCATCGGCCTTGGGCGGGTCGGAGAGTTGGGCGGACGCGGTGGACACGAGGAGCAAGTCCGTGGCCACGGCAATCCAAGCGAAACGCATGATGGCCCGTCGCCACCCCCATCCCATGCCCTTCCCCCTCCGCCAGAGGGGGAAGGGTGGTTTGTTATGCCCGCGCTGACGGTCCATAGGCCAAGTACATCGGCTTGCCTTCGGCGAAGCGCGACAGCCGGAGCGGCGCGATGTCGAAGGCTGGCTCCTTGCCCAACACCGTGGCCGCGATGACCTCGCCGATCGCGGGCGCAAGCTTGAGGCCGTGGCCCGAGAAACCGATCGCGAGGCAAAGCCCTTCCAGAACTCCCGCCCAACCAAGGATCGGGTGGAAGTCGGGCGTCACGTCATAGACTCCCGAGACCGAGCGCACCACCTCGGCGCCGACATAGTCGGGCAGGCGCGCGGCGAACGCCTTGTCCATGCGCTGCTTGTGCTGGGCGACCTCATCGGCCGGCGCGTCGCCAAGCGGATCGATGACCTCGGGCATGGTCGGCGGATAGGCCACGACCCAGGCATAGGGCCCGAGATCAGGGCGCAGCACGACGTTCGAATTGCCGTCGGTGATGCAGGTGCGCACCTGAGGCCGGCCGAGGCCTTGGCGCAGAATCGCCATGTCGAGCCGCATCCGCTTGATCGGCACCTCGACCCCAATCGGCGAAAGCAAATCGCGCGCCCAGGCGTTGGTCGCGACCACGACTGTCGGCGCCTCGATGCGGCCCACCGCGGTCTCGACGCCAACGACTTTTCCGCCCCTCGTCGCGATGGCATCGACCTTGATTCCGGTCATCAGCCTGAGCCCGATCGCCTGTGCGGCGCTGAGCCATGAGAGAATCATGCGCGTGACGTCGATATAGCCGCCATTCGGCTCATAGGCGCCGCCGGCCAAATCGTCGGTGACCAGCAAGGGTTCGATACGCTTGATCTCATCCGGCCCGACCAAGCGCGTATCGACGCCGAGGCTTTGGCCGAGCGCGACATTGCGCTTGCACGCCTCGAGCTGGGCTTTGACCACGAGCAACAAATAGCCAAGCCGGGCATAGCCTGAATCGCCACAGCCGACCTCGCGCCGCCAATTGGCCAGCACCTCGAAACCACGGATCGCGAGCTTGATCAGGATTTCGTTGGAATAATGCTGGCGGACCTGGCCGAAGGTGCGCCCCGACATGCCGCCGACTGGCGCGCGCTCGTCGATCAGAACGATCTTATGTTTGCCCGCACGGGCCAATTGATAGGCGATGCTTGCGCCCATGATGCCGGCCCCAATGACGACGGCATCCACCCGTTCGACGAGGTCTCGGTTGCTCATCGTCGTTCTCCCATTCGTGGAATGGCAAGATGTGACGACGGCGAGCGTTCGAGCGCAAGAGAGGACTGCGAGGCGGGCGTTCTATCGATCTCGGGGCCGTCCCGCGCCGAACCTGTGATGAACCCTAGTGCGCGCCCATGGGTCGGAGGATGCCCGCCACCATGGCGGCGATCGCCGGCGGGACCGCAGGGTCGCGACCGGCCGGGCCGCCACCGTCGAGCCCAGGCAGGCGATCGGCTGGCAGCACGCGGTCGGCATTCCCAGGGATAAGCCAAGACCGTTCCGGCGTCGGCCGGCCGAAATGCCAGCCCTGCAGATAACCGATGCCGTAGTCCTTGAGAATTTCGGCGATCTCCGCGGTCTCGACATATTCGGCGACCGTTCTCAGGCCGAGGCCGTCGGCGAACGACTGCAGCGTGCGGACGAACAGGCGCGAGTTCGGCTTTTCGGCGAGCGTTTTGACGAACGAGCCATCGATCTTGACGGTATCGATGCCGAGCTCCTGCAAATGGCGGAACGAGGTGTAGCCCGCTCCAAAATCATCGAGCGCGACGAGCACGCCCATCTCCTTGAGTGCGGCGACGAAGCGGATGGTCTCCTTGATGTCCTGCAACACCGTCGTCTCGGTGATCTCGACCATCAGCCGGCGCGCGAGCTCGGGCTTGGTCTTGACGTGAGCGGTCAGCAATCTCAGCCATGACGGGTCGGTCGTGGACAGCGCCGAAATGTTCATGGCGAGCTTGACGTCGGGATCGCCCTCAAGCTCGTTCAGCACCAATTCGAGCACGGTACGGTCGATCGAGCGCACCAGGCCCATTTTCTCCGCGATCGGCAGGAAGCTGCCGGCTGGCAACACATTGCCTTCATCGTCATAGATGCGAATCAGACATTCGTAGTAGGCCGGCTTGTGGCTTCTGGCATCGACCATGGGCTGGAAGTGCAAGCAGACCTGCTTGTTGCGGAGCGCGGTTTGCACCAGCTCCGTGACGGCGAGATTGCTGCGAAGCGTCGAAAGCTGCTCGGCCGACAGATTGTAGAGATTGTAGCAATTATTGCCCGAGCGGCGCGCCTGCTCGAGCGCGAGCGCGGCCTTCGCCATGGCATCGTGCGCAGTGCGAACTGAGTCGGGAAACGCCACCGCGCCAACCGAGGCGGTGACCGGCAAATAGCCCTTCTCGCTCATCACCGAGGCCTGCTGGACGGCGTTCAAGACCTTTTCGGCCGTCACCGAAATGTCGGCGCTCGGGCAGCCGCTCAAGATCACGCCGAATTGCTCCTGGGCGGTGCGGCCGATCACGTCGCTGGCGCGGAGCGAGCGATCGAGCTCCCGACTGACCGCGATCACGACCCTTTCGGCAACTTCGCGGCCATAAGTGTCGTGGATCAGCGCAAGGTTATCGATGCCAATCTGTAGATAGACGCCGGGCGCGTTGTAGCGAACGCTGTAAGTCAGCGCATGTTCGAGTGCTTCGCGCAGTCGGCCGCGACTATAGTGTCCGGTCAACTCGTCGAACCCGGTATGGCGCTCGGCCCGCGCCGCCGCTTCCCTGCTGGCGTCGATGCAGCGGAGGACGCCGGCAATTCGGCTGGGCTCGCCGGAAGTGCCAAGTTCCAGCAGCCCGCGATCTTCGATCCAGGTCAGCGTGTCGTCGCCGCGCCGGATCTGATAGGAACACGCGAAGCGCGCGCCGGTTTTGGCGCCCTCGGCATGAGACCGGCGCAGATCGGCCGCGCCATCGGCCTCGACACGGGCGAGAAAACGCTCGGCATGGGCGACATCCTGCGCGGATCTCAAGCGCAGCAAGCCGCCTACGTCGCCATGCCAATGGATCTGCCCGTCCCGGACATCCCATTCATAGGCGACATCGCCGGAGGCGGAGATTGCCGCGTGCAGCCCGTCGAGTTCAGGCTTGAGCGCGCTCATGAAACCTACCTGCGGGCCTACGTGGCCCTGCCATAGCAAACGTGTTTCCCCCGCCTCGCACGCTCGGCCGGCCGGAACATCGTTCCTGCCTGACCAACCATGCGTACCCAAACTACGGTCGCGGAATAAACAAAACTTGAAGCGACGTGGTTAGCGCGCGACAACCATGACAGGGTTGTTACCCACTCGACGGCTCAAAAGGCCGCCCGCGCATTGGCCTCGATGGCTTCAAGACTGAGCGCCGAGGACAGCTTTGATTGCGGTCCATGCAGGGCCAGATTAAACGCCAACCCGTCGCTCCAGCGCGCCAGGCTTTTTTGCGCCGTGCGTGCCAGCGGGATGCCTTCGGCCTGACACAGACGGATCAGCGCAGCGGCCAATGTTTCGGCCGAGACTTCTTTCTCGATCTTCTTCAATCCGGATTTGGACATGATTGAAACCCGAGCGGAGATCGCCTCGCCGTCCTGCATCACCGTCAAATTGGTGATCCGACCGCGCGGCAGAAAGCCGGTTTCGCCGGTCAAGATCACGAGCGCCGTGATGATCTCATCAGGCGAAAAGCGGACCTGCCGGAGTTCCGAGGGCACGATTCATGCTCTGGTTTGGTTCCAACGTGGCGGCACACTTAGCCAGGAATAGCTGTAACGTTCGTTAACTCGCACAATGCGAAACCGAGCGTCATGGCCCGCCCAGGCGAAACTTTATCTGATCGCGAATCAATTCAGCGGAGGAAGCGCGGACGGGGCCGGATCTCTCGCCAAATAATTAACCATAACAAATATTTAGGTTGAAATCGGCGTCCCGCGATCAGACATTTGGTAAGGTACCGGGGCGTATTAAGAGCGTCAGTGCACGCATGATCAGTCTGGTTTCACGCTCGATGTTGCTCGACGCGCCACCACCGCCCCAGGCGGCAGTGGTTGGCGTCCACGGGCCCAATGGCGAAGCCGCCGGCCGACGCCCACAGCCGGTTGAGGCCGTCGAGCGTGACACGCGGGTCCGCCGCGATCAGGCTGGTGCCGCCGTGCGCTACGTCGTTATTGGCTCCGACACCGCGTCCGAGGGCGATTCGAGTGACCGCCAATTCACCCCGGCGTCCCTCGATGCCACGCCGGCCAAGCGTGGGCCGTTCGGCTGGCTTGGGCTCGATTCAACGCCCTTCATGGCGCAGCTCGCCGGCCAGAACGCGACGCCGCGCGACCCGGTCGCCGCCGGCCGCAGCCAGACCTCGTTCCGCCACAGCCCGGTCGACCGCTACGAAGAAGTTCAGGCCTGGAGCCGCCGCGCCGAGCTGATGTTCGTCTTTGACGGCATGATCACCGCCGCCGCCGCCTGAGCGGCGGTCGCCAATCCGGTTTCCCGATCCGTGCTCATTCGATAGTGTGCGCGCCACCTGTGATTTCGGGATGGGGATCGGTTCGTCATGGCCGAGGCTAGGACTCTGCAGGACATGCTCGTGGGCCTGTCGCGAACCGGCGACGCGATTGGCGCGCCGGAACGGCCAGCGCTTTCGTTCGGTGCGCTCGAACGCTTCGTCGCGCGGACTGTCGAGACGTTGAACAAATCGGGCATCGGCCGCGATGACCGCATCGCGATCGTCTTGCCCAATGGACCCGAGATGGCGGCCGCCTTCATCGCGGTCGCGGCTGGCGCGACCGCCGCGCCCTTGAACCCGGCCTATCGCGCCGATGAGTTCGAGTTCTATCTCTCCGATCTCCAAGCCAAGGCGCTGATCGTGCAGGCGGGTGTTCCCTCGCCCGCGATCGACGTGGCGCGCAAGCTCGGAATCACGCTCATACCGCTCAGCCCGCGCCTGAACGAGGCTGCCGGGCTGTTCGACCTGGAGACGCGCGCGAACGGCGCCGCGTCAAGGCCGGGTGCGGCCGGCCCCGATGATATCGCGCTCGTTCTGCACACCTCGGGTACGACGTCGCGACCGAAGATTGTACCGCTGACTCAGCGCAATGTGACGGCTTCGGCGCGCAACATCTCGACCTGGATCAAGCTTGGTGCGGACGATCGCTGCCTCAACATCATGCCGTTGTTCCATATTCACGGCTTGATCGCGGCGGTGCTCTCATCGCTCTATGCCGGTGCCTCGGTGATTTGCACGCCAGGCTTCAACGCGCTCAAATTCTTCGCCTGGATGGAGGAGGCCAAGCCCAGCTGGTACACCGCCGTGCCGACCATGCACCAAACCATTCTCGCCCGCGCCAGCCGCAACGAAGACGTCATCAAGCGGGTGCCGCTCAAGCTGATCCGCTCGTCATCATCATCCCTTCCCGCCCCGGTGATGGGCGAACTCGAGGCGGCGTTCAACGCGCCGGTGCTCGAATCCTATGGCATGACCGAAGCGTCGCACCAAATGACCAGCAACCCGCTGCCGCCCAAAGCGCGCCGCGCCGGTTGCGTCGGCATCGCAGCTGGACCCGAGGTCGCGATCATGGACATGGCGGGCAATCTTCTCGCCGCCGGCGAGACCGGCGAGATCGTGATTCGCGGCGAGAACGTCACGAAAGGCTATGAGAACAACCCGGCCGCCAATGCCAGCGCCTTCACCAATGGTTGGTTCCGCACCGGCGACCAAGGCGTGATGGACAGCGAAGGATCCTTGACACTGACCGGGCGCCTGAAGGAGATCATCAATCGCGGCGGCGAGAAGATTTCACCACGCGAGGTCGACGACATTTTGATGACCCATCCGGCGGTCGCGCAGGCCGTCGCCTTTGCCGTGCCGCATGACAAGCTCGGCGAGGATGTCGCCGCCGCGATCGTGCTGCGCGAAGGCGCCAGCGCGACAGACCGCGAAATCCGCAACTTCGCGGCGAAGCATTTGGCCGATTTCAAGGTGCCGCGCCAAATCCTCATCCTCGACGAGATCCCGAAAGGCGCGACCGGCAAGCTTCAGCGCATCGGGCTCGCGGAGAAGCTCGGCCTCGGCAAATGAAGCTCGCGATCTACGGCGCGGGCGCGATCGGGGCCTATCTCGGCATCGAACTCGCGCTGGGCGGCGTGGACGTTTCGCTGATCGGCCGTGGGCCGCATCTGGCCGCGATGAAGCGCGATGGCGCACGGCTTCGCGTCGGGACCGAGGAAAAGCAGGCGCATCCGCGCTGCACCGACGATCCCGCGGAACTTGGCCCGCAGGATTTCGTCATCATCACGCTGAAGGCCCATTCGGTGCCGGCGATCTGCGAGAAGATGCAGCCGCTTTTGGGCCCCGAGACAGCGGTGGTGACCGCGGTCAATGGCATTCCCTGGTGGTATTTCTACGGCCTGAAAGGTGCGCACGAGAACAAGCGCGTTCGCGCGGTCGACCCCGATGATGTGCAGTGGAGCAAGATCGGCCCCGCGCGCGCGATCGGCTGCGTGATCTATCCGGCCGCCGAGATCGTCGCGCCCGGCGTGGTCGAGGTGCAGCCGCACCTCTCGAGCAACCGCCTTCCGATCGGCGAGCCCGACGGTACGCGCTCGGCTCGCACCGAAACGCTCTCCAAGGCGCTCATCGCGGCGGGTTTCAAATCACCGGTCCGTCCCGACATTCGCACCGACATCTGGGTCAAGCTCTGGGGCAATCTGGCCTTCAACCCGATCAGCGCGTTGACCGGCGCGACGCTTGAAGACATCGCGCGCGACCCCGCCACACGGGGCGTCGCGCGCGCCATGATGGTCGAAGGCCAGCGCGTCGCCGAGTCGCTAGGCGTCAAATTCCCGATCGGTGTCGACCAACGCATCAAGGGCGCGGAAGAGGTCGGCGCGCACAAGACCTCGATGTTGCAGGATTTGACGCTCGGCCGCCCGATGGAGATCGATGCGCTCGTGCTCGCGGTCGCGGAGCTCGGTCGTCTGGTCGGCATCGAGACGCCGACCATCGACGCGGTCTATGCCCTGGTCAAACGCCGCGCGATCGAAGCGGGGTGTTATCCCGGCGCGCCTGCAACATAACGCGAGCGCAGAAGGGATCCACCGTGCGGAACGGCCCAAGCGATCCCACCGTGGCGCCGGGCGAACTGAGCCACGGCGTACGCGCCAATCTCTCGCAATTTCTCCACATGCTGATCCAGGTCGCGCTGGTGGGTGCTACGGTCGGCATGACGCGGACCGTGGTGCCCGCGCTCGCCGAATCCGAGTTCGGCGTGCCGAAGGGCTCGTTCACGCTGCTCATGACGTTCGTGATTGCCTTCGGCTTCGTGAAGGGCGCCATGAACTTTGTCGCGGGCCGGCTCTCCGAGCGGCTCGGTCGCGCGCGCGTCCTCCTCATCGGCTGGCTCATCGCGCTGCCGATCCCGCTGCTCATCCTGTTCGGCCCAAGCTGGGATTGGATCGTCGCCGCGACCGTGCTGCTCGGCGTCAATCAAGGGCTGACCTGGTCGATGACCCTGACCGCCAAGCTCGATTTGACCCGGCCAGACCAGAAGGGTCTGGTCAACGGCCTCAACGAATTCTCCGGCTACGCCGCAGTCGCGATCGCCGCGGTCGTCACCGGCTATCTGGCCGGCGCGCTCGGGCCGCGCCTCGGCCTCTTCATCTTCGGCATGTCGGCGATCCTCGCCGCGCTCGCGCTCGTTTTCCTCTGGGGACGCGAGACCTTGCCCTGGGCCAAAGCCGAGGGCGCCCGCCTTGCCGCCGCTGGCGCGCCCGCCGGCACGCGCTATGCCGTGGCGCGGAGCGCCAGGCCCGGCACACTCGAGGTTTTCGCCGTTGTCAGCTGGCGCGACAAGCGGCTCTTCGCGCTGTGCCAAGCCGGCCTGTTCGAGAAGTTCGCGGACGCGATCGTCTGGGCGTTCTACCCGGTCTATCTCTACCGCGCGGGCCTCGGGCTTGGCGCGATCGGCTGGGTGGTCGCGATCTACGGCTTGGTCTGGGGTATCTCGCAGGTCTGGACCGGGCCGCTCTCCGACCGGATCGGTCGGCGCGCACCGATCATCGCCGGCATGGTGCTGTGCGGCGTGGGCGTCGGCGCCATGCCGCATGGTGACGGCATGGCCTGGTGGAGCGCCTCGGCCGCGCTCAGCGGGCTCGGCATGGCGCTGCTTTATCCCACCCTCGGCGCCTCGGTCGCCGACCTCGCGCCGCCCGAATGGCGCGGCTCGGCGCTCGGCATCTATCGCTTCTGGCGCGACCTCGGCTATGGCTTCGGCGCGCTGGCGCTCGGCCTGGTCGCCGAACTGAGCGGCAATCTCGACAACGCGTTCTGGCTGGTCGCAGGCGCCATGATCGCTTCCGCGCTTCTGCTCGCGCTCGTCGGCGAGGAGACAAGGCCGGCCCAGGCGCGCCGGCGTTGAAAGCGGCCTAGGCCGCGCGCCGGCGCGACGGCTCGATCAACTCGATCTTCAATTCCAGGCCGAGTGCACGCGCCGCGCGGGCGATCGTCGCGAGGTTGACCGAGCCGCTGGCGGGGTCGAGCAGCCGATCGAGCTGCGATCGGCTGGTGCCCATGCGAACGGCCATCGCGGCCTTTGATATGCGCCGCGCTTTCATCGATTGGGCGAGCTGCCAAGCGATGACGCGTTTGATGGCGACCGCCTCGACCTCATGCAGGATGCCGTCCTCTTCAAGCAGGCTATCGAGGCTCGAGCCGGTATGCGCAGCGCCGGGTTGCTTGCGTCTCGTCATTATTCACGACTCCGTTCATGCTTCCGCTTGTTCATTTTCGTCAAATCCAGGTCTTCTTGCGGCGTTTTCCGTGTCTTCTTGATAAAGCCGTGCAGCAAAACGAGGCGTTGGAGACGATCGACGTAGAACAAGACTCGCGCCGTCCGATTATTCGCCAAGTCGGTCCGTATCTCATGCAACCCGGCGCCGAGCGGGCGACACGCCGGCATCCCTAGCGGCCAGCCGTATTCCACGGTCTTGATGTCTTCTCCGATGCGCCGCCGATCTTCGGCCGAAAGCGACTTGAGCCAATCTCGGACCGGCTCATTGCCGCTCTCGGTTCGATAGAAGAGTGCCGGAACCCGCTTGATATGCACTCATGAACCCCGTACGGCGCCGTGCGCCGCTTACCTCGCCGTCAACGCCTCTCGTACCATTTATGGTACAGACTGACAAGCCCGGTGTCGTCGCCCCTAGGGCTTCTTCGCCGCGATGATCTCGACCTCGATCAACATTTCGGGGCGCACCAACGCAGGCACGAAATAGGCGGTCGAAGCGGCGCGGTGGCCGGCGAGATATTGCTTCCTGACCTCGGCGTATTTCGGGAAGTTGTCCTTGCCGACCACGAACGCGGTCATCTTGACGATATCCGTCACGCCCATGCCGGCATCGCGCAGGATCGCGACCAGGTTGTCCCACACCACCTTGGCCTGATCGGCCATGTCAGGCGGGATGCTGCCGTCCTTCTTCACGCCGACCTGGCCGGCCGTGAACAGCAGCGCGGCGCCGGGGGGCACGACGATGCCGTGGCTATAGACGCCGCCCATCGGCTCGGCGACATCGGCGGGGTTGATCCGTTGGAACGTCATGGTCTTTCCTCCCTGTGGGACGCGTTCGTTGTGCGCACTTCCGGCGCCGGCCGGCCGCCACGCCATCCTGCTGAGCCGGCCAGCGCCTGTCGAGAGCGCTCGGCGAACGCCCGCATATTTCGTATGATGCGGTGCCATGCCTCACATGATCATCTTCCTCATGGTCCTCGTGCTCGGCCTCGTGGCGGCCTGCGTGATCTTCTAGCTGCCTGCTTAAGATATTGAAATTTAACGTTTAACGGTGCACCGGGTGGCGTTCTTTCGCACCGCAAAACGATTTACAGGGCATGACCTCCCTGTTACATTCCGCCGCGCCGAAAGGGCCCCCTCCGCGCGTTCCAGGGCCTAGACCGCGTGGTCGTGGCGGCCATCGCGGCGGCATTCCACCGAGGACGATTTTCGATGAAAGTTCTGTCCGGTAACAGCAACCGGCCGCTCGCCGAGGCCGTTGCGGCGGCGCTCAACACGCCGTTGACGCGCGCCAGCGTGCGCCGCTTCTCGGACATGGAAGTGTTCGTCGAAATCCAAGAGAACGTGCGCGGCGAAGACGTCTTCGTGCTCCAAGGCACCGGCTATCCGGCCAATGACAATCTGATGGAGCTCTTGGTCTGCCTGGACGCGCTCAGGCGTTCCTCGGCCCGGCGCGTGACCGCGGTGATGCCCTATTTCGGTTATGCCAGGCAGGATCGTAAATCCGCCCCGCGCACGCCGATCTCGGCCAAGCTGGTCGCCAATCTGATCACCGCCGCGGGTGCCAACCGCGTGCTTACCGTCGATCTCCACGCCGGTCAGATTCAAGGCTTCTTCGATATCCCGCTCGACAATCTGTTCGCCGCGCCGGTGATGATCGAAAACATCCGCACCCGCTTCAACAACGACAACAGCTTGATGGTGGTCTCGCCCGACGTCGGCGGCGTGGTGCGCGCGCGCAATATCGCGAACCGGCTGAACGCCGACCTGGCGATCGTCGACAAGAGGCGCGAGCGTGCGGGCCTCTCCGAGGTCATGAACATCATCGGCGATGTCGAGGGCCGGCGCTGCATCATGATCGACGATATCGTCGATTCCGCCGGCACGCTGTGCAACGCGGCCCAGGCCCTGGTGCAGAGCGGCGCCGCCGAGGTCCACGCCTATGTCACCCATGCCGTGCTTTCGGGCGGTGCCGCGGCGCGCGTCGCGGCCTCCTCGATCAAATCCCTGGTGGTGACCAACACGATTGCGCCGACCGAGGCTGTGCGGGTCTCCGAGAACATCCGCGTGCTTTCGATCGCGCCGCTACTGGCCGAGGCGATTCGGCGCATCAGCACCGAATCCTCGGTTTCGACCCTGTTCGATTGACATTCGCCGCGACCCGCCGAGACTAGGGCGCGCCAAGCTGGAGACGACGACCATGGCACAAGTCTTTTCGCTCCCCGCCTCGAAGCGTGACCGCAGCGGCAAGGGCGGCGCGCGCGCGCTCAGACGCGACGGCAAGATCCCTGGCATCGTCTATGGCGGCAGCGACACCCCGCTCCAAGTCGCGGTGCCCTTGAAGGAAGTCAACCTGGAGCACCAGAAGCCCGGCTTCTTCACCCACCTTTACGATCTCGCCTTGCCGGACGGAGCGCTTCGCGTGTTGCCGCGCGAGGTGCAACTCGACCCAGTCACCGACCGGCCGATCCATATCGATTTCATGCGCTATGTGAAGGGCTCGCGCGTCGCGGTGCATGTCGCGGTGCGCTTCCTCGATCAGGACAAATCGCCCGGCCTGAAACTCGGCGGCGTCTTGAACATCGTGCGCCACACGGTCGAATTGCTGTGCCCGGTCGATGCCATTCCGGATTCGATCTCGGTCAGTCTCGACGGCCGCGAAATCGGCGACAGCATCCACATCAGCGCGTTCAAACTGCCCGAGGGCGTGACCCCGGTCATTCGTGATCGCGATTTCACCGTCGCCACGGTCGCGGCGCCGACCACGATGGCCGAAGAAGAAAAGACCACGGCCGAGGCAACCGCCGAAGGCGCGGCGGCCGATGCCGCTGCCGCAGCACCGGGCGGCGCCGAAGGCGCCAAGGGACCCGGCGCCGGAGCCGGCCCTGGTGCCGCCAAGGGTGGCGAGGCCGCCAAGGGCAAGGCCGAGCCTGCCAAAGGCGGCGACGCCAAGGGCGGTGGCAAAGGCGACAAGAAGTAGCACCGACCGCCTATCCCCGGTCCGCCCGCCATGCGACTCCTGGTCGGGCTCGGCAATCCCGGGCCGCGCTACGCGCGCCAGCGTCACAATATCGGCTTCATGGTGGTCGACGCGATCGCCGCGCGGCACGGCTTTGGTCCGTGGCGCGCGCGTACCAAATTCTCGGCCGAGCTCGCCGAGGGTGCGCTCGAGGGCGACCCCGTGCTGCTGGTCAAGCCGGTCACGTTCATGAACGAATCGGGCCAAGCGGTCGGCGCCCTCATGCATTTCCACAAGCTCGAACCCGCGCAGGTTTACGTTTTCCACGATGAGCTCGATCTCGCGCCCGGCAAGCTCAGGGTGAAGCTCGGCGGCGGCACGGCGGGTCACAACGGCTTGCGCAGCATCGAGGCGCATGTCGGCGATGCGTTCTGGCGCGTCCGGCTCGGCATCGGCCATCCAGGCGATCGAGACCTGGTCAGCCACTATGTGTTGTCCGATTTCTGGGTCGAGGACCGCGCGTGGCTCGAACCGCTGATCGAGGCGCTCGCGCTTGAGGCGCCGCTCCTGCTCAAGGGCGATGGCGGCGCTTATATGAGCCGCGTCGCTCATCGCCTTGCCCCCGAGCGCCCCGCCAAGCAGAAGCCTGGGGAGACGGAGGCCGGCGCGGCCGCCGGGCGCGCCAAGCCGAACGATAACTGAATCGGACCGAGACCCCCCATGGGCTTCAAATGCGGTATCGTCGGCTTGCCCAATGTCGGCAAGTCGACCCTCTTCAACGCGTTGACGAGCGCAGCGCAGGCCGCGGTCGCGAACTATCCGTTCTGCACCATCGAGCCCAATGTCGGGCGCGTTCCCGTGCCCGATGAAGACCTCGAGGCGATCGCCAAATTGGCGAAATCCGCCACGGTGGTGCCGACCTTCCTCGAAGTCGTCGACATTGCCGGCCTGGTGCGTGGCGCGAGCAAGGGCGAAGGCCTCGGCAATCGTTTCCTCGCCACGATCCGCGAGGTCGATGCGATCATTCATGTCGTGCGCTGTTTCGAGGACGAGCTGGTCACCCATGTCGAAGGCGGCGTCGACCCGATTCGCGACATCGAGCTAATCGAAACCGAGTTGATGATCGCCGATCTCGAAAGCGTCGAACGCCAACTCGATGCGCTGGCCAAGAAGGCGCGCGGCGGCGACAAGGACGCCAAGGCGACGATCGGTCTCTATGAGCGCATCAAAGTGGCGCTCGACGCCGGCAAACCGGCGCGCACGGTGACGTTGCACGAGAGCGCCCTTCCCGAGGCTCAGTTCCTGCCGCTGATGACCGCGAAGCCCGTGCTCTATGTCGCGAACGTCGAGGAGGCGAGTGCCGAGAGTGGCAACGCGCAATCGGCCCGGGTCGCGGAACGCGCCAGGCAGGAAGGCGCCGAATTCGTCGTGATCTCGGCCGCGATCGAGGCCGAAATCGCGGCGCTCGCCGAGCCCGCCGAAAAGCGCGAATTCCTCGACGGCCTCGGGCTGAAAGAGCCAGGCCTCAACCGGGTGATTCGCGCCGGCTATAGGCTCCTCGGCCTGGTCCGCTTCCTCACCGCCGGACCCAAGGAGGCGCGCGCCTGGACCATCCCGAAGGGTGCCACCGCGCGCGAAGCCGCGGGCGCCATCCACACCGACTTCGCCAAGGGCTTCATCTGCGCCGAAACCATCGCGCTGGCCGATTATCTTTCGCTCGGCGGCGAACAGCCGGCCAAGGAAAAAGGCCGCATGCGCCAAGAGGGCCGCGACTACATCGTGCAGGATGGCGACGTGCTGCTATTTCGGTTTAACGTATAGGCAAAGATCAAGACATCACCCTGGGGAGGGTCATGATGCCGCCCAAGACATTCACCTGGTACAACGGAATCGGGCTGACGCTCGCCCTGATCTTCGCGGTCTTTCCCGTGTTCTGGATGATCTCGACCTCGTTCAAGCCGCGCAATGAGTGGATCACCCAGCCGCCGGTCTGGATCTCCAATGAAGCGACGGTCGACAATTACCTCGCCGTGTTGTGGCCCGCCGTGCTGCTGGAACGCGCGGGCGGGCTCGCCAAGTTCGATGCCGAGGGAAAGCGGATCTCCGAGGAAGGCACGGGGCTTGGGGCCAACGCCGACATTCTGAACAACTCGGCCTGGCACTCGATCTGGGGCTCGATCATCATTTCGACGGCGGCGACCGCGCTCTCGCTCATCGTCGGCCTGATGGCCGCGCTCTCGATCGCGCGCTATCGCTTCGGCGGCAATGTCACGCCCTTCTTCATCCTATCGGGGCGCATGTTCCCGCCCATTGCGATCGCGATTCCGTTCGTCGTGATGTTCAGCAATGTCGGCGCGACCGACACCTATTGGGGGCTAATCCTTGCCTATGCGGCGGTCACCGTGCCGTTCTCGACCTGGATGTTGAAAAGCTTCATCGACGAGCTGCCGAAGGAGATCGAGGAAGCCGCGATGATGGACGGCATGTCGCGCTGGGGCGCGCATTTGCGCATCACCATACCGCTCATCAAAGGCGGCATCATCGCGACCGGGCTGTTCATCCTGATCTTGAACTGGAGCGAGTTCCTTTTCGCGCTGATCCTTACCTATACCGATGTCTCGACCATTCCGGTGCAAATGGGCAAATTCTTCACCGCGACCGAAGGCGCGCTTTATGGCATGCAGGCCGCGCTGGCCACGGTCTCGATCTTGCCGCTCGTCATCATCGGTTTCTTCATTCAGAAACATTTGGTGCGCGGGCTGACGCTCGGCGCGATCAAGCGCTGACACGCCAGACAGGAGGACGACAATGGGCGAGTGGATCAGGCTCAAGGCATCGGACGGCCATGGCTTTGACGCCTATAAAGCGACGCCGAAGGGAAAGCCGCGCGGCGGCCTGGTCGTGATTCAGGAAATTTTCGGCGTCAATGACAACATCCGGCGCTATTGCGACGGCTTCGCGGCCGAGGGCTATGTCGCGCTGGCGCCGGCCTTGTTCGATCGCGACAAGCCAAAGATCGAACTCGGCTATACGGCCGAGACCGTCGCCGAGGGCCGCGAGATTCGAGCGCGCGTGGGCTGGGATGGCCCGATCATGGATGTCGAAGCCTCGGTCGCGGCGTTGAAGGGTGTCGGCAAGATCGGCGTCACCGGCTATTGCTGGGGCGGCTCGCTTGCGTGGGTCGCCGCCTGCCGGTTCAAGCCGGCCTGCGCGGTCGGTTATTATGGTGGCCAGATCACCCAGTTCGTTGATGAGAAACCCACCTGCCCGATCATCCTCCATTTCGGCGCGAAGGACGCCAACATTCCGCTCAAGGATGTCGACGCCATTCGCGCCAAGCACCCGAAGATTCCGATCTACGTTTATGACGAAGCCGGGCATGGCTTCGACTGCGAGGCGCGCAAGGATTTTCACCCCGCGTCGAGCACGCTCGCACGTGAGCGCAGCCGCGCCTTCTTCGCCCAGCACATCGGTTGAGGGCACGAATGACCGATGCTCAAGCGCCGATGCTCGGCATCATCGGCGGCAGCGGACTTTATCAGATCGAAGGGCTGAACCAGACGCGCTGGGTCGAGATGGCGAGCCCGTTCGGCAAGCCCTCGGACGCGGTGCTGACCGGCGAGCTCGACGGGCTGAAAGTCGCTTTCCTGCCGCGTCATGGGCGCGGCCACAAGCTGCCGCCGGGCGAGATCAATTACCGCGCCAATATCGACGTGCTGAAACGGCTCGGCGTGACCGACATCGTCTCGGTCAGCGCGGTCGGCTCGCTGAAAGAAAACCTCAAGCCCGGCGATTTCGTGCTGGTCGACCAGTTCATCGACCGCACCTTCGCGCG
>CAMDDO010000037.1 GCA_945892755.1 Rhizobium sp. Q54 | reverse complement strand
AGATCATTTGCGACGGTCGGCGCGGCCTTTTTCACACGATCGAGCACGCGCACGATGTCCACCGCTGCGATCTCATCGGCCATGCAGTTTCGAAGCGCCGGGATTAAGTGCTTCTCGACGTGACGACGGACAATCTCAGGATGCTTAAGCGATCCCTCCACTTCGGCGGTCAGCCACTCTCGCGCGAGCTCGGCAAACGACCCCCGCTCATTGGCCGCCAGCCGTTCGGCACGAAGCCTCTGGCGCGGGTCCTTGCCGTCGTCGAGGTCGACGCGCGCCTGCCGCGCCCGCTTGCGCGCGTCGCTCAGGCCCATGTCGGGAAACTGCCCCAGGGTGAGCCAGCGAGTTCGCCGGCCGAGCCGATAGCGAAATACCCATGACGCCTGTTCCTGCCCCGGCTGACGGCGCAGGTAGAGACCGGCGCCATCGCTGAGCATCAGCGGCGTCGCCTTCCGAAAGGCACGCTCGACCTGAAGAGCCGTCAGTTTGTCTGCCACAACCGCACTGCTCCGTCCCGCAAAGTGTAGCTGGACGCTGTGAGCCCGATCCGAGGTCTTTGCAGTCTAGCTACACGCTCAGCAACACCGTAGCGCAAGATTGGGGCGAACGGTAGTGGACAATGGCGGACAGGAAAGGCTGGATTTCCAGGGGGTTGAGTGTTGGCGCCAAACAGTGGCGGACGAGCGCGGACCGACATGGACGCTATTCGATATTCTGGACTTGCTCGCGGAACTGATCGATCACCGCCTTGAGCTCGAGGCCGATCGCGGTCAGCGCCGGGTCGCCCGCCTTCGAGCACAACGTGTTGGCCTCGCGATTGAACTCTTGTGCCAAGAAATCGAGCCGCCGCCCGACCGGGCCGCCATCCTTGATCAATTTGCGCGCCGCCTCGACGTGAACCTTGAGCCGATCGATCTCCTCGCGCACGTCGAGCTTGACCACGAGGAGCGCGAGCTCTTGGGCAAGCCGCTCTTCGGGCAAAGGCGCGCCAGCCTCGAGCAGCGCGCGAACCTGCGCCTTCAAGCGCTCGCGCACCGTTTCAGTCCTGAGCGCGGCGCTGGCCTCGGTCCGCCCCACCAGCGTTTCGATCGCGTCGAGCGCGCCTTCGAGCAGCCTGGCGAGCGAGGCGCCCTCCGCGCGACGGGCCGCGACAAGACCTTTCAACGCCTCGGCGAACGACGCACGCATCGCGGCTAGGCGCAGCTCGCGCGCGGCCTCGCTCTCATCGGGTTCGACACTCTCGATCACGCCCTTGAGCGCGAGCAGGCCATCGAGCCGCGCGGGTGCCACGCCTTCAATCGGCCCGAGCCCGCGCACCAGCGCGAGCAGCGCGTCAAGCGCCGAGCGATTGAGCCTGACCGGCGCCGCGCCGGTCGCCGGCGTCACTTGCACCTGCACGCTCAAGTTTCCGCGCGCGATCGCCTCGGCCGTCGCGGCACGCAAAGCGGGCTCGAGCGCATCGAACCCCGGCGGCAGCCGGCAGCGCACATCGAGCGCCCGGCCATTGACGCATTTCAGCTCGAAACTCCAGGCGAAGCGCGCGTCCTGGCCGCTGGCGCGCGCAAAGCCTGTCATGCTGGCGATCGACATGGTGGACGGGAAACCTTTCATGAGCCGAGTGGCGGGCACGATCGGGCCGGACTATATACGGGCCTCCGACACCCTCCAACCGGTCGCGCCATGCCCAAACCATCGCCGCAAAGCATTTTGATTACGGGTGCCTCGAGCGGCATCGGCGCCGCGCTCGCCGAAACCCATGCTGGTCCTGGCGCCCGCCTTGCCTTGACCGGGCGCGATGCGAACCGGCTCGAGCTCGTCGCGACGCGCTGCCGCGAGCGGGGGGCCGAGGTGCAGGCCCGGGTTGTTGACGTCGCCGATCGCGCGGCCATGACGGCGCTGTTCGCCGAGCTCGACGCGGCGCGACCGCTTGACCTCGTTTATGCCAATGCCGGCATCGGGCCGAGCACCAGCGAGGGCAGCGGCCGCCCGAGCGACGAGGCGGTGATCCGGCGCATCTTCGCGGTCAATCTCGACGGCGTGTTGAACACCGTGCTACCCGCCATCGCGCCGATGAAAGCACGACGGCGCGGCCAAATCGCGATCATGAGCTCGCTCGCCGCGTACACGCCGCTGCCCGCCATCGCCGGCTATGCCGCGACCAAATCGGCGGTCAAGAGCTTCGGCGAAGGTCTCAGGACGGAGCTTCGGCCGCACGGCATCGGCGTCACCGTGATCTGCCCCGGCTATGTCCGCTCGCGCCTGACGGCAAGCGGACCGAGCTTCCAACCCTTCGCGATGGATTCAGGCCAGGCCGCCGCACTGATCAAGCGCCGGCTGGCGCGCGACCCGACCGTGATTGCCTTCCCTTGGCCACTTCACGCACTCACCTGGATGATCGGCGCGCTGCCCGCGCGCGTGCGTCAACCACTGCTCGGTCTTGCCGTGCCAAGGGAGTGGTAAGGGCCGCTCAGTTCGAGGCGCGCTGGCGCCAGCGCTTGACGTTCTTGTTATGCTCATCGAGCGTCTTGGCGAAAACGTGGCCGCCCTCGCCGTCGGCGACGAAATAGAGCGCGTCGGTCTGGCCCGGGTTGAGCGCCGCCTCGATCGAGGCCCGGCCAGGATTGGCGATCGGACCCGGCGGAAGGCCCTTGACGCGATAGGTATTGAACGGGCTCTCGGTCCGCAGATCGTCGCGCGTCAACGCCCGATCGAGCGTGCCCATGCCATCCGACACCGCGTAGATCACGGTCGGGTCGGATTGCAGCGGCATGCCGAGCTTCAGACGGTTGAGGAAGACGCGCGCGACCAGGGGCCGCTCGGCCGCGACCGGCGTCTCGCGCTCGACGATCGAGGCCAGCACGACGGCTTCCCCGGGCGTCTTGAACGGAAGGTCCTTGGCGCGTTTGGGCCAAAGCTCCTTGAGCAGCTCGGCCATGCCGTCGCGCATCCGCGTCAGAATCGAATCGCGCGGATCGCCATAGCCATAATGATAGGTCTCGGGCAGTAGCGCGCCTTCCTCGGCCGCCACCGTGATCTCGCCCGTGAAGCTCGACGACGCCTCGAGCTGGGCGACGATCTCGGCCGAGGTCAAGCCCTCGGCGAAGGTCATCCGCCGGATCACCGTCTCGCCCTTGCTCAGCTTCGCCACGACGCCCTCGGCGCTGATCCCGGACGGGAACTCGTATTCGCCGGCCTTCAGCGCGCCGCCCTCGCCCCCGAGCCAAAGGCCGAGCAGGAAGAAGCGCTCATTCTCGATCACGCCTTCCTTGGCCAGCTGCGCCGCGATGGCGCGCGCGCCGCCACCACGCGCCAGGACGACACTGCGTGTCTCGCTCAACGGGCCGGCGCTCTCATAGCGGTCGGTCACGTAGAAATAGCCCGCCCCGAGCGCGATCGCGGCGAGCAGAATGACGACCAGTGGTCCGAGGAGCAGAAGGCGGCGCACCGCTGACCGGCCTTGATCGGCTTAGTTCAACGCGCCGACGATCACCGTGGCGTTGGTGCCGCCGAAGCCGAAGGAATTGGACAGCGCGACGCGCACCGGCCGCTCCTTGGCCTGATGGGGCACGAGATCCAGATCGCAACCGTCCGACGGCTTGTCGAGATTGAGCGTCGGCGGCACGACGCCATTGTTGATGGCGAGGATCGAAAAGATGATCTCGACGCTGCCGGCCGCGCCGAGCAGGTGACCGATCGAGGATTTCGTCGACGACATCGACATTTGATAGGCGGCGTTGCCGAACAGGCGCTTGACCGCGCCCAACTCGATCTCGTCGCCGAGCGGCGTCGAGGTGCCATGCGCGTTGACATAGTCGATGTCCGACGGGCCGAGGCCGGCGCTCTTGAGCGCGGCGCGCATGGCGCGGTAGCCGCCATCGCCTTCGGGCGACGGCGCGGTGACGTGATAGGCATCGCCGGAAAGGCCATAGCCGAGGATTTCGGCGTAGATCGTGGCGCCGCGCGCCTTGGCGTGTTCGAGCTCCTCGAGCACGACAATACCGGCGCCCTCGCCCATCACGAAGCCGTCACGGTCCTGATCCCACGGGCGCGAGGCGCGCGTCGGCTGGTCGTTGAATTTGGTCGAGAGCGCGCGCGCCGCCGCGAAGCCGGCGACGCCCAAGCGGCAAACACCGGCTTCCGCGCCGCCGGCGACCATGACGTCGGCATCGCCGAGCTTGATCAGCCGTGTCGCATCGCCGATCGCGTGCGCCCCGGTCGAGCAGGCGGTGACCACCGCATGGTTCGGCCCTTTAAAGCCATAGCGGATCGAGACGTGGCCCGAGGCGAGATTGATCAGACAGGCCGGAATGAAGAAGGGCGAGAGCTTTCGCGGGCCTTTCTCATGCAGCAGGATGGCGTTTTCCTCCATGGTGCGGAGGCCGCCGATGCCCGAGCCGATCATCACACCGGTACGCTCCCGGTTTTCGTCGTCTTGAGGTTTCCAGCCGGAATCCTCGACCGCCTGAACCGCGGCGGCCAGCGCATAGACGATGAAATCGTCCATGCGGCGCTGATCCTTTGGCGGCACCCATTCGTCTGGTCGGAACTCGTGCGCGCCGGGTCCGCGCGGGATCAAACCGGCGATCTTCGCGGGTAAATCGTCGATCCTGAACGACTCGATCCGGCGTACCCCGGATTCGGCGTTGATCAGCCGTTCCCAGGTCGGCTTCACGCCGCAGCCGAGCGGCGTGACCAGGCCAAGCCCGGTTACGACGACGCGCCTCATCGCCGGTCTCGTCCCGCCATCGGCGCAAACCCTCTAGTGGTCCGATCCAGACGCTTGGTTCCCAAGCCTCTGGTGAATCGGACCACCAGATCAATGGGCGAGTGGTGCGATTCAGCTAACGGATCGGTAGCATCCGTTAGCATCGCACCACTAGCAGCCAAGCTCCGAAGCCACACCTTCGGGGTCCCCGGCGCTCAGGTAATCTGCTCGATATAGTTGATGGCGTCCTTCACGGTCAGGATTTTCTCCGCCGCATCGTCCAGTATCTCGCAACCGAACTCTTCCTCGAACGCCATGACGAGCTCGACCGTATCGAGACTGTCGGCGCCGAGGTCGTCGATGAAACTCGCGTTCTCGGTGACCTTGGCCTCGTCCACGCCCAGGTGCTGGACGACGATCTTCTTCACGCGCGCGCCAATATCATTCTCAGCCATCGATCCACCTTCTGGACATCACGATTTCTTGGATCCGGTTCGGTCAGCCGCCACGCTCATGGCGAGGTAGCTGGGCCGCATTCGTCAGCGACCACTCAATTCAATGCTCCCCACGCACGGCCGGGCCGCGCGCGGCTCCATCTTGTAGCACGACGCCCGGCGCTTACAAGACGGCTGTCCGCCTATCGGCCCGCTCAAAACATGGCCATGCCGCCATTGACGTGCAGGGTCTGGCCGGTGATGTAGCCGGCTTCCGCGCTGGCCAGAAAAACGCAAGCCGCCGCCACGTCAGCGCCAACGCCAAACCGGCCGGATGGAATCGCTTGGAGCAGCCGCTGGCGTTGTTCATCGTTCAGCGCATCGGTCATCGGCGTCTTGATAAAGCCGGGCGCCACGCAGTTGACCGTGATGTTGCGCGAGGCGACCTCGGCCGCGAGCGCTTTCGCCAAGCCGGTCAGACCAGCCTTGGCGGCGGCGTAATTGGATTGGCCTGGATTGCCGGTCGCGCCGACGATCGAGGTGATAAAGATGATCCGGCCATAACGGCGCTTCATCATGTCCCTGAGGGCGGCCCGCGCCAGGCGGAAACCCGCACTCATGTTAACGTCGATCACACGATGCCAGTCGTCGTCCTTCATGCGGAGCGCCAGACCGTCGCGGGTGAGGCCCGCGCAATGGATCAAAAGATCAAGCGTGCCAACCGCTTGGGCGGCCCGGCCGGGCAGCGCATCGACCTCTGCCGGAACGCCGAGATCGCACGTCACACAGGCGGCCCGCTCCTTGAGCTCGGCGCGCAAGGCCTCAAGCGCCTCGCCGCGTGTGCCCGACAGCGCGACAGTAGCGCCTTGGGCATGGAGCGCGCGGGCTATGTCACCACCGATACCGCCCGATGCGCCGGTTACCAGCGCGCCTTTGCCAGCCAATTCGAACATGAGCCCTACAACGTCTTCAGGAACGCTTCGACCTCGGCCGGCAGCAATACCGAGGAGGTCGCGATTTCGCGGTCGATCCGCCTAATCAAGCCTGTGAGTACCTTGCCAGCGCCGATCTCGATCATGGTGTCGACGCCCTCGGCTTTCATCGCCAGCACGCTTTCGCGCCAGCGCACCATGGCGGTGACCTGCTCGACCAACAAGGCCCTCGTGCGCATCGGCTCGCGGACCGGGGCTGCCGTCACGTTGGCGACATGGGGTATGACCGCCGGGGCAAAATTGATCTCGGCCAGCGCTTCGGCCATGACGTCTGCCGCGGGCTTCATCAAGGCGCAGTGAAAGGGGGCCGAGACCGGCAGCAAGATGGCGCGTCTTATGCCGCGTTCCGGCGCCAGCTTCATGGCCCGCTCGACCGCGCCGGCATGGCCGCTGAGTACGACCTGGCCGGGAGCGTTGTCATTGGCGACGTCGCACACTTCGCCCTCGGCCGCCGCCGCCGCGATCTCGCGTGCTTGGTCGAGCTCGGCGCCGAGCAACGCCGCCATCGCCCCTTCACCGACCGGCACAGCCTGCTGCATGGCTAAGCCGCGCTTGCGCAACAGCCGCGCGGTGTCGCCAAGCGCGAGGCTGCCCGAGGCGGCAAGGGCCGAATACTCGCCGAGCGAATGGCCCGCCACAAAGCTGACATGCTGGCCGAATTTGAGCCCACCCTCGGCCCCAAGCACGCGCACGACGGCGAGTGATACCGCCATCAACGCTGGCTGGGCATTCTGGGTCAGCGTCAAATCGGCCTCGGGGCCCTCGAAGATCAGCCGCGAGAGGTGTTCGGAGAGCGCGTCGTCCACCTCTTGGAAGAGGTGGCGCGCGGCCGGGAAGGCCTCGGCGAGTTCCCGTCCCATGCCGACGACTTGAGAGCCCTGCCCGGGAAACACGAAGGCCCGCATGAATGGTCCAATACGCTCCGCGATGGTGCCTGGGGCGGCCTGATCGGGGCGTCACACTCGGCATCGGTCCCCCTTCTGTCAAGCGCCCTTGCGGCCCTTTCGCGATGCTGTATAGTGCGCCGCCTCGGAGCCGCCGGAAAACTTGGCCGCGCGGTGCTGGTGGTGTTTCACCTCCAGCAAACAATTTCAATGGAGTTTCGTGCCGATGCCGCTCTATGAGAGCACCTTCATCACCCGCCCCGACGTCACGGCGCAGCAGGTGGAGACACTGACTCAGCAATTCACCGATCTGGTCAAAGCGCAGGGCGGCACGGTGCCGAAAACCGAGTATTGGGGCCTCAAGAGCCTGTCATACAGGCTCAAGAAGAACCGCAAAGGCCACTATTCGTTCATGCAGCTCGATGCGCCGCCTGGCGCCGTCGCGGAGCTTGAGCGCAACATGCGCATCAACGAGGACGTGATCCGCTATCTGACCGTCAAGGTCGAGAGCCTGGAGGCTGGCCCATCGGCCATGCTGCAAGCGCGCAACGCGCGCGATGATCGCGGCGGGCGCGGCGGACGCGGCGGGCGCGACGACCGTGGCTTCGGCGATGACCGCGGTGGACGCGGCTTTGGCGAAGATCGGCCGCGCCGCTATGACGAGCCGCGTGACGGCGACGGCATGGACATCGGCGCCTGATCGGCCGGATCCCTAAGGAGAACGCGTCAATGAGTGATTTGAGACAAGGCCCGCCGTCCGGTGATCAGGGCTCGCGTGGCGGGGAGGGCCGCTCGTTCGGCGGCCCGCGTGGCGGTGGTGGCGGCTATGGCGGTGGCGGGCGCGGTGGCTTCGGCGCGCGGGGTCCGCGCGATGGTGGTGGCGAGGCGGTGCCGGCCGGTGCCTTCCCGCGGCGCCCGTTCTTCCGTCGGCGCAAATCCTGCCCGTTCAGCGGTGCCGGCGCGCCGGCGATCGACTACAAGGACGTGCGCCTCCTGCAACGTTTTCTGTCCGAGCGCGGCAAGATCGTGCCGAGCCGGATCACGGCGGTCTCCGCGAAGAAACAGCGCGAGCTGGCGCAGGCGATCAAGCGGGCGCGCCATTTGGCGCTCCTGCCCTATGTGATGCACTGACCGTACAATAAGGCGCCCTCGGGGTCCTCGATGCCCCGCACCTTCCCCCTAGCGATCGGCGCGGGTGTTTTGTCCGCGCTTATTTTCGCGCTCTTCTTGACCGGCTCGCCGCTCGCGCTGGCGGTCAGCCCGTTTACCATGCTGCCGCTGTTGTTGATCGGCATGAGCAGCAGCTTGCTGGTCAGCGGCCTCGCCGCGACCGCGGGTGTTCTGGTGATTGGCCTGATCGGCGGAAGCCTGAGCTGGGCCGCGCTCTATGCCGCGGCCGAGGCGGTGCCGGCGCTCGGTCTTTCGCGCCTCGCGCTGCGAAAGCGCACCGGGCCGAGCGGCCGACCCCAGTTTACCGCCTCGGGGCCGCTGTTTACCGCGGCGGTGCTTTACATGGCGGCGCTCTTCCTCGTGCTCTATGTCGCGCTGCTGGGGCGCGAGGGCGGCATGCTTGGCCTGATCGGCGAAAAGATCGGGCTCAGCCTCGCCGATTTGGTGCAGCAACGCGGCTCGAACGCCGACCTCGCCGCGTTCGCCGCATCGGCGGCCTATGTCGTGCCGGGATTTTCGGGGGCCTGGTGGCTGATCATCGTGCTGGCCAATCTGACCGTCGCCCAGAGCCTCCTGACGCGCTGGGGCTGCAATTTGCGCCCCGCGCTCGAGCTCGGCCGCATGCTGCAGCCGCGCTGGCTGGTCGGTCTGCTCGCACTTGTGGTGATTCTAGGCCTTGCGGCGGAAGGCGATCTCGGCTTTATCGGCGCAACACTCGCGATGATCCTGGTGGTGCCATACTTCTTCGTCGGCATGGTCTGCCTTCATTTGCTGTGCCGCGGCTGGGCGCCCGGGCCGTTCGTGTTGATTGGCGTCTATCTGCTTCTGTTTCTGCGCGGCTGGCCGGCGCTAATCGCCGCCATTCTTGGCTTGGCCGAACAGTGGCTTAAACTGCGCGACCGTATTGGCGGGTCGCGCCCCGTCTAGGAGGATTGGTCATGGAAGTGATTTTGCTCGAGCGCGTCGAAAAGCTCGGTCATATGGGCGAGGTCGTGAAGGTGAAGGACGGCTTCGCCCGCAACTTCCTGCTGCCGCAGCATAAGGCGCTCCGCGCCACGGCCGAGAACAAGGCCCGCTTCGAGCGCGACCGCGAGACGCTGGTCAAGCTCAACAATGAGCGCAAGGCGCAGGCCCAGGGCGGCGCCTCGACGCTCGACGGCACATCCTATGTGCTGCTGCGCCAGGCGAGCGAGACGCTCCAGCTTTATGGCTCGGTCAGCGCGCGCGACATCGCCGAGGCGGTGAACACGGCCGGCACGGCGCTCGGGCGCGCCCAGGTCAGGCTCGACAAGCCTATCAAGACGCTTGGCCTCCACGACGTGCGGGTCGCGCTGCATCCCGAAGTGATGGTCACGATCAAGGTGAACGTGGCGCGCTCGGCCGAAGAGGCCGAGATCCAGGCGAAGGGCGGCGTGATCCAGCCGGCCGGAGGCGAGGCGCGCGCGGCGGCGGTCGAGGCGGCGGCGGAAGCCGCGACCGAAGCCGCGACCGAAGCCGCGGCCGAAGCCGAGGAAGAAGTCGACGAGTCGGGCGGCGGCGGGGCCTGAGCCGCCGGCTCGACCCGACGCCGGTTGCCCGTTCATGCTGGTAGGTTTGCTCCTCAAGCAGCTCGTCGGCTGGGGCACGCTCCGCGTCATCGACGCGCATGGCAAGCTTCATAGCTATGCGGGTGCGCCCGGGCCAAGCGTGACCATTCGCCTGCACGACAAGGCGCTGCATACCAAGCTGTTCTGGAATCCCCGACTCTATGCCGGCGAGGCCTATATGGACGGCACGCTGACGCTCGAAGACGGCGCCGGCATCTATGATTTTCTCGACCTGGTCGGCGGCAATCTGGTCAAGCTCGACGAGAAGCCGGTCGTCCAAATCCGCAACGCGCTGGCGCGCTTCGTTCGGCCACTCCAGCAATACAATCCGATCGGCAGGGCGCAGAAGAACGTCGCGCACCATTACGATCTCTCCGACACGCTGTTCGACCTCTTCCTCGATCCCGACCGGCAATATTCCTGCGCCTATTTCGATAGTCCGAACCACACGCTCGAGCAGGCGCAAATCGCCAAGAAGCGGCACCTTGCGTCCAAGCTCCTGCTCGACAAGCCGGGCCTGAAAGTGCTCGACATCGGCTCGGGCTGGGGCGGCCTGGGTATTTATTTGCACCAGAAGACCGGCGCCGACGTGACCGGCGTGACGCTCTCGACCGAGCAGCAGGCGTTCTCGCAAAATCGCGCCAGGCATCTTGGCATCGATGGCCGCGTGCGCTTCCATCTGCGCGACTATCGCGAGGACAACGGCGAATACGACCGCATCGTCTCGGTCGGCATGTTCGAGCATGTCGGGGTCAAGCACTACCTCGAATATTTCCGCAAGCTGAAGGCCCTGTTGCACGAGGATGGCGTCGCGGTGATCCATACCATCGCGCGCTTCGATGGCCCGAGCATGACCAATCCCTGGCTCAGGAAATACATCTTTCCGGGCGGCTATTGCCCGGCGCTCTCCGAAGTGTTCGCGGCGATCGAGCGTAGCGGCTTGAAGACGCTCGACATGGAGGTGCTACGCCTGCATTACGCCGAGACGCTCAAGCACTGGTCGCGGAACTTCCAGGCCAACCGCGACAAGGTGAAGGCGATCTATGACGAGCGCTTCTGCCGCATGTGGGAGTTCTATCTGGCCGGCGCGGAAATCGCGTTCCGCCGCCAGGACCACATGATCGCGCAATTCCAACTGGCGCGTCGGCAAGACGCCGCGCCGCTGACGCGCGATTACATGGTGGATTGGGAGCGCGCCCACCCGATTTGAGACGCGACGCGGATTATCCCCGCGATCCCCAACATTACGAAACTATGAACGCGCTTGGCCAAGAGCCCGAAATCTAGGTGCGACTCGGACGGCCCGTGTACGATTCCCGAAGTTCACAGCCTGTGCATGAATTCCGCGTGCCATATACACAGGCTCGGCGTCAGCACGAATGCTGAAACGCGCGGGCTTGGCCGGGTATAGGTTCACACCATGGCAACACGCCCGATCCGCGAGCCGTTCGAGACGGCCGAAACCAAACTGGTCCCCTACCGCGAGGCGCCCAACAACCTCGAGGCCGAGCAGGCGCTCTTGGGCGCGCTCCTGCTCAACAACGAGGCGATCAACCGGGTCGCCGATTTCCTCAAGGCCGAGCACTTCCATCTGCCGGTGCATGGCCGCATCTACGGCGCGATCGGCAAGCTGATCGACCGCGGCCAGATCGCCAATCCGGTCACGCTTAAGCACATGTTCGAGGGCGACGATGCGTTGAGCGAGGTCGGTGGCGCGCAGTATCTCGCGCGGCTCGCGGGCGCCGCCGTGACCATCATCAACGCCCAGCACTATGGCCGCACGATCCACGACCTGGCGCTGCGTCGCTCGCTGATCAGAATCGGCGAGGAGATGGTGCTGAACGCCTATGAGGCGACGCTCGACGCCGATGCCAATGATCAGATCGAATCGGTCGAGCAGAGGCTGTTCCATCTGGCCGAGGAAGGCCTCGCCGAATCGGGCTTCAAGACCTTCACCGAATCGGCGGCGAGCGCGATCAGCCACATCGAGGCCGCCTATAAGCACGAGCACCGCTTGGTCGGCGTGACAAGCGGACTGATCGACCTCGACGAACTCCTGGGCGGCTTGCACGCCTCGGATCTTTTGATCCTCGCCGGACGTCCCGGCATGGGCAAGACCGCGCTGGCCACCACCATCGCCTATAACGCCGCGCGCGCCTATCGCGCGGAGAAGGACGAGTTTGGCCGCACCCGCCGGGTCGATGGCGGGGTGGTCGGCTTCTTCTCGCTCGAAATGTCGGCCGAGCAGTTGGCGACGCGCATTCTGGCCCAGGAGGCCCGCATCCCGTCGATCCACCTCCGCCGCGGCAAGATCACGAGCGACGATTTCCACCGCGTGGTGCGCGCGAGCCAAGAGATCGAGCGCCTGCCGCTCTACATCGACGATACGCCGCAGCTCACCATCCCCGGGCTTCGCGCGCGCGCGCGGCGCCTGAAGCGCCAGCACGATCTTTCGCTCGTCATCGTCGACTACCTCCAGCTCATGCGCCCGACCGACAGCGCGCGGATGAACAACCGCGTGCAGGAAATTTCCGAGGTCACCCAGGGCCTCAAGGCACTTGCCAAGGAGCTCAACGTGCCGGTCATCGCGCTCTCGCAGCTCTCGCGCGCGGTCGAAAGCCGCGACGACAAGCGCCCGCAACTCGCCGACCTGCGCGAATCGGGCTCGATCGAGCAGGACGCCGACGTGGTGATGTTCGTCTATCGCGAATCATATTATTTGCAGCGCCATGAACCCGACCCGTCGGACGCCGCCAAACATGCCGAATGGCGCGAACGCATGGATCGCATTCATCGGCGCGCCGATCTGATCGTGGCCAAACAGCGCCATGGTCCGACCGACACGATCGAGCTTGATTTCGACGCCGCGTTCACCGCTTTCGGCAACCGGGCCCGTAACGGCGAGCTCGTGCCGCCGTCCGAAGCACCTCCCTTTTAGGCCAGACGGCATCGGCCATGACCAGCGGCAGGTCGGGCGGCGTCTTGACCATCGACCTCGACGCCATTGCGGCGAATTGGCGCTTCCTGAAGCGCCGGCTTGCGGACGGAGTGCTCTGTGCCGCCGTGGTCAAGGCCGATGGGTATGGTCTCGGCGCCGCGCCGGTGGCGCTGCGCCTATTTGCCGAAGGCTGTCGCGATTTTTTCGTCGCGACCACGGATGAGGGCGTGAGCCTCCGCGCCGCACTGTCGCCCAGCGCCACGATCCAAGTGCTGGCCGGGGTGGACCCTGCCACGGCCGCGCCGATGCTCGATCAACGCCTGGTTCCGGTGCTCAACCATCTCGGCCAGATCGAAACCTGGCGCGAGGCAGCGCGAGGCGCGGGCCGCGCGCTGCCGGCAGTGCTCCACATCGATACCGGCATGAATCGGCTCGGCCTGCCGCGCGATGAGCTCGCGCGCCTGAGTGCCGAGCAGACGCTCCTCGCGGGCATCGAGACCAGGCTGGTGATGAGCCATCTGGTCAATTCGGAAGTGCCCGGCGACCCGCTGAACGACGCGCAGCGCCAACGCTTCGAGGCCGCGGTGCACATCCTCAAAGCCGGCATCGGAGCGGTTCCAGCGAGCCTCGCCAACTCGTCCGGCATCTTTCTCGGTCGCGCCTACCACTTCGCCATGGTGCGTCCCGGGGTTGCGCTCTATGGTGTCAACCCGACCCCAGGTGACCCCAATCCAATGTCGGAAGTCGTTCATTTAACAGCGAAAATCCTCCAGGTCCGGCGCGTTGACAGGGGTGAGACCGTTGGCTATGGTGCGACCCATCGACTGGCTCGGCCGAGCCGAATCGCCGTTGTCGCGGCTGGTTACGCGGACGGTTACCTGCGCAGCGCCAGCAATCGGGCGAGCGCCCGACTAGGCGGTCTGAATGTTCCCGTCGTCGGGCGCGTGTCCATGGACCTCATCACCCTCGACGTGACCGACGTACCGGAAGCACTCGCTCTGCCGGGGCGTGATGTCGATCTTCTGGACAGCGACTATACCGCCGAACGGCTCGCCGCCGACGCAGGCACAAACCCCTACGAAATCCTGACCGCGCTCGGCCGCCGCTATGAGCGGCGCTATATCGGAGCGGTCTCGTGAAGCTCGACCTGCGGCTCAATCCGCTCGCGCTGATTGGGCGTGCCTTCCTGTCCTCGCTCTCCAGCGCCGGTCGGCTGTTCTTTTTCACGGTCGAGAGCATCACGCATTGCGTGAGACCGCCGTTCTTCTCGCGCCTGCTCCTGAACCAGATCATCGAGATCGGCTACTACTCGCTGCCGGTGGTCGGCCTGACCGGGATTTTCGCCGGTATGGTACTGGCGCTGCAGAGCCACACCGGGTTCTCGCGCTTCGCCGCCGAGAGCGCGATTCCGAACGTGGTGGCGCTCTCGATCACGCGCGAGCTCGGCCCGGTGCTCGCCGGTCTCATGGTGGCGGGGCGCGTCGGCGCCGCCATGGCGGCCGAGATCGGTACCATGCGCGTGACCGAGCAAATTGACGCGCTGAAGACGCTTTCGACGAACCCCTTCAAATACCTGATCGTGCCGCGCTTGCTCGCCGGCCTGATCACGCTGCCGTTCTTGGTGCTGGTTGCCGACATCATCGGCATCATGGGTGGCTATCTGGTCGGGGTCTACAAACTCGACTTCAACGCCACGGCCTATCTCGACAACACCTGGGATTTCCTCGAACCCATGGACGTGATCTCGGGGCTGGTCAAGGCCGCAGTGTTCGGGTTCCTGATCGCGTTGATGGGTTGCTATCACGGCTTCAACTCGAAGGGCGGCGCGCAAGGCGTCGGCGCGGCAACCACCAACGCCGTCGTCAGCGGCGCGATTCTGGTGCTGGTCTTCAACTACGTCATCACCGAGGCATTCTTTTCCCGATGAACGAGACGCACGCGCCCGAAGGCCAGAGCGCCGCCAAGATCTCCTGTCGCGGCGTCACCAAGGCGTTCGGCTCGAAGCGCGTGCTGACCGGTGTCGATCTTGACGTCAATGTCGGGGAATCGATGGTCATCATCGGCGGCTCGGGTACCGGCAAGTCGGTGACAATCAAATGCATCCTCGGGCTGATCCGGCACGACACCGGCAGCATCAAGATCGACGGCCAGGAGGTCAACAGCCTCAACACGCGTGAGCGCGAAGAGATAAACCGGAAGTTCGGCATGTTGTTCCAGGGCGGCGCGCTGTTCGACAGCCTTCCGGTGTGGGAGAACGTCGCGTTCGGCCTGCTCCACGCGCGCAAAGTGCCGCGGCGGCGGGCGCGCGATATGGCGGTCGAAAAGCTCGCCATGGTCGGGCTCGGGCCCGATGTCGGACGACTTTCACCGGCCGAGCTTTCGGGCGGCATGCAGAAGCGCGTCGCGCTTGCGCGCGCGATCGCAACCGAACCCGAGATCATCTTCTTCGACGAGCCGACCACTGGCCTCGACCCGATCATGGCCGACGTGATCAACAATCTAATCGTCGAAATCACACGCAAGCTTGGCGCCACCGCGCTCTCGATCACGCATGACATGGCGAGCGTGCGCAAGATCGCCGACAAGGTCGCGATGATCTATGGCGGCAAGATCATCTGGTCGGGCTCGATCAAGGAGATCGACCGCAGCGGCAATCCCTATGTCGAGCAGTTCATCCACGGCCGCGCCGATGGCCCAATCCAAATGCAGGTTCGTCGGCTGTGAGCATGGCCCGCGGCACACGCGGCAGATCGAGGGTTTCCTGAATTGGCGCGCGTCGAGCGCCATTTCGTCTGCCAGGCGTGCGGCGCGGTAGGCTCGCGCTGGGCCGGGCGCTGCGATTCCTGCGGCGGCTGGAACACCATCGTCGAGGAGGCGGCCGCGCGCGAGACCGCGCCCAAGGGTCTGGGCGCCAAGCGCGGGCGACGGCTCGATTTCGTCGCGCTCGATGGGCCGGGCGAGCCGCTGGTCCGGCTCGAGACCGGCATCGCGGAGCTCGACCGCGTGTTCGGTGGCGGGCTGATTCCCGGCTCGGCGGCGTTGGTCGCCGGTGACCCCGGCATCGGCAAATCGACGCTCCTGCTGCAGGCCGCTGCTGGGCTCGCAGCCAAGGGCCTGCCTTGCGCCTATGTCTCGGGCGAGGAAGGCGTCGAGCAGATTCGGCTTCGGGCCAACCGCCTCGGGCTCGGCGGCGCGCCGGTGGCGCTCGCCGCCGCGACTTCGCTGCGCGACATCCTGACCGGGCTCGAGGCGATCACGCCGCCGCCCGTGGCGGTGATCGTCGATTCGATTCAGACATTGTTCCTCGACTCGCTCGATTCGGCGCCCGGTACGGTCGCCCAGGTGCGCGCGGCGGCGCATGAGTTGATCCGCTTCGCCAAGCGCTCGGGCGCCGCGCTCCTAATCGTCGGCCATGTCACCAAGGAAGGCATGATCGCGGGACCCAAGGTGCTCGAGCACATGGTCGATACCGTGATCTATTTCGAGGGCGAGCGCGGCCATCAGTTCCGCATCGTGCGCGCGATCAAGAACCGCTTCGGCCCGACCGACGAGATCGGCGTGTTCGAGATGACCGGCGCGGGCCTCAAGGAAGTCAGCAACCCCTCGGCGCTGTTCCTGCCGGCCGATCGCGCGGCCGTCAGCGGTACCGCGATCTTCGCCGGCATCGAGGGCACGCGGCCGCTTCTGGTCGAGATCCAGGCGCTGGTGGTCAGTGCGCCACCGGGCAGCCCGAGACGCACCGTGGTCGGTTGGGATTCGGGCCGCCTCGCCATGGTGCTGGCCGTGCTCGAGGCCCGCGCCGGGCTAGCCTTTGGCGGCTATGACGTGTTCCTCAACGTGGCGGGCGGTCTCAGGATCGAAGAACCAGCGGCCGATCTCGCGGTCGCCGCGGCGCTGGTTTCGGCGCGCACGGAGATACCGCTCGACGCCAAGGCTGTGATCTTCGGCGAGATCGGCCTCTCGGGCGAGGTCAGGCCGGTCGCGCAGGCCGCCGCGCGCCTGAAGGAGGCCGAGAAGCTCGGCTTCGAGCGCGCTTTGGCGCCGCGCGACGCGGCTGCCGCCGGCAGCGGCCTTGTGATCGAGACGCTGGCGCGGGTCGATGAGCTGGTCGAGCGGCTCGGCCCGGCGCTGCCAGCCGCGCGGCGGAGCGGCGCCGTCACGCCGCGCAACCGCCCGGATCGTCATGGATAGCTTCCCGGTCAACCCGGTCGATATTCTGGTCGCGGTGGTCCTCTTGCTCTCCGCGGTTCTCGCCTTCAGCCGCGGCGTGGTGCGCGAGGTTCTCGGCGTCGGGGCATGGATCGGAGCGGCCTTCGCCACGATCTATGGCTTTCCGCATCTGCGCCCTTTCGCCCGCGACCTGGTCGAAAGCCAGCTGCTCGCCGATGCCGGCGCGGCCTTGGTGATCTTCCTCATCGCGTTGATATTGCTCGTGGTGATAAGCCAGATCATCGCCAGCCGAATCCAGGGCAGCCGGCTTGGCGCGCTCGACCGCACGCTTGGCTTCATTTTCGGTCTGGCGCGCGGCGCGGCCTTGCTTTGCCTGGCCTATATGTTGTTCGTCTGGGCGATGGCGCCCGAAGACCGCCCGCCCTGGATCGCCAAGGCTCGGACAATGCCCTATATTGTCAAGGGCGCGGAGGCGATTCGCTCCGTCGTACCTGACGAGATTGAGGAAAAGGCGGCCAGCGCGGTGCGTCAGCAGTCCGAGACCTCGTCCGATGCCCTCAAGGCGCTGCGTGAATACGAAGCGCTCAAGAACCCGCCGCCCGCCCCGCCCGAGCCACCGCCGGAGAACAAATGACTCCGTCCCTTCCCGCCTTGCCCCGCCACCCGTTCGACGACGACAAGCTGCGCGAGGAGTGCGGCGTGTTCGGCATTTTTCGTCACCCCGAGGCGGCGGCGCATACCGCCCTCGGGCTGCACGCACTGCAGCACCGCGGCCAGGAATCGGTCGGCATCGTAACCACCGACGGCACCCAGTTTCACAGCCATCGTGCGCTCGGCCACGTTGGCGACAATTTCAACTCCGCCAAGGTGATTCAAGCCTTGAAGGGCGACGCCGCGCTCGGCCATGTGCGCTATTCGACGCAGGGCGATCCGGTGATGCGCAATGTCCAGCCGATCTTCGCCGATTTCGCCTTCGGCGGGCTCGCACTCGCGCACAACGGCAACCTGACCAATGCGGTGGCGCTGCGTCGCGAGTTGGTCACCGAGGGCAGCTTGTTCCAATCGACCATGGATACCGAGGTGATCAATCATCTGATTGCGCGCAGCCTGGGCAAGGCGGTGATCGATCGCATGATCGACGCGCTCAGGCGCTGCGAGGGCGCCTATTCGCTGGCCGCGCTGACCAAGGATGCGCTGATCGGCGTGCGCGACCCGTTCGGCGTGCGTCCGCTTCTGATCGGCCGGCTCGACGGCGCCTACATGCTCGCCTCCGAATCGGTCGCGCTCGACATCCTGAACGCCGAGCTGGTGCGCGACGTGGCACCCGGCGAGCTCGTGGTGATCGACGCCGACGGGCTCAGGAGCTACCAGCCCTTCCCGCCGGCGCGCCGGCGCTTCTGCGTCTTCGAATATGTTTACTTCGCGCGGCCCGATTCGACGGTGGAAGGCATTGGCGTCTATGAGGCACGCAAACGCATCGGCCGCGAGCTCGCGCGTGAGGCGCCGATATCGGCCGACATCGTGGTGCCCGTGCCCGATTCGGGCGTGCCGGCCGCGATCGGCTACGCCGCCGAAGCAGGCCTGCCATTCGAACTCGGCATCATTCGCAATCACTATGTCGGGCGCACCTTTATCGAGCCGACCGACCAGATTCGACATTTCGGCGTGAAGCTGAAACACAACGCCAATCGCGCCACGCTGACCGGCAAGCGGGTCATTCTGGTCGACGATTCGATCGTGCGCGGCACGACCTCGACCAAGATCGTCGACCTGGTGCGCAATGCCGGCGCGACCGAAGTGCACATGCGCATCGCGAGCCCGCCGACCACGCATTCATGCTTCTATGGCGTCGACACGCCGAGCCGCGACAAGCTGCTCGCGGCGCAACACGATGTCGCCTCGATGGCGCGTTTCATCGGCGTCGATAGCCTCGCCTTCGTCTCGCTCGATGGGCTCTATCGCGCGATGGGCGAGCGGAAGCGCGATCCCGACGCGCCGCGCTATTGCGACGCCTGCTTCTCGGGCGATTACCCGATCTCGCTCACCGATCAGAGCGACGGCTCGGCGCCGACGCAGCTTTCTCTACTCACCGAAAGCGCCTGACCGCGGCATGACGGAGCCTCGGCTGAAGGGCCGCGTCGCCCTGATCACGGGTGCGTCGCGCGGCATCGGCGCGGCGGTCGCGCGCCGTTACGCCGAAGAGGGCGCCACATTGGTGCTGGTCGCGCGCACCGTCGGCGGGCTCGAGGAGGTCGACGATCGGGTGCGCGCGATGGGCGGTCAGGCCGTGCTGGTGCCGCTCGACCTCAAGGACCACGCAGCGATCGAGCGGCTCGGGCCGGCGCTCGCCGAGCGTTTCGGCAAGCTCGACATATTGGTCGGCAATGCCGGCGTGCTCGGCGAATTGCGCCCGCTCACGCACTACACGCCCGAGCTCTGGAGCGAGGCGTTCGAGATCAACGTGCACGCCAATTGGCGCCTCTTGCGCACGCTCGAGCCGCTCTTGCGCCGCGCCGAGGCCGGCCGCGTGATCTTCGTCACCTCGCGCATCACGCAGAGCCTGCGCGCCTATTGGGGCGCCTATGCGGCGAGCAAGGCGGCGCTCGAAGCCATGGCGCGGACCTATGCGAACGAGCTGAGACAGACCAAGCTCAAGGTCAATCTGCTCGACCCCGTGGCGGTCGCGACGCGCATGCGCGCCGAGGCCTATCCCGGCGAAGACCCGACGACGCTCAAGCAACCGGATGAGATCACCGAGCTGTTCGTGCGCCTTGCGGAGCCGTCATGCCAGGCGAGCGGCGAGCGCTTCAGCGCGGGCGACGCTTAGGGCCGCTCAGACGCTTAGGGCCGCCTGGACGCTTTGGCCCACGTGGACGCTTTGCGCCGCTTGGACGCTTGGAACTGCCCGAACGCTTGGGGTGTTCCGAGGGCTTGTCTCGTGATCCTCCGATCCGCTTTGGCGCGAACGGATTCTCGCCCTTGCGAAAGCTGAGCCGAATCGGCACGCCGTCGAGCCCGAACGCCTCGCGCAGGCCGTTCACCATGTAGCGCGTATAGGCGTCGGGCAGCTCGAGCGGCTGGCTGACGAAGGCGACGAAGCTGGGCGGCCGTGCCGCGGTCTGGGTCATGTAACGGAGCTTGACGCGGCGGCCCTTTACCAGTGGCGGCGGATGACGGTCGAGCGCGGCTTCGAGCCAGCGATTGAGATCGGATGTCTTGATGCGCTTGTTCCACGCCTCATAGGTTTCGAGCACCGCGGGCATCAGGCGTGGGACGCCTTCGCCGGTCAGCGCGGAGCACGGCACGAGACGGATGCCCTTGGCCTGGGCAAGTGTCTCGTCGAGCGTGTATCGAAACTCCGTCAGGATGCCCTTGCGATCTTCGACCGTGTCCCATTTGTTGAGCGCGATGATCGGTGCGCGGCCCTCTTCGACCGCAAGTGCCGCGACGGTGAAGTCCTGCTTGGCCGGCGGCTCGGTGGCGTCGAGTACGATGACCACGACCTCGACCGCGCGAATGGTACGCAGCGTATCACCGACCGAGAGTTTTTCGAGTTCAGCCACGACGCGCGCCTTGCGCCTGAGCCCCGCGGTATCGATCAGCCGGACCGCGCGATCTTTATAGCGCCACTCGACCGCGATGGCATCGCGCGTCAGGCCCGGCTCGGGGCCGGTGATGACGCGCTCCTCGCCGATCAGGCGATTGAGCAGCGAGGACTTGCCGACATTCGGCCGCCCGATGATGGCGAGCCGCAAGGGCCGCTCGATCGCGTCAGGTCCGTCAGGCTCACCATCCAGTTCCTCGGTGGTCGATTCGAACGGCGCGAGTACGTCATAGAGTTCGCCGAGACCCTCGCCATGCGCGGCCGAGAGCGCGATCGGCTCGCCAAGGCCGAGCTCGAAGGCTTCGAGCCGGCCTGACTCCCCCGCGCCGCCCTCGCATTTGTTGGCGACCAGGACGACGCGCGCGCCGGTGCGGCGCAACAGATCGGCGAAGTGCCGATCGCCCGCCGTGACGCCGGCGCGGCCATCGATCACGAAGAGCGCGACGTCGGCGTCTTTGATCGCCTGCTCGGTTTGCCGCATCATGCGCCCGGCCAGGCTCTCCGCATCCCCCTGGTCGAGCCCAGCGGTGTCGATCACGCGAAACTCAAGCGGGCCGATACGGCCCTGACCCTCGCGCCGGTCGCGCGTGACGCCGGGCTGGTCGTGAGTCAACGCTTCGCGCCGACCGACCAGCCGGTTGAACAGCGTCGATTTGCCGACATTCGGCCGGCCCACGATGGCGACGGTGAAGGACATGGCCCGACGCCGCTAACGCAGCGCGACGAGGTCGGCGCTCTCGGTCAGGACGAATACGCTGCCACCGGCCGCGATTGGCGGCACGCGCGCGCCCCCTGGCAAGCTGATCTGGCCGAGCACCTGGCCGTCATAGGGCGAGAGCGAGACCGCAACGCCGTTGGAGCCGACCAGCACGAGTCGGTCGCCGAGCAGGATCGGACCACTCCAAACGATCGGTCCTTCGCGCGCCTCGGGATCATCGAAGTTTTGCAGCGCCTGAACCCAGCGGACGCGGCCGCGCTCGCGCGACAGACAGACGACCTCGCCATCGGTGGTGACCACGAACAGGAAGTCGCCGGCGAGCCAGGGCGTGTTGGTGCCTGAAAGCGCCTGATCCCAAATCCGGTTTCCGGTACGCAGATCGAGCGCCGCCAAACGCCCGCCATGGCTGATCGCGAAAACCAGACCCCGGTCGATCACCGGGCTGCCATTGATCGTGTTGAGATTGGCCAGGCCTTCGCCGCCGAGCTGCGCGGTGCCCAGGGAATCCGACCAGGCGACGCGGCCGTTCTCGACGCGCAGGGCATAGAGCTCGCCCGAGGAGTAGGGCACCACGACGACGTCGCGTTCGACCGCGGGGCTCGCCGCACCGAGCAAGCGGGCGGATTCGGCGAGGCCGGCATGGGTCCAAAGGATCGCGCCATCGCGTCCATCGAGCGCCCAGGTCTGGTTGTCATAGCCGACCACGAAAAGCCGGCCGCCGCTGATCACGGGCGCCGCTCGCATCGGCACGGCGAGCGGCTGTTTCCAAGTCACCTTGCCGGTCTCCGGCTCGAGCCCGAACACGTCGCCATAACCGGTCACGGCGAACAGCCGGTTGCCGGCGAACGCGAGCCCACCGCCGAAACCGCCTTCATCCTCTTCGGGTCGCGGATCGAGACGCCAAATCAGTGTGCCGTTTGCGGCATCAAGCGCGCTGATCACGCCGCCCGCATCCATCGCGAAGACGCGGCCGCCGGCGACGATCGGCGGCGAGACGATGCGCTGATCGTCATCCGAGCCCTCGCCGATATTGACGCTCCACGCTAGGTTGAGAACTGCGGCGGCCTCGAGATGGTGCATGGCGTGATCGGGTGCGCCGCCGGGCTGTGGCCAATCGGCATTCGCATAGGGCTTGGGTAAAATGACCGAGACGCCCTGAACTTCTGGATCGGGCGCGATTTGCGGCTCGAGCGAAAGGATCGAGACCCGATCGCCCGGCAGAGGCGGCTCCTCCTTGCTTTCGAACCAACCCCCGACCGTGTCGCAACCAGCCAGCCCAATGACCGCGAGCGCCATCAGGGCCAGCCGAAGACCGCGGCACGCGACCCTCATTGACCCGCGGCCTCGCCCTCGGTCGCGGGCGCAGATTCCGTTGCCGGCGCGCCGTCGATCTTGGGCGCCACTTCGCCTTCGGTGGTGCCGGTCGCCGCCGCGGGTTCTGGCTTCGGCAACGGACCGCCCAGCCCATCCAGGAGCTCGCGAGCCCGAAAACGCACGCCCGACGTCGCATTCGGATCGTCCACCAGCGTGCTCAAGGTCGCGCGCGCCGCGTCGGTGCGACCGGCACGCAGTTCGGCCGCCGCCTTGAGCTCGCTGGCCAGCGCACGCCACGGATTGCCGGGCGAAAGCAGTGTCGCCAAGCGGCTGTCGATTTCCTCTGGCGTCGCACTATCGACCAGTCGTTCGGCCGCGAGCAGGTTCGCCAGATCGCGGTAATGCGGCTCGACCCGGCTATTCTTGGCCAGCGCGTCGAGCATGGCGACCGCGCCGGCATCGTCGCCCGCCTTGGCCTTCGCATCGGCCGCGCGCAAGAGCGCCAGCGCCGCGAAGCCGCCTTCGGACTCGCCCGCGAGCGTGGCGAATGCTTCGGCCGCCTCGGCGCCCTTGCCGGCTTCGAGCAGAGCCTGCGCCGCAGCGAAGCGCTCAGCCTCGGCTTGGCTGCGCGCGCGGTCGGCGTCTTCCAGCACGACCACGACCGCGACCGCCGCGATAATCGCAACCACGACGCCAAGCAAAGGATAACGAAAACGGCGCCAAAGCTTTAGCGCGCGGTCACGCTGGAGGTCCTCTTGGACCTCGCGAATGAAATCGGTCACGGCAGCCTCGGCATGGGGCTTGGATTGTCGCGGCGTTTTATAGCAGCCAACAGCTGGAATCGCGCGCGAATTCGACTACCCTATTGGCCATGGGAGAAGAGCGAATTCGCTCCTACCGAGCGTTCTGGCCGTTTTACCTGCGCGAGCACAGCCGGGCCGCGACCCGCGCCTTCCACTTCGTCGGGACCTCACTCGCGGTCGTCTTGGTCGCGCTTGCGGCGGTGTTCGGCGAACCCTGGCTCCTGCTCGGAGCGCTGATCGTCGGCTATGGCTTCGCTTGGCTTTCCCACATGGCGATCGAGCACAACCGGCCGGCGACCTTCCGCTACCCGCTATGGAGCCTGATCGGCGATTTCCACATGTGCGCGCTGATCTGGCTCGGACGCCTTGATGCCGAGCTGGCGTGCGCCAATGAAGGCCGCCCGGGCGGCCTCCACTGAACCTTCAAGGAACGCCCGATCTAGGCGGCGTTCGAACGCGGTTTGGCCTGGATATAGGCCCGACCATAATGCTCGGCGCAGTAGGGCTTGCCTTCGACGGCCGCCTGGCCGCAAAACCCGAACTCCGGCTCGCCCGGGTGCCCGATCGGCCATTTGCAAGTGGCGCCGTTCGTGCTGATCACGAGATGCACCGGCGGCGGGCTGGGCCGCTCGACATGACGGTGCTCGTGCCGCGGCGGGCGCGGCGTGCGGGCTTCGCGCTTGATCGGTGACGGCCGGGGCGGCAGACCGAGACGGTGGGCCTTGCCCACGATCGCGTTCTTCGATACCCCGACAAGCCGACCGATTTCAGCGGTCGTAAGACCTTGATTCCAAAGCTTTGTCACTTCAGCGATCCGTTCGACTGTCCAGCTCATCAGCTGATCTCCTTCGAGAGCAAGTCTGTCGGCAAAACGCAAGACATTGCATAGTTTGCCGCCGGATGCCCAAGATACAGTGTAGATCACCACTGACAAGCAGAACGTAACAAGCACTCACTAGATATTGATATCAGGACGCGGCCCGGCGGCCCGATCCGGGACGGCTCAGAGGGCCTTCAGCACGTCCGCGGTCGTGGCCACCTCGCCAAGCATGGTCAGCGCGTATTTGACGCCGACCGCCTGCCATTCCTGGTTCATGGTGCAAGTGGCGTCGGAGACCAGCGTGACCTCATAGCCGAGGTCGGCGCCATCGCGGCAGGTGCCCTCGACCGCGAAATTGGTCCAGGCGCCGGTCACGATCAGCCGCGTCGCGCCGAGCCCTTTCAACTTGTTTTCGAGGTCGGTGCCCTGAAAGCCGCTGACCCGCTGCTTATAGATGACGAAGTCACCGGCTTTCGGCTTCAACGCGGCGAACGGCTCGGCGCCCCAGGAGCCGCTAAGATTGTTGCCTGACTTGACCAGATTGCGGAACAACGGCGCGTTTTGCGCCGCGTCGCGACCGCCCGGCGTCAGCGCATGAAGGATATGGATGACCGGCAGGCGCCGGCGCCGCGCGCGCTCGGCGATTGTCTTGATATGCCGCACCGTGTTCTGTTGCTTGGCGTGGGCCGGCGAGCCAGCCGACGCCCAGCCGCCCTTCGGATGCACGACATCGTTCTGCATGTCGATGATGAGCAGGGCGCTGCCTTTCGGATCGATTTTTTTCATGACTCCTCGCTAAGGTTTGCGACGCGGGAGGCCATCCTATCAGGTGGCGCGGCGCGCACCGGGTTGACGGCGACACCTCGAGGTCGGCTATCGTTGTCGGAGCCTGACTGACGATTCGGTGTCCTGGACCGACGTGTGCCTCGGTGGGAAGTAACGATGCGGTTGATCGTCAAATTGATTCTTGCGCTCGGACTCGGCCTCGCTCTGGCGTTTGCACCGATCGACCACGCAAGCGCCCAATTGCCCAAGGCCGACAAGCTCGTGGTCTATAAGGCCAAGCGCACGTTACACTTGATCCGCAAGGGCTGGGTGATTCGCTCCTACGCGATCAAGCTCGGCGACAAGCCCGTTGGCCCCAAGATCTTCGAGAATGACGGGCGCACGCCGGAGGGCCAGTATTTGATCGATGGGCGCAACCCGAGCAGCCGCTTCCATTTGTCGCTCCATATCAGCTACCCGCGCGCGCAAGACGTCGCACGCGCCATGAAATATGGTTCGTCGCCGGGTGGCGAAATCTTCATTCACGGCACGCCCGGCAAGGGCGGTCGCTATGAAGGCGACTGGACCAATGGCTGCATCGCCGTCGCCAATCACGAGATCGAGGAAATCTGGCACGCGGTCGAAGACGGCACGCCGATCGAAATCAAACCCTGAGGCCGCCGACGTGGTTCACCCCATCACCGCGCGTTCAGCACCGACCCGCTCGCTCGCCTTGGCCAGTGGCCGCTCGCTTGAGCTCGCGTTCCGGCGCAGCGCGCGCGCGCGCAACATGCTGATCCGCATTCTCGAGGTCGAGGGCCGCGCCGAGCTCGTGCTGCCGCGCCGCGTCTCGATGGCCGAGGGCTGGCGCTTCGCCGAGGAAAAGGCGCTCTGGATCGAGGCGCGGCTCTCGGCGTTGCCGCCGCGCATGCCGTTCGAGGATGGCGCACTCGCACTCTACGCCGGCCGGCCGCTCGCGCTGCACCGCATACCCAACCGACGCGCCGGCGCGGCGCGGCTGGGCGATGGAAGGCTCGACGTGCCGGCGGCGCCGGACCGTTTCGCGCGCGCGGTCAAGGCCTGGTACGTCGCCGAGGCGCGCCGCGAGCTAGGCGCGCGCGCCCATGCGCTGGCCGAGAAAATCGACCGCAACATCCGCCGCCTGACGATCCGCGATCCCGAAACGCGCTGGGGCAGTTGTTCGACCGCCAGCCACCTTTCTTTCTCCTGGCGTTTGATGATGGCGCCCGATTTCGTCGCCGACTATGTCGTGGCGCATGAGGTTGCCCATTTGAAGGCGATGCATCACGGCCGCTCGTTCTGGGCCTTGGTCGAGAAGCTCTATGGCGATCCCGAGCTTCCGCGCGTCTGGCTCAACGACCACGGCCTCGCGCTGCGCCGCTATGGCTGAGACAGCGCCAACAGAAACGGCCCGGGAGGAAGCCCCGGGCCGTTCTGATTTGGCGCCGTGGCCGAGCTATTCGGCGGCGGCGGGAAGTTCCACCAGATCGCCGTCCTTCAGCACAAAACCGTGCTTCCTGGCCATTTCGATCGTCTCCTTGGGCCAATGCACCCGGCCGGGATCGGTGCCGCCGATGATCGCCAGCATCAGCCCTTCGCCCTTGCCGACATAGCGAAAGCCGCGCGACAGGCCGATCGGCACCGACACCGTATCGCACGGGTTGAGTGTGACCTCGTGCTTGGTGCCGTCCTTGTTCTGCCAATAAATGCCCCACTCACCCTTGATCGGGATGAACACCTCGAGCGTCTCGTGGATATGGAGCGTCGCGCCCTTGCCATGACGAGCACGGATGTAGGCGACGTTGAAGTCCCGGTTGTCGGTAATCGGCGGCAGAAGCTCGGCGTCTTCGACCACGCCGCGGCCGATCACATTCAGAATTTCGCGCGCGCCGTTCGGAAACTTGGTGTCGATGAACGCCTTTGAAGACGAGCGCAACTTCTTGTAACGCGCGACACGCTCTTTCTCCATATAGGCGGGCGAGGCATCGATACGCTTGATGGCGCTACGTTTCGACCCGGCGGCCTTGGCCCGCGAAACTGCGGCCGGTTTGGTCACGCGCAGCGCCGATGACGCGGGTTTCTTTCCACTCGACCTTGCCATGGCTCAACTCCTCGACGGCATGTTTGGTGCACTATGGATTTTCCATAGCACATTCCGTCGAACGAGGCGACTCCGAGGAGAGCAAGAAGCGCCGCCGAGTCCTGGCGACTCGGTCGGTCCCGGCGCCGGCCTCGGGGCTAAACGAAGCGGAGGTCGAGCGTCTGCCAAACCTCGACGAGCGCGCCGACCAATTGGTCGATCATGGCGTCGTCATGGAGCGGCGAGGGCGTGATGCGCAGCCTTTCGGTGCCGCGCGGCACGGTCGGGTAGTTGATCGGCTGGAGGTAAAGGCCGAAGCGATCGAGCAGCAAGTCGCTCGCCTGTTTGCAGCGCGCCGCATCGCCGACCAGCACGGGCACGATGTGGCTCGCGCTCGGCATCACCGGCAGGCCGGCGGCCGCGAGCAGGCGCTTGGTGCGCAGGGCGCGGTCGTGCAGACCGGCGCGCTCGGTCTGGCTGATCTTGAGGTGACGGACGCTGGCCAGCGCGCCGGCCGCGATCGCGGGCGGCAAAGCGGTGGTGAAAATGAAGCCGGGCGCGAACGAGCGGATCACGTCGACCAGCGCCTTGGAGCCCGCGATATAGCCGCCCATCACGCCGAACGCCTTGGCCAGCGTGCCCTCGATCACGCTGAGGCGATGCATCAGGCCGTCGCGCTCGGCGATGCCCCCGCCGCGCGGGCCGTAAAGCCCGACCGCGTGAACCTCGTCCAAATAGGTCATCGCGCCATAGAGCTCGGCGACGTCGCACAGCTCGGCGATGGGGGCGATGTCGCCATCCATCGAATAGACCGATTCGAACACGACCAGCTTCGGCACGGCGGGATCGGCCGCGCGCAACAGGCGCTCCAGATCGCTCGGGTCGTTGTGCTTGAAGATCGCCTTCTTGGCGTTGCTGTGGCGAATGCCCTGGATCATCGAGGCGTGGTTGTGCGCGTCCGAGAAGACATGGCAATCGGGCAGCACCGAGGCCAGCGTTGAGAGCGTCGCCTCGTTCGAGATGAAGCCCGAGGTGAAAATCAGCGCCGCTTCCTTGCCGTGCAGATCGGCGAGCTCGCCCTCCAGCACCACGAGGGGGTGCGAGGTGCCCGAGATATTCCGCGTACCGCCCGCGCCCGCGCCATAATCCTTGACCGCGCGCGTCATCGCCTTCAGCACCGCCTTGTGCTGGCCCATGGCCAGATAATCGTTCGAGCACCAGACCGTGACATCGGGCAGCGCCGCGCCGGCCGCATCGAAGCGCCGCGCGCGCGGATAGTCGCCCGCGCGGCGCGCCAGATCGGCGAACACGCGATAGCGCCCTTCCTCCTTCAACGCCGCGATCTTCTCCGCGAAGTACGCGTCGTAATCCAGAAACTCATGATTGATCGGAAGAGTCATGATCGCCGCCCGTGATTGGACACCAGGAAATATCACTACAATGCAGCATGAAAGGTCGCCGAACTATTAAAGCCGGCTGGTACCGATCAAAGGAGCCACATAAGCCAGACGCCGCGCGGATCGCTCCGCGCGGCGCTTGGTTTGATCGAAGGCCAGTCGGTCTACGCGGCTTTCGTCTTGCTGCCGTCCTTGCCGAGGAACTTGTCGATCTCCATGCGTAGCGTCGCGGCTTGCTTGGAAAGCTCCTCGGCGGCGCTGAGCACCTGGCCCGCGGCCACCCCGGTCTGCCCGGCGCCCTCGGTCACCCCCGAGATGTTGGAATTCACTTCCTGGGTGCCCTTGGCCGCCTGCTGCACATTACGCGAGATTTCCTTCGTCGCCGCGCTCTGCTCCTCGACCGCCGCCGCGATCGCGGTCGAGATCTCGCTGATCTCCCCGATCGTGCCGGCAATCGCCTTGATCGCTTCGACCGAGCCGCCGGTCGCCGACTGCATCTCGCCGATCTTGGCCGAGATTTCCTCGGTCGCCTTGGCGGTCTGGGTCGCCAGGCTCTTCACTTCGGCCGCCACCACCGCGAAGCCCTTGCCCGCCTCGCCCGCGCGCGCCGCCTCGATCGTGGCGTTGAGCGCCAAGAGATTGGTCTGCTCGGCGATGTCGCTGATCAGTTTCACCACCTCGCCGATCTGGCTCGCCGCCGAGGCGAGGCCAGCGACCTGGTCATTCGTGCGCTTGGCCTCTTCGACCGCGCGCGCGGACGTCTTGGTCGATTGCTCGACCTGACGCCCGATCTCCGCGATCGAGGACGACAGCTCCTCGCCCGCGCTCGCGACGGTTTGCACATTGGTCGAAGCCTCTTCGGAGGCCGCCGCCACCGCGGTCGACTGACGCGCGGTCTGCTCGGCGGTCGCCGACATCGATTGCGCGGTCGCGGTCAACTCGGTCGCGGCACCCGCCACCGCATCGACCACGGTCGAGACCCGCTCGGCCAGATTGACCTGATCGGTGATCACCGACCACGACACCATCGGGCCAAGATAGGTACCCGCCTTGTTGGTAATCGCCGCGACGTTGAGTTCGAGCGTCTCCTCGCCCAGCTTGATCCTGGCGCTGTGCGGCAGATTGCGCGGATCGCTGAGCATGCGCCGCTGATGCGCCGGGTTCTTGTGGAAGATGTCGATCGAGGAGCCGAGCACCTGATCGGCCTTGACCGGCAGCAGCTTCTCGATCTGATGCAGCGTTTTCGTGCTCGTCTTGTTCATGTAGTTGATTTTGAAGTTGTCGTTCGGATCGGCCATCATGACGTTGATCGGCATCTGATCGACCATCTGCGTCAAACGCGCCGCTTCCGCATCCGCCTTGACCTTCTCGGTCACGATCGACCAGGACAGCATCGGCCCGAGATAGTCGCCCGCCTTGTTGGTGATCGCCGCGACATTGAGCTCGAGAATTTCGTCTCCGAGCTTGATGTTCGCCGAGTGCGGCAGGTTGCGCGGGTTGGACAGGAGCTGGCGCTGGTGCGCCGGGTTCTTGTGGAAGATGTCGATCGAGGAACCGAGGATCTGATCGGCCTTGACCGGCAACAGCTTCTCGATCGTGCGCAGCGTATTCTCGCTGGTCTTGTTGAGATAGGTGATCTTGAAACCGTCGTTCGGGTCGGCCATCATGACGTTGATCGGCATCTGATCGACCATCTCCTTCAGCTTGAACGACTCGCCCACCGTCTTCTTCAACTCGACCATGGCGCGGGTCATCTCGCCGATCTCGTCGCGGCTCGACCGCGCCTCGATCTCGATGCTGGTGTCGCCCGAGGCGAGGCGCTTGACCACCGCCGTGATGACGATGATCGGGCGCGCCAAGCGATTGCCGATGAACAAACCGAGCCCGACGATGATGCCGGCGGCGGCGAGGATTGCGATCAACATGACCATCTCGACCGTTTGGATCGCACCGAAAGCCTGGTCCTTGTTCACGCGCACCAACGTGGACCAACCGAGCCCTGAATAGGTATAGGCGCCCACGCTGCGGGCAAAGCCGCTCGCCTGGTCGATGCCCTTGCGGGCGTGTTTGGCGACTATGGCGCCGCGTTCGCCCTTGACCGCCGCGACCGCCGGGGCGACACCCCTCTCGGCCAAATTGAGCTTACCGATCACCTCGTAATTGCGCGAATAGGTGGTCCAGCCTTGGCCCAAAGGGTCGTAATCGACCAGCACGCGGCCCTCGGGATCGAGAATCGTGATTTCGGCGCCGGCAAAACCTTGGGTCTTCAAGTCCATGTAGAACGTGTTCGCGATATCCTCGACCAAATCGAAGCCGGCGAAGTTGACCCAGACGCCGATCAGCTCGCCCGCGCCATTCTTGACCTGGGCGGAAAACGGAATCACCAAATCCTGCGTCTCGCCCATCACGGAGGCGACCGTGGCGTCGCGATAGGGTTGTAGCACGGCGGTGCCGGTGAGCCCGTTCTTGCCCTCGAGGAACTTGCCATCGCGCGCATCCTTGAACCAGGCGGCGTCGGCGAAGGATTGCTCGTACAACGCGGTCGTTTCGACCGGTTCGCCTTTCCAATTGATAGTGTTGACCGCAAGCAATTTGCCTTCGAGGTCGACCAGCATGGTCAACTTGTAAAGCCCGTAATTGACCATGTAGCCATTCATCGCCGCGATCAGGGGATTGCTCGCGTCGGGTTTGCGCCAATTGGCCGGATCGTGCGCCGCGACATTCAGCCCGAAGGCCTGCACGTCGCCATAGCGCTCGAACAGATTGCGATCGATCACGTCATTGACCGAGACCGCGATGCCCTCGAAGGGCTTAGTGGACGCCTCCTCGAAGGTTCCCTTGGTGCTCTCGAACACGACGAAGAGAACCAGTGCCGGCATCAGCCCGAACAGGAACAGAATCCCGGCCAGCTTCGTGCCGAAGCGTTCGAGCCATCCGCCCTGCTTGCGAGCGGCCGGTTTCGCCGCCGTCAATGCGGTCATCGTCATGGTGAATTACCTCGTCTGCCATACTTCTGCTGAATCGCTTCTCAAGAAACAGCCAGCCAATTCGAGGGTGAGCCCGATTTGGCTGGCTTTGAAAGGTGCAATGCCCTAGGCGGCTTTGGAGCCTTTGCCGAGGAACTTGTCGATCTCCATGCGCAGCGTCGCGGCTTGCTTGGAAAGCTCCTCGGCGGCGCTGAGCACTTGGCCCGCGGCCACCCCGGTCTGCCCGGCACCCTCGGTCACGCCCGAGATGTTGGAATTGACCTCCTGGGTGCCCTTGGCCGCCTGCTGCACATTGCGCGAGATTTCCTGCGTCGCCGCGCTCTGCTCCTCGACCGCCGCCGCGATCGCGGTCGAGATCTCGCTGATCTCCCCGATCGTGCCGGCAATCGCCTTGATCGCTTCGACCGAGCCGCCGGTCGCCG
>CAMDDO010000036.1 GCA_945892755.1 Rhizobium sp. Q54 | reverse complement strand
TCAAAACACTATATCAGCCGAAAATTGCCATTGTTCGAGGTGGCCTATTATCTGTTCATCTCTCCGAAATTCCATATCGCGCTCTCGCGCATGTTCGTCTTCGCGTTCACCGCGCTCGGCGTCGAGTTCGTGCTCGGCTTCGTGCTGGCGGCCTGGGTTCATCGGCTGCGCGACCTGCCCGGCATGTCGATCGTGCGCACGCTATTGACCACGCCGATCCTGGTCGCGCCGATCGTCGCCGCGGTGATGTGGCGCTTCATGTACCAGCGCGATTTCGGCGTGATCAACTACATGCTCGGCCTGCTCGGTATCGACAAGATCGGCTGGCTCTCCGATACCGACATCGCCCTGTTCGCCATCATCGCGATCGACGTGTGGCAATGGACGCCGTTTGTGTTTTTGATCGTGCTCGCCGGCATGTATGCCGTGCCGCGCTCGCTCTACGAGGCGGCGGAGCTCGATCGCACCGGCCTGTTCCGCCAGATCTTCTTGATCACGATCCCGCTCCTGAAGCGGGTGCTGGTGATCGTGCTTCTATTGCGCCTGATCGATCTCCTGCGCGCCTTCGAGATCATCGTGGCGACGACGCAAGGCGGGCCGGGCGATGCGTCCTATACGCTCCCCGTGCTGACCTGGGAAAGCGCCTTCGTCAATTTCCAGATGGGCGACGCGGCGGCCACCTCGCTCGTGCTGCTCGGCGTCGTCACCATCGTGATCACGCTCCTGATCCGCGCCATCTCGCGCCAGGGTGCGATCGGCATGGAGCGGCGTTAGCGCTATGCGGCGCAGGACCGCCATGCTCTGGATGGTGCCACTCCTGGTCGTGCTCGCGGCCTGGATGTTTCCGATCGCCTGGACCGCGATGACCTCATTGAAGCCCGAAGGCGGGCTGACCGGCCTGACGCCGTCCTTCGCCTTCGTGCCCACGATCGAAAATTATGCCGAGCTGTTTCGCGACAAGAATTACGGCACTTATTTGCTGAACAGTTTGGGCGTGGCGGGCGGCACCACGATTGTGTCGATCTTCTTGGGCTCGCTCGCGGCCTATGCCCTGGCGCGCTCCTCGCTCAGGGGCCGCGAGAAGATCGGCATGTGGATCCTCTCGCTTCGCATGCTGCCGCCGATCTCGGTGGTGGTACCGTTCTATCTGATCCTGAGCCGCGCCAAGCTGCTTGACACCTATCCGGGCCTGGTCATCGTCTATCTGTCGTTTTCGCTGCCGTTCGCGATCTGGATGTTGCAGGGCTTCTTCGCCGAGGTGCCGAAATCGATCGACGAAGCCGCCAGCGCGGATGGCGCGAAGCCGCTCAAGATTCTCTTTTTCATCGTCATGCCACTGACCAAGGGCGGCATTGCGGTGACCACTATCTTCACCTTCGTGTTCGCCTGGAACGAGTTCCTGTTCGCCTTTCTTCTTACCAAAGACACCTGGGTCACGCTGCCGGTCAGGCTTGGCAGCACGATCACGCCATTCCAGACCGATTGGGGCTTCCTGACCGCGGGCGCGGTGGTCTCGTTCGCGCCACTGATCGTCGTGGTATTCTTGTTGCAGCGTGAGATGGTGCGCGGTGTCAGTCTGGGGGCCTTGCGCTAGCATGAGCGAGATCGTCGGCGTTCGGCTCGAGGGCATCGCGAAAACCTATGCCGGCGGCGAGATCGCCGCGCTCGATGGCGTCGACCTCGCGATCGAACCGGGCAGCTTTTTTTCGATCCTCGGGCCGTCAGGCTGCGGCAAGACGACGCTGCTGCGGATCATCGCCGGCTTCGAATACCCGAGCCGAGGCCGCGTGTTCATCGGCGAGCGCGACGTCACAGCGCTTTCGCCGCGCGACCGCGACATCGCCATGGTGTTTCAGGATTACGCGCTCTATCCGCATATGAGCGCCGCGCAGAACATCACGTTCAATTTGAAGAACCGTCGCGTGCCCAAGGCCGAGATCGAAACAAGACTGAGCGAGACCGCGGCGATTCTCGGCATCGAGAAACTTCTGCACAAGAAGCCCGCGCAGCTATCGGGCGGCGAGCGGCAGCGCGTCGCGCTCGGGCGCGCCATGATCAGGAAGCCCCGCGTGTTCCTGATGGACGAGCCGCTGTCGAACCTCGATCTCAAGCTGCGCGAGCAGATGCGCATCGAGCTCGGCCGGCTGCACCAGGCACTCGGCGTCACGATCATCTATGTCACGCACGACCAAGCCGAGGCCATGACGCTCTCGACCACGCTGGCGGTCATGCGCGGCGGCAAGGTGCAACAAGTCGATCGGCCCGACCGGGTCTATGCGCGCCCCGCCAATAGTTTCGTCGCGCGCTTCATCGGCAGCCCGTCGATGAACCTGTTCCGCATGAGATTGCTTGACGGGCGGCTGCGCGCGGTCGATGCGCCAAAGGCGAGCCTTCCGGCGCCGAATGGGCTTGGCCTGGCCGGTGGGCGGGAGGTCTTGGTCGGCATCAGGCCGCATGAGTTGGTGGTTGGCGCGTCGGGCGAGGCCGGCCTCCCGGTCCAGGTCGCGTTGACCGAGCATCTCGGCCGGGTCAATTTCGTTGTCTGCCGGCCGGTGGGCGAGGGCGGCTACCTTCACGAGCAGGACGCCATCCAGATCGAAACCGACGCGGCGACGCGCTATCCGCTTGGCAAGGGCCTCGTGTTGAGCGCAAATCCGAGCGCGCTTCGCCTGTTCGATGCGAACGGCGTGCTGATCGAGGGCGTTTGATGATCGACGTGCTACAGGCGGGCATTCAGACCACGGTGCAAGATGGCGGTCGGCCGGGCTATTTGTCGCGCGGCATTCCGCCCGCCGGCGCGCAGGACTATTACGCGCTCGCCCTCGGCAATCTTCTGGTCGGTAACAGCCTGACGCCGCCGCCCTTGAGCCGCGAGCCGCCGGGCGATGCCGGGCTGGAGATGCTGCTGCGCGGGCCGACCCTGCGCTTTGAGCGGGACACGGTGATCGCGCTGACCGGGGCGGATATGGCGCCGGCGCTCGACGGCCAGCCAATGCCGATGTTCGAGGCGGTGCCGGTCAAGGCCGGCGCGACGCTCGCATTGGGCTATGTCAAGCGCGGCGCGCGCGGCTATCTGGCCATTGCCGGCGGAATCGATGTGCCGCTCTATCTTAACAGCCGCGCGACCTATATTCGCGGCAGCCAGGGCGGGCTCGGCGGCCGCGCGTTGAAAGCGGGCGATCGCCTGAGCCTTGGGACGCCCCGCGCCTCGTCCGGCCGTGTCGCCGGGCGAAAATTACCTGATGATCTCGCGCCCTGGCCCGAGCGGCCGAATGAGATCCACGTCGTGCTCGGGCCGCAGGATTTCATGTTCACGCCGGAAGGCGTCGAGACCTTCCTCGGCGTCGAGTGGAAGCTCTCGCCGGTCTCGGATCGCATGGGCATGCGTCTGATCGGCCCCAAGCTCGCCCTCCATGAGCGACCGGCGTATCTGGTGCGCGATGCCGGCTCGGGCCCGACTGACATCGTCGATGACGTGATCCCGATCGGCGGCATCCAGGTGCCGGGCGGTATCGAGCCGATCGTCATGGGAGTCGAGAACCCGACCGCGGGCGGCTATGCCAAGATCGCGACCGTGATCACGAACGATCTCGGCAAGATGGGCCAATTGGTGCCTGGCGCCATGCTGCGTTTCAAGGCGATCGGCGCGAACCAGGCGCGCGAAATCGGCCTCGCGCAATGGCGCGCGCTCAAGGCGGCCGAGGCGACCATGAGGGCGGGCGCATGATCTATGACGAGCCGATCTTCCGCCCGCTGGGTGATCGCTATCTCGCGGTCGAGTTCGGCGACGAGGCGAATCTCCTGCTGAATTTCCGCGTACTGGCGCTGAAGGAGGCGCTCGAGGCCGAGGCGATTTCGAGCGTGATCGAGGTCATTCCCTCCTTGCGCGAGCTCGGCTTGGTGTTTGACGCCGAGGCGACCTCTCACGCCCGTCTCGAGGCGGCGATCCGCCCGCTCCTGCCTCGGGTGAAAGACCTGACGACGCTCAAGTCGCGCTATGTCCGGCTACCGGTCTGGTACGACGATCCGTGGAGCGCGGAGACGGCGCGTCGCTGCAACGTCGACAAGAACATCGATTTCGTCGCGCGCTGCAACAATCTGACGGTCGAGCAGGTGATCGAGACCCACACCGCGTCGGACTATTGGGTGGTCTGCGTCGGCTTCACGCCGGGTTGCTATTTTTCGCGCGTGCTCGACCCATCGAAATGGATCACCGCGCCGAAATACAAGGTGCCGCGCAGCTACACCCCGGCGCGCTGCCTTGCCTTGGCCGGTTTTTCGACCGGGCCCTATCCGGTCGCGAGCCCCGGCGGCTACCAATTGATCGGCCGGCTTGCGGTCAACCTCTATGAGCCCACGCCGCGCAACAAGGGCTTCCCCGAGGACGGCGTGTTGATCAGGGCCGGCGACCGCATGCGCTATTATTCGGTCAGCCCGCTCGAATATGACGAGATTTGGGACGCCGTACAGTCCGGCCGATATGCCTATGACATTCGGGACGACGTCTTCGACGTCGCCGGTTATTTGAAGCAGCATGGCTGAGCGAAAGGCGGTTGCGCCGCGCTTGCGGTTTCAACATGATGCGCCGCCGGCGGCGATCGGGCCCCGGCGCAGGCACTGGAGAGCTTGATGATTCGTCCCTTCGTCGTGGCCTTGGCCGCCGGTATTCTGTTCGCGCCCTCGGGTGACGGTTCCTCCGCCGCCGAGAAGCCGCGCGTCAGGTTGACCACGAACCTCGGCGCGATCGTGATCGAGCTCTATCCCGAACAGGCGCCCAAGACGGTCGAGAATTTCCTCGGTTATGTCCGCGCCGGGCACTATGACGGCACGATTTTCCATCGTGTGATTCCGGATTTCATGATCCAGGGCGGCGGTTTCGTGCCCGGCATGGACCAGAAGCCGACCAATGCGACGATCAAAAACGAGGCGGACAATGGTCTCAAGAACACGAGCGGCACGATCGCGATGGCGCGCACGTCCGATCCGCATTCGGCCTCGGCGCAGTTCTTCATCAACACCAAGGACAACGCCTTCCTGAATTTCCGCGCCAAGAGCCCGGACGGTTGGGGCTACGCCGTGTTCGGCGCCGTGGTCGAGGGCATGGACGTGGTCGAGACGATCGAGGGCGTCGAGACGCACCGCGTCGGCCAGTTCGACGACGTGCCGGCCAAGGACGTGCTGATCGAAAAGGCCGAGGCGATGTAGCGCCCGGGCGAGCTCAACTCTCGCCGAACATGAAGCCCAAGAGCACGAAGCGCCGACCCTTGGTCACGTGCAGGGCCTCGTGCAGCAAGCCGCTTGAGAACAGCAGCGCCGTGCCGCTCGACGGCCGATAAACCTGCCCACCATATTCGGGAAAGCGCAGGCCGCCGCCCTCGAACGCCTCGCTGTTGAGGTTGATCGAAAGCGCGAAGCGGCGGTGCGCGACGCGCAATTCGCTGTTGTCGCGATGGCCGTGCAGCTCGCCACCGCGCGCGCCTTCGTATTTCGTGATGCGATAGGCTTCGTGACGCGTGATGTTGTAGGCGAACGCCTTGCGCACCTCGGGCAGGAAGCGCCGCTTGAGGCGCTCATTGATGAAGCCGATTGTCGCCTGGTTCATCAGCCAATGATCGACGCGGTCGTCGCGGCCATATTCCGGGATGCGCATCTTGTAGTCCTGCGTCAGACCCTTGTCGCCATGACCGGGCTCGACATAGACATTGCCCTCGGTCTTGAAGCGTTCGATCAACGCCTTGCAATCCTCGGCGCTGAAGACGCGGGGCACGATCAGGACCGGCGGTTGGCGTCCGCCCTCGGACGGCCGAAAATGCCTAGCCTCGCGGGTGATGGCGGCCACCATGGCGTCGAACTCAACGGTCAAATCCGCGCTCAGAAATAGCAAATGCTGGTTCGGGCAGAGCACGATCGCGAACGGCCGTTCGGCTGGCTGCGTGTCAGGGCGAAACGCGGCTTCGATGCGTCGATCGGGATCGAATAATGGCGCGATCGATGCCTCGCTCGTCGCGGCCCGATTTGGCGGGCCGGGCCAAACCGCGTAGAGCAGCGCGCCATGCTTGGCGAGCGCCGCGCGCTTTTGGCTCAGCGCGCGGTGCGCGTCGGCCATCGCCGCGCCTGCGCTCGCGCCGGCGCCGAACAGAAGCACGCGAAAATGCCCCGCGCACTCATCGCCCCCGATATCGAGCACCGTGCCATCGGGCCGTGAAAGATTGAACGAAGGAACGATGTCGCCGATGGTGAAGCGTGCGGGCCGTGCCTGAGGCTCTGCCATTCGTGTCTCTATCGCTCGGAGCGCCAGCGCCAAAGCTCGGCGGCGAAGCGTGCCCGCACGCCGAGATCGAGGAACGGGCGCGGCGGCAGGCGTGCCGGTGTGCCCAGGCTTTCCATGTCGGCGATCAATGAATTGTCTCGGCCCGTCGCCAGATCGGCCGCGAGCAGGCCGCCGATCGTGCCCTTGGTCACGCCGACCGCGTTCTGGCAGACCGCGGCATAAAGATTGGGCGCAACGCGGCCAAAGCCCGGCGCCTGATTGCGCGATAGACAGACGAAGCCGCGCCAGGTGTGCTCGATCGTGACGTTCGGCAGCATCGCGAAGCGGGCATGCAAGATGCGTTCATGGTCGGCGCGCACTTTCTGCCATTCACCGGCGGGTCGCGTGAAGCGTGGCGCATAGCAAAAGCGTTGCCGCACCAGAATGCGCCGCTCGGGCGTATAGCGCATGGTCACGCCGGCCAGCGCATTGGCGGGCGTGAGGCCCCAATCGGCTATGCCGCCCAAGAGCGCGTGTTCGGAATCGCTCAGCGGCCGGCTCAAACTGGCATAGGCCGCCATGGTCATCAGGCTCTGCTCGAAAAACCCGAACGCTTTGGCCCAGCCGTTCACGGCAAGGATGGCGCCTTTCGCTTCGATCTTGCCATGCGGGGTCTCGGCGCGGATCGCGCCATTGGCGCTGAACGACGTGACCGCCGTGTGCTCATGCAGCGTTACGTTGTCCGGTAAGCTCCTCGCCAAGCCGCGCACCAGCGCGGCCGGATTGGCCAGCACGCAGCCCGGCGTATAGAGCGCCGAATGGAAATAGTTCGTGCCGAGTTCCTTGGCCAAAGCGGCGCGATCAAGCCAGCGGAACGGTTCGCCCAGTGCCGATAATTCCTTGGCGAACGGCTCAAGCACCTCGCGATGACCCTTGATCGAGGAGCAGCCGTGATATTTGCCGCGCTGCCGCCAACCGCATTCGATGCCATGGCGCACCACCGCGACCTCGAGCGCGGCGATCGCGGCGCGGCTCAGCCGGATATAGCGCTGCGAGCCTTCGAGCTCGGCGAAATCGCCGCCGACATTGTGCGGCAGGTCGATGGCAAAACCTGAATTCCGCCCCGACGCGCCTTCGCCCACCTCATGGGCATCGATCAACACGATCGAGTCATTGGGCCGATTCTCGGCCAGACGGCGCGCTGCCGCGAGCCCGGCAAAGCCCGCCCCGATGACCAGCCAATCGGCGCGCCGATCGCCCTTGAGCCGTGGCGCCGGCGCGCGCGCCGGCAGGATACGGCTCCAGCCATTGGTCGCATCCTCTTTCGGAAACAGCCCAACCGTCCGGTTCATCCTGTGCGCTCCCACTGCCCTGCTCATGCATCCTACAAAGTGCCTTCGAGCGATGCTACGCTTGCCCTGAACGAGCAAGACAAGGAAAGCCGATGGACAAGTCCGCGACGGGCAAGCGGGGCCACCATACGATCCACGCCGCGCACCAGCATCTTAATTGGGACAAGGCCCGAAAACCCGCGCTGACCATCGCGCCGGGCGAAACCGTCGAGTTCAAGGATATCGATGCGCTGTGTGGTCAGCTGAGCAAGAGTTCGACCGCCGCCGCGCTGGTCACGCTCGATTTCGCGCGCGTCAACCCGATCGCCGGGCCGGTCTATGTCGACGGCGCCGAGCCGGGCGATGCGCTCAAAGTGACGCTCTTGGAGTTCGCCGGCGTTGGCTGGGCGTGGACCGGCATCGTGCCGGGCTTCGGCCTGCTCGCCGAGGATTTTCCGGAGGCCTCGCTCCACATCTGGTCCTACGACACGAGCTTTAGGCAGCCCGCGGCGATGTCGAGCCTCGCGCGCGTGCCCTTGAAGCCGTTCTGCGGCACGATCGGCGTGGCGCGCGCCGAAGCAGGCAGCCACTCGACCATCCCGCCCTATGACAGCGGCGGCAATATGGATATTCGCGATCTCAGCTTCGGCGTGTCGCTCTATTTGCCGGTGCAAGTAAAAGGCGCGCTGTTTTCGATTGGCGATCCGCACTGCGCGCAAGGCGATGGCGAGGTCTGTGGCACCGCGATAGAATCGATCGCGAGCGTGACGGCCAAGATCGAATTGGTGAAGGGCGAGCGCCTGCGCTTCCCGCGTTTCGAGACGCCTGGCCCGGTGTCGCGCCATCTCGACGTCAAAGGCTATGAGGTCACCACGGGAATTGGTCCTGATCTGATGGAGGCCTCGAAGAACGCGGTACGCGGCATGATCGAGCGGCTCGGCAAATGGCGCGGCATGGATGCGGCTCACGCCTATATGCTGTGCAGCGTGTGCGCCGATTTGCGTATCAGCGAGATCGTCGATCGGCCCAATTGGGTGGTGTCGTGCTATTTGCCGCGCGTCGTGTTCGACTGAGAAGCGAGAGAACCCGGAGGGAGCGACAATGGACTTGATCGTGCGGCGGGCCAATCTGCCCGATGGGCGGACGGGAATCGATATCGGCATCAAGGGCGGCAAGATCGCGGCCGCGGAACCCGCGCTCAAGGCGCAAGGCGCGCGCGAGATCGACGCGACGGGCTGCTTGGTCACGCCGCCCTTCGTCGATGCGCATTTCCACATGGATGCGACGCTCTCGGTCGGCTTCCCGCGCTACAACCGCACCGGCACGCTGCTCGAGGGCATTCAGCTCTGGGGCGAGATGAAGCCTCACATGACCCATGATTGGTATGTCGAGCGCGCGCTCGAATATTGCGACTGGGCGGTTGGGCGCGGTCTCTTGGCGATCCGCAGCCATGTCGATACGACCGATCCGACGTTGCTCGATGTCGAGGCGCTGCTCGAGGTGCGGCGGCGCGTGAAGGACTATATCGACCTTCAGCTCGTCGCCTTTCCCCAGGACGGCTATTTGCGTTCGCCGGTCGGCGTGAAAAATCTCGAGAAGGCGCTTGAGATGGGCGTCGACGTCGTCGGCGGTATTCCGCATTTCGAGCGCACCATGGCGGCGGGCGCGGAGTCCGTGCGCCTGTTGTGCGAGATCGCGGCGAAGCGCGGCCTTCGCGTCGATCTGCATTGCGACGAAAGCGACGACCCGCATTCGCGCCATATCGAAACGCTGGCGGCCGAGACGGTACGGCTTGGCCTTCAGGGCCGCGTCACCGGCTCGCACCTGACCTCGATGCATTCGATGGATAACTATTATGCGAGCAAATTGATCCCGCTGATCGCCGAGGCGGGTATTCACGCGGTCGCCAACCCGACCGCGAACATTCTCTTGATGGGACGGCACGACACCTATCCGAAGCGGCGTGGCATGACGCGCGTGCCGGAGCTGATGGCGGCCGGCGTCAATGTCTCGTTCGGTCAGGATTCGGCGATGGACCCCTGGGGCCCGCTCAATGGCGGCGATATGTTGGATGTCGCCCATATGGGCGCGCATGTCGGCCAGATGGCCGGGCATGATCAACTGGCGCTCTGCTTCAAGGCGGTGACCGAGAACCCCGCGCGCGCGCTCGGCCTCGAGGGCTATGGCCTCGCGCCCGGTTGCCATGGTGACCTCGTCGTCTTGCAGGCGGCTTCGCCGAGCGAGGCGATCCGCAATCGTCCGCCACGTCTCTTTGTCGTGCGCCGTGGCAAGGTGATCGCCGAAGGCCCGCGCATGGACGCGCGGCTCAACCTGCCGGGTCGGCCCGCCACGACCGACTTCGCGCGCAAGACCAAGGCTCCGCCCGCGCTGATGCCGCGTTAGTCCAGCTTCGGGAAGGCGCGAATTGGATCGCGGCCATCCCATTGCTCGGCGGCATCCGCGATATAGGCGAAGAGTTTTTTCTTGATCCCGATGACCGAGGAGAGCTCGACCACAGTGCCGGGATGGCTCTCGGTCTGAAAATAGGTGAAGGGGCCGTATTTGCCGGTCGAGCCTTCATGGCCGACCCGGTAACCGAGCGCGAGCGCCTTGGCCCGATCGGCATCGAAATTCTCGCTCCAATAGGCGAAATGTTGCAGCCCCTCATGGCCGGCCGCGAGGAAATCGCGAAACAGGGTCGGCGCGTCGTTGCGCTGCTGGATCAGCTCGATCTGAAGCGGGCCGGAATTGGAGAAGGCGACCGAGCAGATCGGCGCGGCCGGCGTGCCTTTATAGGTGAAATCAAGCAGGGGTACGGCCTCGTTGTAAAACCACGGGCCGACCCCGATCACCTCGGACCAATGGCGCATGGCGGCCTGAATATCTTTCACGACATAGCCGTTCTGCCGGATCGCGCCAAAAAGTCTGCTCATGATGGTGTCTCCCTGATTGCCGGCTACCTGATCGAACCAGTTGCCAGAACCGCGCCAGCATAACAAGCTGGGCCGGAATGACGACGACCCGCTTTCATGCCCCCGAGCGCCTCGACGAGGCTATCCGCCTTCTCGCGGCCGATGACGAGGCGCGCCCGCTCGCCGGCGGGCAAACCCTGGTCGCCATGCTGAATGCCGACCTTTTGAGCCCGAGCCAGATCATTTCTCTGCATCGCATCGCGGCGTTGAAGGGGATCGAGAAGCGGTCCGACGGATCGGTTCGGATTGGCGCGATGACCACACACGCTGGGTTGGCGCGGAGCGACGTGCTGCGCGACGGTCATCGGCTGTTGGCCCAGGCCGCTGGGCGGATCGGTCATGAGGCGATCCGCAATCGTGGCACGATCGGCGGCGCCGTGGCGCATGGCGATCCGAGCGCGGACTATCCGCCGGCGCTGGTCGCGCTTGACGCTGTGATCGAGGCGGTTGGGCCCAAAGGCAAACGCGAGATTCCGGCCAGTGATTTTTTCCAAGGCTTTCTCACCACCGCCCTTGGCCAAGGCGAAATCGTGGCGGCAATCATTTTGCCGCCGAGCCTGAACCAGGCACGCACGCACTACGAAAAATTCGCGCGCGTCGAGGGCGATTTCGCCACCGTTTCGGTTGCGGTTGCGCTATGGCGCGGGGGCGTGCGGATCGCGCTCGGCGGTGTCGGGCCGGTGCCGGTGCGCTCGGCCGAGGCCGAGGCGGAATTACAGGCCGGCCAATTGAGCGATGCGGCAATCAACGACGCGGGCGCCCTATTGGTCGCGGCCAGTGACCCGCTCGACGATGTGCGCGGCAGTGCCGACTATCGAAGGCGCTTGATTCCACGCCTGGTCAAGCGCGCGATCCGCGCGGCCCAGGCGAAGGACGCACGATGAGCGAGCGCGTGGCGGTCGAGTTCAAGGTGAATGGCGCGACGCATCGCGTGTCGGTGCCGGCGACGCGCACGTTGATGGCGGTATTGCGCGATGATCTTGGCCTGACCGGCACAAAGAACGGCTGCGAGCAAGGCGTGTGCGGCTCATGCACGGTGTTGGTCGATGGCGCGCCGGCCCGTGCCTGTCTCGCGCTTGCGGCCACCTTGCCGGGCGTCGAGATCGTCACGGTCGAAGGCCTGGCGCAGGGCGACACGCTCAGCCCGGTGCAGCAAGCGTTCCTCGATGCCGGGGCGATCCAATGCGGATTCTGCATGCCGGGCATGATCATCCAGGCAACCGCCTTGCTGACGGAGAACAAGCGACCGAGCGACGATGACATCCGCCATTCGATCTCCGGCAATCTGTGTCGCTGTTCGGGCTATGCGAAAGTGATCGAAGCGATCAGCCTTGCCGCGTCGAGGCTCGCGCCATGAACGCACCCGGTGCTCCCATTGGCCTCAGTCTGCCGCGTCGCGAGGCTGGCGAAAAAGCGACCGGCGCCGCGCTCTATGCGGGCGACATGGTGATGGCCGGCATGTTGCACGGCGCGATCGTGCAAAGCCCGCACGCCCATGCGCGCATCCTCGGTTATGACATAACGGAGGCGATGGCGCTGCCCGGCGTGCGCGCGGTGGTAACGGGCGATGATATCGAGTTCCGCTATATGGGCCTCGTGGTGAAGGACGAGACCGCGATCGCCAAAGCCAAGGTGCGCTATATCGGCGAACCGGTCGCGGCGGTCGCGGCGATCGATGTCGAGACCGCGCGGCGCGCGGCGCAATTGATCGAGGTGCGCTATCAGCCTCTGCCGGCGGTGACCACCATCGAAGAGGCGCTACGCGACGGCGCGCCGCTGCTGCACGAGGATTTCGCCAAATACACCAAGATCTACGACGCGCCGGTCGGGCGCGGCAATCTGCTCGCCCATTCGATCGCGACGCAGGGCGATCCGGCGAAGGGCTTCGCCATGGCCGATGCCGTGGTCGAGGAGACTTATGCGATCGCCGCGCAATACCACGCCTATATGGAGCCCTGCGCGGCGCTCGCCGCGTTCGATCCCTCGGGCAAGGTCACGGTCTGGTCCTCGACCCAAAGCATTTTCCGCACGCAAGCCAATTTGCACGAATGCCTCGGCCTTCCGATGACCAAGATCCGCTGCATCGCGCCGCGCGTCGGCGGCGGCTTCGGCGGCAAGTCGGAGGCGACCATCGAGCCGATCGCCGTCTTGTTGGCCAAGAAGGCGCGCGCGCCGGTCAGGCTTGTGCTCTCGCGTAACCAAGACATGACCGCCATGCGTTCGCGCCATCCGGGTTGGATCAGGCTCAAGACCGGCGCGACCAGGGAAGGGCGCCTGGTCGCGCGCGAATGCGAGCTTTGGTTCGACGGCGGCGCCTATGCCGATGACAGCCCGGCGGTGATGAATTTCGCGCTCTATTTCGTGCGCGGGCCGTATGACATTCCGAACGTCCATTGCGAAGGCCATGCGGTCTATACCAACCGCATGCGCGCCGGGGCGTTTCGTGGTTTCGGCAACCCGCAAATGACCTTCGCGAGCGAATCCCAAATGGATGCGCTCGCCAAGAAACTCGGCATGGACCCGATCGAGTTTCGCATCAAGAACGCGCTGCCCAAGGGCGCGCGCTGGTTCGGCGGCCAGGCGGTGACGGAAAGCACGCTGGTTGAAGCCCTCGAGACCGCTCGCGATCGCGCAGGCTGGATAAAGCCTTTGGCGCCGGCGCCGCTTGGCAAAAGGCGCGGGCGCGGCGTTGCCGCCATGGCGCATTCCTCGGCCTTCCTTTCGACCGGCGCGATCGTGCGCTTGCAAAACGACGGCACCATCGCGGTGCAGGTCGGCGCGGTCGATATTGGCCAGGGCTCGGATACGGCGCTCGCGCAGATGGCGGCCTCGGCGTTTCAACTGCCGGTCGAGCAGATCAACCTCGCGACGCCCGACACCGATTCCGCACCCTATAATTCGGGCACCAATGCCAGCCGTGTCACCTTCATGGTCGGCAAGGCGGTTGGCGAGGCGGCGTTCAAGGTGCGCGATCAAATCATCGAGCACGCCGCCGCCATGCTCGGCGTCACGCGCGATGAGGTCTCGCTCGCGCCCGGCGGGCGGGTCGTGGTCACGGGCGGTTCGCGGCGCAATGCCGAAGTGAGTTTCGCCGATGTCGCCGCGCGTTCGATCTGGGCGGTGGGGGGTCCGGTGACGGGCTCGAGCGCGGTCATGGCGAGCCACGCCATGGATAAGAGCCACACCAAAATGTCGGGCTGGCTGTCGTTCGAGGCGGTCGGCATTTATACCTTCGGCGCGCAGGTGGTGGAGGTCGAGATCGACGAGGTGACGGGCGCGGTGGAGATCATGCGCGCGGTCTGCGTGCACGATGTCGGGCGCGCGATCAATCCGGGTGCGACGGTTGGGCAAATCGAAGGCGGCTTCGCCCAAGGCCTGGGCTATGGTTTGTTCGAGGACATGGTGTTCGAGGACGGCCGGCTCGCGAACCCCTCCTTCATGGATTACAAGATTCCGAGCGCGCTCGAAGTACCCAAGAAAATCGAGTGCGTGCTAATCGAGAAGCCCGAAGCCTCGCACCCCTTCGGCGCGCGCGGCATTGGCGAGCCGCCGCTGGTTGGCGCGGCAGCCGCCATCGCCAACGCGGTCGCCAATGCCATCGGCAAGTCCATCACGCGCCTGCCGCTGACACCGGAAAGAGTGCTGCGGGCGATGCTAGAGGAATAGCGTCGCGCTTATTGCGGCGCTGGCGGCGCGACGCCTTGCGCGCCCGGCACGATCATCATCACGAACGAGCTCGGCTGCTCGCCGACGCCGAACGGCCCCGACACCTTGTTCTTGACCGGCGGCAAGGACTGCAAATAAGCGACGATCGCGTCGGCGTCCTCGTCGCTCAGCCCGGCCAGCGCCGGCCACGGCATGATCGGCGCCAAGATACGCCCATCGGGCCTGACACCGGTTTGGAACGCCGTCTTGATCTCCTTCGCGCTCCAATTGCCGAGCCCGGTTTCCTTATCGGGCGTCAGGTTGGGCGCATAGAAGACGCCGAGACCCGGCATTTGGAAACCGACGTCCGAGCCGCCGAGATAGCGCGTCATGTCCGGCTTGCCGAAGAAATAGCCTGATGTGTGGCAATCCGTGCAGCCGCCCAGATTGACCAGGTATTTGCCGCGTTCGACCTTGGCGCTGCCGGCCTCGGCCGCGAGCGGCGCGAGACCCAGAAAACCAAGCGCCGACAAGGCTAGAGCAAGAGTCATCGCGTTGCGAAGCATAGCGTCCCCCCGAGAAAATACGAGGCCACGCGAGCCTGGCGGTCCGCGCGGCCTCGATGGTTGGTGGCAAGCCTATTTGCCGACGATGTCAGGCTGCATCGAGCCGATCGCCGCGAGCAGCTCGTTCTTCTCCTTCGCGGCGACGCCGGAATCATCGAGCGCCTTGCCCAGCGCCTCGCCCGTGGCGTTGAACTCCGCCTCGTTGATGTTCATGCCCTTGTGCGCGATGTCCATCGGCTTGCCCTGGTATTTGCACGGCCCGCCCGTCGCCTCGCAAATCTGCTGCACCAGCCGGGTCTTGAGCAGCGAAATATTGGCCTTGGCGAACCGCCCGTTGATGCGCTGGTCAGCCGCGACATTGCCGACGAACTTGTCGACCACGCCGGTGATCGGGCCGAGACCACCCAGACGATCATAGAGTGACGCTTCCTTCATCGCCTCCCTTCTTGGCCGTGCATGCGGATATCGCAATGCCGACAACCAGCAGGCCGACGATGGCAACACCTCTACCACTGAACTTCGTTGCTCCAATCTCCCCCTTGAGTTGCCCCGAGCCAAGGCTGGCTGGTAGCGCGGGCGAAATTTGCCTCATCTCCGCCACGACGACAAGAGGCGGAACGCGATGCCCCGGCCTGACACAGGGTCCAGCGATGCCCCTCGGCCGCGATTCAACGCCAGTCGCCGAGGCCATAGCGCTTGAGCGCCGCGCCGTCGAAATCGAAGCCAAGGCCGGGTCCGATTGGTACGACCAGTGCGCCATTCTTGAACTCGAGTTGGCGGTCTACCAGCCGGCGGAAATTCAGCACTTGATCGTCGGGAAACAACTCCACGAACGTCGCATTCGGTGTCGCCGCGACGAGGTGCACGTGCAAATCGTGGAACCAGTGCGGCGCGATGGTCACGCCATAGCCCGCGGCGAGCGCCGCTATACGACGCCACTCGCTGATGCCGCCGCACACCGCGGCATCGGTCTGCAGAATTTCGGCGGCCTGTTTATCGAGCAGTTCCTTGAAACGCCAACGCCCGACCTCGATTTCGCCAGTCGCCACCGTGATCGATGTCAAGGCGGCGAGGCGGGCATGGCTGTCGATCTCATCCGGGCTGAACGGCTCCTCGATCCAATAGGGGTCATAAGGCTCATAGCGCCGGCAAAACGCCAGCGCGGTTGGCACGTCGCTCCAGGCATTGTTGGCATCGAGCATGAGGAGCACGGCGGGCCCGATCGCCGCGCGCGCGGCTTTGACGCGCGCTTCCTCCTCGGCCAGACCCAGTCGGCCGACTTTGATCTTGACCGCCTTGAAGCCCTGGGCAACGCGTCCGGCGCATTCCTCGCCCAGCATCTCGGGTGTTTTGCCGTCGAGATAATAGCCGCCACTGGCATAGGCGGGCACGGCGCTACGCGCCGAGGCGCCCAAATAGCGCGCCAGCGAAATATCGGCCGCTCTCGCATTGCGGTCCCATAGCGCCGTGTCGATCGCCGAGAGCGCACGCATGACAGAGCCGGCGCGGCCCTGCAGAATCGCGTGCTGATACATCTCGCTCCAAAGCCCCTCGGTGCGATGTGGGTCCTCGCCGATCAGCATCGGCGCGAACAATTCGCGCACCGCGAGCGAGGCAAGCTCGCCGCCCGCGCTGCCGACATAGCAAAAGCCGATGCCGTGACGCCCGTCATCGGTCTCGACTCGGACCAGCGTGTAGAAGCGCTCGTGTACCGTGCGGCGGGCGAACGAGGTGACCTTGTCGAGCGGGATTTTCACGGTCAGCGCGGCGACCGATTTGATCTTGGCCATGGCGGAGCCTTTCTTTGTTCAGCGCCACACTTTATGGGCTGAGGCATGGCGAGCGAAAGCATGGCCGTACCGGCTAGGCAAGACCCGCCCCGGTCGGCATACTAGCGGCCCCACGGCCGGCCGGCCCTGGCCGCGATCGACGAGAGAGACGAATGTCAAAAAAGGTCTACCCCAACGCCAAAGCGGCGCTCGACGGTCTGTTGCGCGATGGCATGATGATCATGGCGGGCGGCTTTGGGCTTTGCGCCATCCCGGAAAATCTCATTCTCGCCTTGCGCGATTCGGGCGTGAAGAACCTGACCGTGGTCAGTAACAATTGCGGCGTCGACGATTTCGGCCTTGGGATTCTGCTGCAGACCCGCCAGATCAAGAAAATGATTTCGTCCTATGTCGGCGAGAACGCGACCTTCGCGAAGCAATTTCTCGATGGCGAGCTGGAATTGGAGTTCAACCCGCAAGGCACGCTGGCCGAGCGCTGCCGCGCCGGCGGTGCCGGCATTCCAGCGTTCTTCACCAAGACCGGCGTCGGCACGGTGGTGGCCGACGGCAAGGAGACGCGCGAGTTCGACGGCGAGGCCTACATTATGGAAACCGCGCTGGTCGCCGATCTTTCGATCGTCAAAGCTTGGAAGGGCGATAAGAACGGCAATCTGGTCTATCGCCGCACGGCGCGGAATTTCAATCCGCCGATGGCGACCGCCGGCAAGGTGACAGTCGCCGAGGTCGAGGAATTGGTGGAGGTCGGCCAGCTCGATCCCAACCACATCCACACGCCCGGCATTTATGTCAGTCGGATCATTCAGGGCGCGCGCTATGAGAAGCGCATCGAGCGCCGTACCGTGCGGAAGTAGAGTAGGGGAAGGAGGCCAACATGCCCTGGACGCTTGAACAAATGTGCCGCCGCGCGGCGGCCGAGTTGAAAGACGGCTATTATGTCAATCTCGGCATCGGCATGCCGACCGAGGTGGCGAACTACATTCCCGAGGGCGTCAACGTCACGCTGCAAAGCGAGAACGGCATGCTCGGCATGGGGCCGTTCCCGAGCGAGAACGAGGTCGACCCCGATCTGATCAACGCCGGCAAGCAGACCATCTCGGAGCTGCCGGAATCGGTCTATTTCGACAGCGCGGAATCCTTCGCCATGATCCGCGGCGGCCATATCGACATGTCGATCCTCGGCGCGCTGCAAGTCGCGGGCAATGGCGACCTCGCCAATTGGATGATCCCCGGCAAGATGGTCAAGGGCATGGGAGGCGCGATGGATTTGGTCGCCGGGGTCAAGCGCGTGGTCGTGCTGATGGAGCACAACGCCAAGGACGGCTCGGCCAAACTGGTCAAATCGTGCTCTCTGCCCCTCACCGGCAGGGGCGTGGTTGATCTCGTGATTACCGATCTCGGCGTCTTCGAGATTGGCGGCAAGAGCCTGAAGCTGATCGAGAAGGCACCCGATATTTCGATCGAAGAGATCAAGAAGCGCACCGAGGCGCCGTTTGTCCATTAGGCCGCCGGCCCTCCGCTCCGGTGCGATCCGCGATCGGACGGTTGACATCCGCGCCGGAACGTCTAAATAAATAGGACGAAATCCGTCCTATATTATCGAGACCCCGATGATCAGAGTGAGCCGCATGGCCGACTACGGCGTCGTGGCGATGACGCACATCGCCCGCCGGGCCGAGGATATGCACACTGCGGCCTCGGTCGCGCAGGCTACCGGGGTCCCGTTGCCGAGCGCAACGAAGCTTCTCAAACTATTGGCGCGCCACGATATTTTGACTTCCCAACGCGGCGCCAAGGGCGGCTATACGCTGCGCCGCGCGGCGGCCGAAATCTCGGTTGCCGACCTGATCGTGGCGATCGATGGACCGATCGCGCTGGCGGATTGCCTGGAGGGTTCGCCCGGACATTGCGGGTTGGAAAGCTTCTGCTCGATCCGCAGCCCCTGGCAAAAAGTGACGGATGCCATTCGGGTCGCACTCGAAGAGGTTTCGCTGGCCCAGATGATCGAGGCGAGCGCCTATGTGCCGCCCGCTGGCGAGGCGCCGCGCCCGCATCGGTCGGAAGGGGCGCCCCATGGTTGAGCGAAACGCGGAGGCGCGGGCGGCCGACAACGCCGCGCAAATCGACGCGCTGGTCAATGAAAAGTATCGCTATGGCTTCGTCACCGACATCGAATCCGATTTCGCGCCGAAAGGTCTGAGCGAAGACATCGTGCGCTTCATCTCGGCCAAGAAGAACGAGCCGCAATGGCTGCTCGATTGGCGTCTGAAGGCTTATCGGCTGTGGCTCTCGCTTGGCCCCGAGGAGCCCGCCTGGGCCAAGATCAGCTACCCCAAGATCGATTATCAGGACGCCTACTATTACGCGGCGCCGAAATCGACCGGCCCGAAATCACTCGATGAGGTCGATCCCGAGCTTCTGAAAACCTATGAAAAGCTCGGCATTCCCTTGGCCGAGCGCGCGGCCTTGGCCGGCATCGCGGTCGATGCGGTGTTCGACAGCGTCTCGGTCGCCACCACCTTCAAGGACAAGCTCGCCTCGATGGGCGTGATCTTCTGCTCGATCTCGGAAGCGGTGCGCGAGCACCCCGAGCTGGTGCGGAAATATCTCGGCAGCGTGGTGCCCTATGCCGACAATTTCTTCGCCACGTTGAACTCGGCGGTCTTCACCGACGGCTCGTTCGTCTATATCCCGAAGGGCGTGCGCTGCCCGATGGAATTGTCGACCTATTTCCGCATCAACGCGGCCAAGACCGGGCAATTCGAGCGCACGCTGATCATCGCGGATGAAGGCTCGCATGTGAGCTATCTCGAGGGCTGCACCGCGCCGATGCGCGATGAGAACCAGCTCCATGCCGCGGTGGTCGAGTTGGTCGCGCTCGACGACGCCGAAATCAAATATTCGACCGTGCAGAACTGGTATCCGGGCGATGCCGAAGGCAAAGGCGGCATCTACAATTTCGTGACCAAGCGCGGCGCCTGCCGGGGCCGCAATTCGAAGATTTCGTGGACCCAGGTCGAAACCGGCTCGGCGATCACCTGGAAATACCCAAGCTGCATCCTGCAGGGCGACCATTCGGTCGGCGAATTCTATTCGATCGCGATCACCAATAATCGCCAGCAGGCCGATACCGGCACCAAGATGATTCATATCGGCAAGAACACCTCGAGCCGGATCATCTCCAAGGGCATTTCGGCCGGGCGTTCGAGCGCGACCTATCGGGGTCTCGTCCGCGTGCTGCCGGGTGCGGAAGGCGCGCGCAACCACACGCAATGCGATTCGCTCCTGATCGGCCCGAATTGCGCGGCGCACACCGTGCCCTATATCGAATCGCGCAATCCGAGCGCGCATATCGAGCACGAGGCGACCACCTCGAAGATCAGCGACGACCAGCTGTTTTATTGCCGCAGCCGCGGCATCGGCACGGAAGACGCGGTGGCGCTGATCGTCAACGGCTTCTGCCGCGAGGTGCTCCAGGTCTTGCCGATGGAATTCGCGGTCGAGGCACAGAAACTGGTCGGCGTCAGCCTCGAAGGCAGCGTCGGCTGAGAATGGCATCAAAGGAGTAGGAGCGGCGAACACCTTCCCCACTTTCGTCATGCCCCGACTTGATCGGGGCATCCAGGCTTCTTCATGAAGCTGGATTGCCGGGTCAAGCCCGGCAATGACGAGAAGAGCGAGGAAAGGCAGCGTCGGCTGAGAGAGAAACGGACATGCTTGAGATCAAAAATCTGCACGCGACCGTCGATGGCCGCGAAATCCTGAACGGCCTCGATCTCACCATCGGCGCTGGCCAGGTTCACGCGGTCATGGGGCCGAACGGCTCGGGCAAGAGCACGCTCTCCTATGTGCTGGCGGGGCGCGAGGGCTATCAGGTGACCGAGGGCAGCGTGACCTTCGAGGGCCGCGATTTATTGGCGCTCAAGCCCGAGGAACGCGCGCGCGCGGGTATTTTCCTCGCCTTCCAATATCCGGTCGAAGTGCCGGGCGTGGCCAGCGCGACGTTTCTGAAGACCGCGGTCAACGCCGTGCGCAAGGCGCGCGGCGAAAAGGAATATGACGCGTTCGAGTTCTTGAAGCTGGCCAAGGCCAAGCGCGAAGCGCTCGGCATCAGCGAAGAGATGATGAAGCGCGCCTTGAACGTGGGCTTCTCGGGCGGCGAGAAGAAACGCAATGAAGTGATGCAAATGATGTTGCTCGAGCCCAAATTCATGGTGCTCGATGAAACCGATTCGGGGCTGGATGTCGATGCGTTGCGCGTCGTCGCCGCGGGAGTCAACGCCATGCGGCGCGCCGATCGCTCCATGCTGGTGATCACGCATTATCAGCGCCTCTTGGATTACATCACGCCCGATGTCGTGCATATCCTGTCGCGCGGGCGCATCGTGCGTTCGGGCGGGCCCGATCTCGCGCGCGAGCTCGAGGCCAAGGGTTATGCCGGCGTCATGCCGGTCGCGGCGGCCTAGGATATAGAGCGCGATGGCCGCCACCACGAAGAAGCACGCGCGACGGATCGCCTTTCCTTATGGCGAGACGGCCGCGCACGCGCCGGTGCTGGCCAATTGGCTGGTCGGCTTGCGCACCGAAGCGCGCGCGCTGATCGCCGATGGTCTGCCGAGCCCGCGCGTCGAGGCCTGGAAATACACCAATCTTCAGCCGCTCGCCGAGCGCCGTTTCGCGGTTGTTGGCGATGTTTCGCCGGACCATGTGCGTCATGCGATGGCGAAGGCCGAGCTTGGACGAAGCGCCCATCGTCTGGTCTTCGTCAATGGACGCCTCGAAGCCGCGTTCTCGGACCTTGCCGCGTTGCCCAAGGGCGCGACGGTGCGCGGTCTTGGTGACGTCTTGACGGCAGATCCCGCCGCGCTCGCCGGCCTGATCGGCCGATCCGAGGCGGTACGGGGTCATGCGCTCGCGGCCTATAACACGGCGTTCTTCAGTGATGGTGTGCTGATCACATTGGACGCTGGCATCGCGCTCGACCGGCCGGTGCATCTGGTCTTCATCGGCGCGGCCGGTGCGTCGCCGGTCGCTTTTCATCCGCGCCTGATCGTCGATGCGGGCGCGGGCAGCCAGCTCGCATTGATCGAGAGTCATATCGGCGAGGCGGGCGCCTATTGGGCCAACCCGGTGACCGAAATCGCGGTCGGCCATGACGCGATGGTACGCCACGCCAAACTTCAAGACGAGACGATGGACGCGCACCATTTGGCGCTGGTCGATGTCTCGGTCGGGCGAGGCGGGCGCTATGAAAGCACGGTGCTGACGCTGGGTGCCGCGTTGTCGCGTCACGAAATCGTCGTCAGGCTCGAAGGCGAGCATGCCGAGGCGCGTCTCGATGGTGGCTATTTGATTGGCGGCAAGCAGCATTGCGACAACACCACGCGGATCGAGCATTTGATGCCGCATGGCTCGTGCCGCGAGGTCTACAAGGGTGTGCTCGACAACGAATCGCGCGGCACGTTTCAGGGCACCATCATCGTGCACAAGGGGGCGGTCAAGACCGACGCGCATCAGCTCTGCCGCGCGCTGATGCTCTCCAAGGGCGCCGAAGCCGATGCCAAGCCCGAGCTCGAAATCTACGCTGATGACGTCAAATGTAGCCATGGCGCCTCGGCCGGCGCGCTCGACCCGCTGCAGATGTTCTATTTGAGGGCGCGCGGGCTCGACGAGGCGGCCGCGCGCGCGCTCTTGGTCGAGGGCTTTATCGGCGAGACCATCGAGGGCATCGCGGACGAGGCGGTGCGCGGCTATTTCGCCGCCCGCATCGCGGCTTGGCTCGCGCTCCACGCGGCAGGCCCGGCATGAATTCGGCCAGTTCCCCCATGAGGCGCAATGCGCCGGTCTTCGACGTCGAGGCGGTGCGGCGCGAGTTTCCGATTCTCGGAACCAGCGTCCATGGCAAACCGCTCGTATTTCTCGATAGCGGCGCCAGCGCGCAAAAGCCGCGCGCGGTGATCGAGGCGATCTCACGGGTCTATGAGACCGGCTACGCCAACATTCATCGCGGCGTTTATCAGCTCAGCCAGGTTGCGACCGAAGCCTATGAAGGCGCGCGGGCCAAGGTGCAGCGCTTCATCGGCGCGGCTTCGCCGGGCGAAATCGTCTTCACCAAAGGGACGACCGAGGCGATCAATCTGGTCGCGTCAAGTTATGGCGCGCGATTCTTGAAGGCGGGTGATGAGGTGGTGCTCTCGGTGCTCGAGCACCACGCCAATATCGTGCCCTGGCAATTATTGCGCGAGCGGCTCGGTATCGTGATCCGCGTCGTACCGGTCGATGCCGGCGGCGCCTTCCGGATGGACGAGTATGAGCGTCTGTTGAACGCGCGCACCAAGTTTGTCGCCGTGACGCAAACCTCGAACGCGCTCGGCACCATGCCGCCCGTGGCCGAGATCATTCGGATGGCGCATGGCGTTGGCGCGGCGGTCTTGATCGACGGCGCGCAAGGCATTGTGCATGAAGCGGTGGATGTGAAGGCGCTCGATTGCGATTTCTATGTCTTTTCCGGCCACAAGCTTTATGGCCCGGGCGGCATTGGCGTGCTTTACGGCAAGGAACGTCTCCTTGAGGCGATGCCACCTTATCAGGGCGGCGGCGACATGATCCTTTCGGTCAGCTTCGAGAAGACCGAGTTCGCCCCGCCGCCGGCGCGCTTCGAGGCCGGCACGCCGCCGATCGCCGACGCCATTGGTCTGGGCGCCGCGATCGATTTTCTGAACGGGCTCGACCGCCTGGCCATCGCCGCGCATGAGGCGGCGCTGCTCGATGCGGCGAGCGCGCGCCTCGGCGCGATTCCAGGCCTGAAGATTTACGGCACCGCGCGGCCCAAGGCGGCGATCGTTTCCTTCACGCTCGACGGCGTGCACCCGCACGATATCGGGACAATTTTGGATCACGAAGGCATCGCGGTGCGCGTCGGCCATCATTGCGCGCAGCCGGTGATGGAGCGCTTCGGCATTCCGGGCACGGTGCGCGCGTCCTTCGGCCTCTACAACACGATCGATGAGGTCGAGGCGCTGGCGCGCGGGCTCGAAAAGGTCAGGGAGATTTTCGGCTGATGTCGGCGCTGCGTGAGCTTTATCAAGAAGTCATTCTCGACCACGGCAAGACGCCGCGGAATTTCGGCAGGCTGGAACAGCCGACCGGCTGCTCGCACGGCCACAATCCCCTGTGCGGCGACACCGTGACGATCTATTTGAAGATCAAGGATGGCGTGGTTGACGACATCACCTTCGAGGGCCGCGGTTGCGCGATCTCGATGGCCTCGGCCTCGATGATGACCGAAATCCTCAAGGGCAAGACGGTCGCGGAAGTGCAGCAAATGTTCGAACGCTTCCATGGCCTGGTCACGACCGGCGAGCAAGCGTGCGAAGGCGGTTTCGATATCGCCGATCTCGACAAGCTCGTGGTGTTGGCGGGCGTGCGCGAATTCCCCATGCGCGTCAAGTGCGCGACGCTTGCTTGGCACACCTTGAAGGCGGCGCTCGAAGGCAAGCAGAAAGAGGTCACCGTCGAATGAAGCGATTTTTGGGTTTGCTCAAGGAGCGCGGCGGGGTCGCGGCGTCGGAGACGCGCGAGCCATGGTCGCCGGCGGGCGAAGGGCCCGCGGCCCCGGCACCAGCCGCGCCCGCCGCCAGCGAGAGCGAGGCGGTTCTGCCGCTCGAGGGGCATCCCCTCGAGGAGAAAATCCTGACCGCGCTCAAGGGCGTCTATGACCCGGAGATCCCGGTCAACATCTATGAGCTCGGACTGATCTATGAGGTGAAGCTTACGGCCGCGAACGACCTGTTCGTGAAAATGACGTTGACCGCGCCGGGCTGCCCGGTCGCCGGCCAGATGCCCGGCATGGTGCAGGCGTCGATCGAGGAGCATGTGCCCGAGGCGCGCGCGATCGATGTCGAGCTGGTTTGGGATCCGCCCTGGACGAAGGATCGCATGAGCGAGGCCGCCAGGCTGGAAACCGGGATGTTTTAGCCATCTGTTGGGAGATTACCCTCATGCTTCGACTGACTCGGCATGAGGGCATCGCCTAGGGCCTCATCCTGCGCTTGTCGAAGGATGAGGCGAACGACGAGAGATCGACGATAATGAAAAAGAACATGCTTTCGCTCAGTGATGCCGCGGCCGCGCGGGTCAAGGAGCTGATGTCGCAACGGGCCGAGCCCGAGCCCGCGCTCGGCCTCAAGATCGGCGTCAAGAACGCCGGCTGCTCGGGCATGAGCTATACGATGGATTACGCCACCAAGGTCGAAAAGTTCGACGAGGTGGTCGAGGACAAGGGCGTCACCGTCGTGATCGACGCGCGCGCCGTGATGTTCCTGATCGGCACCGAGCTCGACTTCAAGACCGACAAGCTCGGCTCGTCCTTCGTGTTCAAGAACCCGAACGTGAAGAGCACCTGCGGCTGCGGGGAGAGCTTTTCGACGACCCAGTAACAACCCCATCCTCCCTCCGAGATGGAGGGAGGATGGGAATTGGGTGCCCGTCTTAGACTTTCTCGCCCGTGTTGGTCGTCGTGTTTGACGCCTCGGTCGTCGCGCGCGCGTCGGTGACGTTGCCGGCCGGCGGCGTCGGCGTCGCTGGCGGTGGCTCCGCACCCTCTTTCATGCCGGCCTTGAAGGATTTGATCCCCTTCGCGAAATCACCCATCACGCGTGGCAGCTTGCCAGCGCCGAACACGAGCAGGATCACGACCAAAACGATAACGATATGCCAAATGCTGAACGCGCCCATGAGACTCTCTCCATCGGGTCAGACGGTGTGGACGGCCGCGGCGATGTCGGGCGGGGGAGCCTGTCTCGTAGGCTCGGTGCGGGGCGCAGGCCGTCGGATGAATTGTCAGCGAATTCAAGCACGAAGCGGCGAGGGATGTAAAGCGCGATGAACCGGCCGAACTAGAGGGCGGCCGGCCGGCCGCCTCGTTCACCACCCTCCAACCCCGGAAAAACATGTGTTTCCGCCCTTCCTCCCTCCGAGTTCGGAGGGAGGAAGGGGGCGCGCGGGTTTCAGACGCTGTAATACATCTTGAATTCGATCGGGTGCGGCGCCAGGTCGAAGGCCTGCTGCTCCTCGCGCTTGAGCGCGATATAGCCGGCGATCGCGTCCTTCGAGAACACCTCGCCCTTGAGCAGAAACGCATGATCGGCCTCAAGCGAATTGAGCGCCTGGGTCAGGCTCGAACACACCGTCGGCACGTTCTTGAGCTCCTCGGGCGGCAAATCATAGAGGTTCTTGTCCATCGCATCGCCCGGATGGATCTTGTTCTCGATGCCGTCGATCCCGGCCATCAGCATCGCGGCATAGGCCAGATAGGGGTTGGCCGAGGGGTCGGGGAAGCGCACTTCGACGCGCTTGGCCTTCGGGCTCGCGGCATGCGGGATGCGGCACGAGGCCGAGCGGTTGCGCGCCGAATAGGCCAGCAGCACCGGCGCCTCGAAGCCCGGCACCAGGCGCTTATAGCTGTTGGTGGTCGGGTTGGTGAAGGCGTTCAGCGCGCGCGCGTGCTTGATGATGCCGCCGATATAGTGAAGTGCCATGTTCGAGAGGTCGGCATAGCCATTGCCGGCGAACAGTGGCTTCTTGTCCTTCCAGATCGACTGGTGGACGTGCATGCCCGAGCCATTGTCGCCGTAGATCGGCTTCGGCATGAAGGTCGCCGTCTTGCCGTACGAGTGTGCCGTCATGTGCACGACGTATTTGTAGATCTGCATGAAGTCGGCCGACTTCACCAGGGTCTCGAAGGTGCAGCCGAGCTCCATCTGCGAGGGCGCGACCTCATGGTGGTGCTTCTCGACGCGCAGGCCCATATCGGCCATGTGCGAGAGCATTTCAGCCCGCATGTCGGACATTGAATCGACCGGCGGCACGGGGAAATAGCCGCCCTTCACGACCGGCCGGTGGCCGGTATTGCCGTTCTCATATTTGCGGCCGGAGTTGTAGGGCCCTTCCTCCTGATCGAGGTAATAGAAAGCCTGATGGCCGGAGACCTCATAGCGCACATCGTCGAACACGAAGAACTCGGCCTCGGGTCCGAAGAACGCCGTGTCGCCGATACCGGAATAAGCCAGATAGGCTTCGGCGCGCTTGGCGATCGAGCGCGGGCAACGCGGGTAGGGCTGACCGGTCGACGGTTCGATCACATCACAGGTGATGATCATGGTCGGCTGCGCCGAAAACGGATCGATCGTGGCGGTCGAGGGATCCGGCATGAGGATCATGTCGGACTCGTTGATCTCCTTCCACCCGGCGATCGAGGAGCCGTCGAACATCACGCCGTCGGTGAACATCGCTTCGTCGACCGTGACCACATGCTGAGCCGTGTGATGCCACTTGCCGCGCGGGTCGGTGAACCGGAAATCGACGTAGACGATGTCCTTCTCTTTAATCGTCGCCAAAACGCTTGTTGCGTCGCTCATGTCGCTTCGTCCTAGTTCTCGGCTGCTTGTAAGGAGGGGGTGTCGGTACGCAGTGAGTACGGTATTTCCTGGGCGCTTTCCAGTTCAAATGGCGTCGGGGCCGCGTTCGCCGGTGCGAATTCGCACCACTTCTTCGACCGTGGTGACGAAGATCTTGCCGTCGCCAATGCGCCCAGTGCGCGCGGCCTGGATGATCGCCTCGATCGCGCGCTCGACCAGCTTGTCCTCGAGCACGATCTCGATTTTCACCTTGGGCAGGAAATCGACCACGTATTCTGCGCCACGATAAAGTTCGGTATGGCCGCGCTGGCGCCCGAAGCCCTTGGCCTCGGTCACCGTAATGCCCTGGAGCCCGACCTCATGCAGGGCGTCCTTCACTTCATCGAGCTTGAACGGCTTGATGATCGCCTCGATCTTCTTCATCGGCTGTGCTCCGTTCGCTCCACTATGTCCGACAGGCTTGCAGGCTTCGTGCCAGGTGGTCGCTCGGCCCTAAGCGCTGAAAAACCGGGGACGCTCTCCTCGTTGATGTCCGCCCCGCCCCAGCCGATGCCAAAAAACCAGGCAGTCTGCCTAAACAGGCGTCAGGCTGGACCGAGGCTTTCGCGCCCGGCTTTGCTTTGGCATAGTGCCGCGCCCAACGAGACGGAGGAAGCGCGATGAAATTGGCGGAGCGAATGGCCCGCCTTGGCACCGAGACGGCATTCGAGGTGCTGGCCCGCGCCAAGGCGCTCGAGGCCGCCGGCAAGAGCATCATCAATCTCGGCATCGGCCAGCCCGATTTCCGCACGCCCGACAATATCGTCGAGGCGGCGATCAAGGCGCTGCGCGACGGGCATCATGGCTATACGCCGGCCAATGGTATTTTGCCGCTACGCGAAGCGGTCGCCGCCGATATCCGCCGGCATCGGGGGGTCGAGATCAACCCCGACGACGTCGTGGTCGTGCCGGGCGGCAAGGTCACCATGTTCTTCGCCGCGCTGATGTTCGGCGAGCCGGGCGTGGAGATTCTTTATCCCGACCCCGGCTTTCCGATCTATCGCTCGGTCATCGAGTTCGCCGGCGCGACGCCCGTGCCGATCCCGCTCTATGAGAAAAACGGCTTCTCGTTCAACGCGGAGGAAGTGCTCGCCAGGCTGACGCCGCGCACGCGCCTGATCATGCTCAACAGCCCGGCCAATCCGACCGGCGGCGTGGCGCCGAAGGCCGAGTTCGATAGGCTGGTCGCCGGCCTCGAGAAGCATCCTCAGGTCGCAATCATGAGCGACGAGATCTATGGGCGCCTGACCTATGGCAACAACCCGCATGTCTCGTTGCTGTCCTATCCCTCGATCCGCGACCGGGTCATCCTGCTCGATGGCTGGAGCAAGACCTATGCGATGACCGGCTGGCGCATCGGCTATGGCGTGTGGCCCAAGGGCATGGCCGGGCACGCCACGCGCCTCGCGGTCAACAGCAATTCCTGCGTCAACGCGCCGACCCAATTCGCCGCCGCCGAAGCGCTGAATGGGCCGCAAGACTCGGTCGAGCGCATGCGCCAAGCGTTCGACCATCGACGCCGGGTCATCCTGCGCGAGCTCAACCAGATCCCCGGCTTCCGTTGCGTCGAGCCGGTCGGCGCCTTCTATGCCATGCCCAATATCGAAGGCACCGGGCTTTCGTCGCGCGAGCTGCAAACGCGGCTTCTGGAGGAAGCCGGTGTCGCGGTGATCTCGGGCACCAGCTTCGGCGCCATGGGCGAGGGCTATTTGCGCTTCTCCTACGCCGCCAGCACCGAAGAGATTCTTGAAGCATGCCAGCGCATCCGCCGCTTGCTCGGCCTCGCCGGCAAGGCGGCGATTGCTTGACGGGGTGGCGCCCCCATATTATCCACGCGCGCGTTCTTGCGCGGAATGGCGAGCGTAGCTCAGCTGGTTAGAGCACCGGATTGTGGATCCGGGGGTCGTGGGTTCAAGCCCCATCGCTCGCCCCACCGCCATGGCGTCCGTCGCCCCGTGGAATTCCCACGCTGCTGACCTAGGCAAAGGCGCAGTCCGGGCGTTTGGCGCCTGGGCATGGCGTGTTACGATGCCTTCATGGTTTCGATTCGCGGCAGGCTTTCCGCGCTGGCGGTCGTGCTCGTCTTGAGCGGGCTGGGCCTTTCCGCCTGCACGCAGCCCGAGCCGGTGGGCCCGAAGGCGGGCGCCACCCAGCAGAGCGCGGCGCAAGGCATCTCGGACGTGCCCATGCCGAGCGGCGCCGACCAGGTGGTCGATGACTCGCTCGTGCTCGGCAGTCTCGATCGCTGGACCGGACGGCTGGTCTTGAACACCGGCCTGTCGCCGGAAAAAGCCTTCGCCTTCTACCGCGATCGCATGCCCAATTTCGGTTGGGAAACGCTTGCGTCGATTCAGTCCGAGGTCAGCGTGCTCAGCTTCGCGCGCGCCGACCGGATCGCGACCATCCAGATCGAGGGCCGTACCTTCTCGTTCGGCGGCTCGCGCGTTTCGATCACGATGGCGCCGCGCCAAGACCTGGCGACCTCGACCGACCGCTCGAACGACGGCGTCGACGTCACGCCGATCGAATAGCCCGCCGGCGCGAACGGTCGCGACCTGAGCCGGGGCAACGCCGCGCGCGGCTTCGAGCGCGGCCCTTTGTTGTCGGGGGACACAATGCCGAGCTGGAGAAAATCGCCGCCGGAGCTGATCGACTTCTTCGATAAAGCGCTGCCCGACGATCCGCGTGTCGAGCGGCGCCAGATGTTCGGCTACCCTTGCGCCTTCGTGAACGGGCAGATGTTCACCGGGCTGCATCAAGAATCGATGATTGTCCGGCTGGGCGAGGCCGGACGCGCAACGCTTCTCCGCACCAAGGGTGCCGCGATCTTCGAGCCGATGCCAGGTCGGCCGATGCGCGAATACGTCGCCTTGCCGCCCGAAATGACCTCGCAAAGCGCCAAGAACTGGGTGGCTCAAGCGCTCAGCTATACGGCCGCATTGCCACCCAAGAAGAAACCGGCGAAAAAATCGACCGCCAAGAAAGCGCCCGCCAAGAAACCCGCGCCACGGCGGAAAGCCTAGGCTTCCGCCCCTTCCAGTTCGGCGGCGATCATGGCCTCGAGGCGTTCTTGCGGCACCAGGCCAGCGACCGCGCGCCGGCCGACCACGATGGTCGGCACCGAGGAAACCCCGAGCGTCTCATAGGCGTGGCGCAAGAGGCGTGCGCAAGGCTCTCGGTACAGGCGCTGTTCGAGCGCGGCCGCGAAGTCGTCGCGCGCCAGGCCGATCTCCGCGGCCAGGTCGATCAGCACCGCCGGCTCGCCGATGTCGCGCTCCTCCTGGAAGAAGGCGGTGAACATGCGGTGGTTGTAGGCCCGGCCGGCGCCGTGCTGGGCGGCGAACAACGCGCCTTCGAAAGCGAGGCGCGTATAGGGTTGAGGCGAGACCCCGGGGAGCACGATCTTGACCCCAAGCGCCTCGGCCATCGGATAGACAGAGGATGACCACGCCTTTTGCAGATAGTCGCCCTCCGGCCGGAGCGTTGGAGTCGGATGCGGCCGCAATTCGAACGGTCGCCAATCGATCGTGGCCTGGCCGGGGAAGCGATCGACGGCGGCTTCGAGCGGCCCTTCCGCGAGGAAGCAATAGGGACAAACATAGTCCGAATAGACTTCGATGGTCAGCATCGCGCCCTGATCCTGATTCGGCCCGGCGCTTTCGCCCCGTGGCTTTTCGGTTCCTATTCAGTAACTTGCCGGCCCATGCCGCCACAAACTTGTGATTTGGACGGGGGCGCGGCGCGTGCCAGGCTTGAACCCCATGAAATGGCGCATGGTTGCGTCAGAGCGGGAGGGAACGATGCGAATCTTGCACATATTGCCGGTCTTGGCGATGGCCGGTGCGTTGGTCGCGGCGCCGGCGCTTGCCAGCCAATGCCCGATGGACGTTGGAAAAATCGACGCCGCGCTCAAGACCGCCGAGCTAAGCGAGGCCGATAAGGCGGAAGTCATGAAGCTACGCGATGAAGGCGAGGCGCTCCACAATAGTGGCGACCACGCCAAGTCGGTCGAGACGTTGGCTAAGGCCAAGGCCATCCTCAAAGTCGAGTAACAAGCCTGATTGGGTGCGCTGGCCGGCATGGTTGCAGCCCATGCCGGCCACGCCACTGGGGCCGCCGGGGGAACTCGCCGGCCCCACATCTTGTTGTAGGTACGGGACCCCATACCGTATACATGGCGCGATCCAATTGGAGCGGGCCATGAAGAAAGCCGGCGATCTGTTCGACTTCGCTGCCGCGCGGACCACGCCGCGCTCGGCCGCGCGCAAGGAAGCGAGCGCGCGCGGCGATTACACCGCCAAGGACATCGAGGTCCTTGAGGGCCTCGAACCGGTGCGCCGGCGCCCCGGCATGTATGTCGGCGGCACGGACGAGCGCGCCCTGCACCATTTGCTCGCCGAGGTGCTCGACAACGCGATGGACGAAGCCGTCGCGGGCCACGCCAGCTGGATCGAGGTTTCGCTGGCGGACGACGGCTCGGCCACCGTGGTCGACAATGGGCGCGGCGTGCCGGTCGACCGGCATCCCAAGTTTCGCGACAAATCGGCGCTCGAGGTCATCCTTACCACGCTTCATTCGGGCGGCAAGTTCAGCGGCAAGGCCTATTCGACCTCGGGCGGCCTGCACGGCGTCGGCGTCTCGGTGGTCAACGCGCTCTCCGATTCCCTGGTGGTCGAGGTCGCGCGCGACGGCAAGCTCTGGCGCCAGCGCTTCAAGCGCGGCAAGCCGACGACCAAGCTCGAAAGTCTCGGCCCGACCAAGAACCGGCGCGGCACCACGGTCAGCTTCCACCCGGACGCCGAAATCTTCGGCACCGGCGCCGCGCTCAAGCCGGCACTCTGCTATCGCATGGCGCGCGGCAAGGCCTATTTGTTTCGCGGCGTCGAGATTCGCTGGGAATGCGATCCATCCTTGTTGCGCAAGGACGACCCGACCCCGGCGCGCGAGACGCTGCATTTCCCCGACGGCATCGTCGATTACCTGCGCGCGATCGTCGGCGATCGGGCCACGCTGACCCCGCAGCCGTTCACCGGCGAGG
>CAMDDO010000035.1 GCA_945892755.1 Rhizobium sp. Q54 | reverse complement strand
GTCGAAATCCACCCGATCACCCCGCCCGGAACCCGCACCCTCTGGGTGATCCATGAAACCCGTCCCTCTCCGCCTGTAACACAATGAATTATATGACAAATACCGCCATCAGGACAGCAAACTCAGCGGGTTACTCGGGGAATGCGGGTGAAAATAAACACGTTTTTAGGCGGCGTTGAGTTTGCCCGCATGGGTAGCTTGGTGGTCACAGAGCCGCCCAGCCTTATGTGAACAATCTCAACATCAGCGTGCGCGGCGCGCCCGCACGATCTCGACTCCGACCCCGGAAGCTTCGGCGAAGACGTCGAGCTTCTCGACCCTGACGCGCGCCTTGAGCACGCGCCGATCCTTGAGCAACGCCGCCGCGATCCGTTCGGCGAGCGTCTCGACCAGGTTGATATGGTCGCCCGTAATCTGTCTCTTGACCACGGTTACGATGTCTTCATAGGAGACGACATTGCGGATGTCGTCCTCCACCGGCTGGTCATCGGCGACTTCGAGATCGACGCTGACCCGCACGCGCTGCACGCCGCCGCGCTCATGGGCGTGCACGCCGATCTGGCATTTGAGCACGAGATCGCGCACGAAGACGTGGCGCACGCCGAGAGCCATCGGCGCGGCCGCGCGGCTTGATGGGCGCGGGCGTTTGGCGGGCTTGCGCATCGCCTTACTCTTCGATCCGCTCATCGGCGCTTGGCGACCAGCCGAGGTGTTGCCCACCGTCGAGCGCGATCATCTGGCCGGTCATCGATGGCGCCTCGAGGATGAAGCGCACCGCGCGCGCCACTTCATCGGTACTCGCGCCGCGTTTGAGCGGCATGCGCGCGCACTGCGCCGCGAACTGGGCCGGCGTTTGCCGCGCGCTCGGCAGCGTCGGCCCCGGGCCGATCGCGTTGACGCGGATGCGTGGCGCCAGCGCCAGGGCAAGCGTCTGGGTCAGGGTCCAGAGACCCGCCTTGCTGACCGTATAGGACAGGAAGTGCGGCGTCAGGTTCCAGACGCGCTGATCGATCAGATTGACCACGACCCCCTCGGCGCCGGCGGGTAGACGGCGCGCGAACGCCTGGATAAGCACGAACGGTGCGCGCAAATTGGTCTCGATGTGGCGGTCCCAACTTTCGCGTGTCGCACTAAGCGCGGCGTCGTATTCGAAGAACGAGGCGTTGTTGACGAGGAGGCCAAGCGGTCCCAGCGCCTGCTCGGCTTGCGGGACGAGGGACGCAACGGCGGATTCGTCCGAGAGGTCGGCCTTCAGCGCGATCGCCCGACCGCCCTTCGTTCGAATCGCCTCGACCAGCGTCTTGGCCTCATCGGCCGAGCGGTGGTGGTGAATGGCGACCGCGAAGCCGAGATTCGCAAGCGTCTCGACGATGGCGCGGCCGATGCGGCGCGCACCGCCGGTAACCAAGGCGACTTTGGGCAGGCTTTCCGTGGTGGACAGGGTCATGAACGGTCGGGCCTCGGATCGATCGGGCGCATCCTGACGACTTAGCGACCGGCACTCAAGCCGGCGGCGCGACCACACCAATTTGGTTGCCCGAGCTTAACCTTTAGGCAATCGAGAGCGGCTAGAACGGTGCCAATCCTCGGAAACGAGGCCAATGGTGCTCGCCGCCAACAGGAATCCCGCCATGAAGAAATCAGACACGAAATTGTGGAGCACGACGCTCAGCGCGGCGGCGCTCGCTTGCGTCGCCGTCTTGCCGAGCGTCGCGGCCGCTGGCACGGCGTTGACCTTCAAGCTGCGCAATGCCTCCGACTACGATCTCACCGCGCTCTATGTCAGTCCGAGCCTCGAAGACAGCTGGGGCGACGATTTGCTCGATGCCGATCGCGTCGCGGCCGGCGCCGCCGCCGAGATCAGCGTCGCGGGGAGCGACAGGACTTGCCTCTACGACATTCGTTTCGTGGTCGCCGATGGCTCGCTGATGGAAGAGGTCGGCGTCGACCTCTGCTCGCTCGAGAATTATACGCTCGAGCCCTGAGCGCGGCCGCGCCGATCGGCATGACCCGGGCGCCCGGCTCAGCGCCCGAATTTCATCTTGGTCTGCGAAACCTTGCCGCGCTTGCCGGCTCTGGTTCCTGGCGCGCCCGCATGGCTGCGTCCGATCCAGCGTCCCTTGGAATCGGCGCCGCCGGTCGATACCCCGCGTTCGGTGGCGAGGCCGAGGTCTTTTTCGCGCAAGCGCCTGATCTCGTCCCTTAACCGCGCGGCCTCTTCGAACTCGAGCTCGCCCGCCGCCTCCTTCATGCGCTGTTCGAGACCGGCGATGTAGGCCGTCAGATTGTGTCCGATCAGATGCCGGGTTTCCTCATCGCCGGTCTCGACGGTCAGATAGTCGCGCTCATAGACGCCTTCGAGGACGTCGGCGATCTGGCGCGTGATGCTCTCAGGCGTGATGCCATGCGCCGCGTTATAGGCGGTCTGCTTTTCCCGGCGCCGATTGGTCTCGTCGAGCGCGCGGCGCATCGAGCCGGTGATGGTATCGGCATAGAGGATGACGCGACCCTCGACGTTGCGCGCCGCACGACCGATGGTCTGGACCAGCGAGGTCTCGGAGCGCAGGAAGCCTTCCTTGTCGGCATCGAGAATGGTGACCAGCGCGCATTCCGGAATATCGAGACCCTCGCGCAGCAAATTGATCCCGACCAGCACGTCGAAGGCCCCGAGCCGAAGGTCGCGGATGATCTCGATGCGCTCCAGCGTCTCGACGTCCGAATGCAGATAGCGCACCTTGATGCCGGCCTCGTGGAGATATTCGGTCAAATCCTCGGCCATGCGCTTGGTCAGCGTCGTGACCAGCACGCGAAAGCCCTTGGCGATCGTGGCACGACACTCGGCCATCAGGTCATCGACCTGCTTCTCGATCGGCCGAATGATGCAGACCGGATCGATCAGCCCGGTCGGGCGAATCACCTGTTCGATGAACACGCCGCCGGTGCGTTGGAGTTCCCACGGTCCAGGCGTCGCCGAGACGAAGACCGTCTGCGGCCGCATGCTCTCCCATTCCTCGAATTTGAGCGGCCGGTTGTCGACGCAAGAGGGCAGCCGGAAGCCGAATTCGGCGAGGGTCGATTTGCGTTTGAAGTCGCCGCGATACATGCCGCCAAGCTGCGGCACGGTGACGTGGCTCTCATCGACGATCAGAAGCGCGTGCGGCGGAAGATATTCGAACAGAGTCGGCGGCGGCTCGCCCGGGTTTCGCCCGGTCAAATAGCGCGAATAGTTCTCGATGCCGGCGCAAGAGCCGGTCGCCTGCATCATCTCGAGGTCGAACGTCGTGCGCTGCTCGAGCCGCTGCGCTTCCAAGAGCTTGTTGTCGCGTGCGAACTCGTCGAGCCGTAATTTGAGATCGATCTTGATCCGCTCGACCGCCTGCTGAATCGTCGGTCGCGGCGTCACATAGTGGCTGTTCGGGAAGACCCGAATCTCGGTCAGCTTGGCCGATTGTTGCGCGGTCAGCGGATCGAATTCGATGATGCTCTCGACCTCGTCACCGAAGAGCGAAATGCGCCAGGCTCGATTTTCCGAGTGAGCGGGAAACACCTCGATCGAATCGCCGCGCACGCGAAAGTCGCCGCGCTCGAGCGTCGCGTTGTTCCGGCGATATTGCAGCTCGACCAGCTTGGCGATCAGGTCGCGCTGATCGATGCGCGCTCGTTCGGCGAGCGAGAGCGTCATGGCGGCATAGGTCTCGACCGAGCCGATGCCATAGATGCATGAGACCGAGGCGACGATGATCACGTCATCGCGCTCCAAGAGCGCGCGCGTCGCGGAGTGTCGCATGCGGTCGATCTGTTCGTTGATCGAGGCGTCCTTCTCGATATAGGTGTCGGTGCGCGGCACATAGGCTTCGGGCTGGTAGTAGTCGTAATAGGAGACGAAATATTCGACCGCGTTGCGCGGGAAGAAGCTCTTCATCTCGCCATAAAGCTGCGCGGCCAGCGTCTTGTTTGGCGCGAGGATGAGCGCCGGTCGCGCTAGACGCGCGATGACATGGGCCATGGTGAAGGTCTTGCCCGAGCCGGTGACGCCGAGCAGCACCTGATCGCGTGCGCCGCCCTCTATCCCGGTCAGAAGATCTTCGATCGCCTGGGGCTGGTCGCCCGCCGGCTGAAACGGCGATTCGAGGCCGTAGGCCTGACGCGCGTCGCTCATGGCGAGCGGCGGGCGGCCCGGCTTTGCGACATAGATGGCGCCGTTACGGATCATGGTCAGGATATTGTGGCCCCGCGGGGCGCTTGCAATCCAGGCTCTTGCTGCCTCGCCCGGCCCCGCCTAGGTTTACGCCGCGCCGGCGCATCGGCGCCCTTCCTCCAACCTTCGGAACCCGCACCATGTCGATCCTTGCCCGCCGCCTGGCCCGCATCAAGCCGTCGCCCACCATGGCGATCACACAAAAGGCCGCCGAATTGAAGGCGGCCGGGCGCGACGTGATCGGGCTCGGCGCCGGCGAGCCTGATTTCGACACCCCCGACTGGATCAAGGCGGCGGCGACCCAGGCCATGACCAAGGGCCTGACCAAATATACGGCGGTCGATGGCATTCCCGAGCTGAAAAAGGCGGTCGCGGCCAAATTCAAGCGCGAGAACGGATTGGATTACGCGCCGAACCAGATTTCGGTCGGCGTCGGCGCCAAGCACGTCATTTACAACGCGCTGATGGCGACGATCGACGCGGGCGATGAGGTTGTCATACCGGCGCCCTATTGGGTCTCGTATCCCGACATGGTCGAGCTGGCCGAAGGCACGCCGGTCATCGTCAAGGCGGCGCCCGAGAACGGCTTCAAGCTGAAGCCCCAAGACCTGGAGCGCGCGATCACGCCGAAGACCAAATGGCTGATCTTCAATTCGCCGTCGAACCCGACAGGCGCCGCCTATACGCGCGATGAATTGAAGGCGCTTGCGTCGGTTTTGGTGCGCAAACCGCATGTCTGGATCTTGGCCGACGATATCTATGAGCATCTCGTCTATGACGGCTTCAAGTTTCATACCATCGCCGAGGTCGAGCCCGCGCTCTACGACCGCACGCTGACCGTTAATGGCGTCTCGAAGAGCTATGCGATGACCGGCTGGCGCATTGGCTTCGCGGGCGGCCCGGCGAATTTGATCAAGGCGATGGGGACGATCCAATCGCAATCGACCTCGAACCCGACCTCGATCAGCCAATATGCCGCGGTCGAGGCGCTCAACGGGCCGCAGGATTTTCTGCCCAAATGGGCCAAGGTGTTTCAGGAGCGGCGCGACCTGGTGGTCTCGATGCTGAATCAGGCGAAAGGCCTGCAGTGCCATCGCCCCGAAGGCGCGTTCTATGTTTATCCGAGCTGCGCCGGCGTCATCGGCAAGACGACGCCCAAGGGCAAGTCGATCAAGACATCGGAAGACTTCGCCGCCTATCTGCTCGACGATGAAGGCGTCGCCGTGGTGCATGGCACGGCGTTCGGCCTCGATCCGTTCTTCCGCATCTCCTACGCTACTTCGACTGAGGCGTTGAAAGAGGCCTGCACGCGCATCCAACGCGCCTGTGGCGCGTTGCGCTAAAGCGGTTTCGCCGGGTTCGAGACGCGCAGGCGCGCTCCGTTCAATAACCCGTCACGCGGGCTTGATTTGCCGGTGATCGACCGTCGCCTTATCTCAAGGCACAGCACGCGCCGGCTTCGCCATGGCGCGACGGGACGCGGAGGTCCGACATCATGCTGATCAAACGCAGACGCGGCTGGGAATTGCCCGAATCGGCGGCGACCCCGGAAGCGGTTTTCTGGAACCGGCGGGCCGTGCTGAAAGCGGCTGGTTTTGGCGTCGCGCTCGCGGGCGCGAGCGCCCTCGGGTCGATCGGGGCGCACAGCGAAGACGCCAAGGAAGAGGTCGATCCCTCGGCATCGCTCTATCCGGTCAAGCGCAATGAGCGCTACGCGCTCGACCGCCCGATCACGCCGGAAGAGGTCGCCACCCGCTACAACAATTACTATGAATTCGGCTCGACTAAGGGTGTTTGGAAGGACGCGCAGGCTCTGCCGATCCGCCCATGGACCGTGGAGATCGCCGGGCTGGTCGAAAAGCCGCTCACCATCGCGATCGACGATCTGTTGCGTCAGATGCCGCTCGAAGAGCGGCTCTATCGCCATCGCTGCGTCGAGGCCTGGTCGATCGCCGTGCCCTATAGCGGCTTCCCGCTCAAGGCGCTGGTCGAGCTCGCCAAACCGCTCGGCTCGGCCAAGTATCTGGTGATGACCACGTTCCAAAATCCCGACGTTGCGAGCGGTCAGCGCCAGTTCTGGTATCCCTGGCCTTATACGGACAGCCTGACCATCGCGGAAGCGACCAACGAACTCGCCTTCATCGCGACCGGCTATTACGGCAAGCCGATCCCGAAACAGAACGGTGCGCCGCTCAGGCTCGCCGTGCCGTGGAAATATGGCTTCAAGCACGTCAAAGGCATCGTGCGCTTCAGCTTCGAGGAGAGCTATCCCGTCTCGTTTTGGACCAAATTGGTGGAATCGGAATATGGCTTCTGGGCGAATGTGAACCCCGAAGTACCGCATCCGCGCTGGAGCCAGGCGACCGAACGAGTCCTCGGTCTCGACGAAACCCGCCCGACTTTGCTTTACAACGGCTATGGCGAGTTCGTGGCGGGGCTCTATGCCGGGCTCGAAAACGAACGCCTGTTCGTGTGAGCCGGAAGCGTCTCGTCATCTTCGATTGCGACGGCGTTCTGGTCGACAGCGAGCCGATCGGCAATCAGGTGCTGGCCCGGTCGCTCGAAGCGGCCGGGCTTGCCTTGTCGATCGAGGAGGTGGCCGCGACGTTCCGCGGGCTCTCGATGAAAAGCGTGGTGGACTGGGTCGCGCGCGAACGCGGTCTGCGCTTGGCCGATGACTTTTTGTCTGGCTATCAGGACCGCCTGTTTGTCGCCCTGCGCCACGCTGTCGAGGCGGTGGCGGGGGTCGCTGAGACCGTCGCGACCCTGGCAATGCCCGTCTGCGTCGCCTCGAGCGGCGAGCCCGAGAAAATGCGACTGACGCTCGGTCTGACCGGCTTGCTGCCCGCGTTCGAGGGCCGTCTGTTCAGTGCGGTCCAGGTCGCTCGAGGCAAACCGGCGCCCGATCTGTTCCTACTGGCGGCACGGCAAATGCAGGTCGCGCCGGAGCATTGCGTCGTGGTCGAGGATAGTTTGGCCGGGGTTCAGGCGGCGCGGGCCGCCGGCATGGAGGTTTATGGTTATGCGTCTACATCGGAACCAGACCAGGGCCGTTTGAAGCGCCTGATTGCTGCAGGCGCGAAGCCTTTGCAAGACATGTGTCACCTACCCGATCTGCTGGCCGCGTGAGCGGTCGGCACGGGACGTGGGAAAAAGAGGCCGGGCCCCTAAGGGCCCGGCCAGTATACAGGGAGGCTTCACGTCTGGGAGACGTTGGATCCGAAGATCCAACCTTGGGCATCGAGCCCAAGGCCGGGTCCTGCGGGCCAAAGGCACCGGACAGGACCCGAACATGACGGCGCGCTGGGGGGAGGGAGTGCGCAACCGTCATGTTGCACTGCGGAAAATAATCTAGGCACCGGCTGATTTCCATAGAGGCTTATGCATTCCAGCCATGCAAAAATTGCATGTGATGGCCGGCTCATTAGGAGAACGATCCATCAAAATTGATAGCGCGCGACCTGTTTTAGAAGATAGTCGCGAAACACGGTCAGCCGCGCCGAATGGCGCATTTCCTCAGCATAGACGAAATAGCATTCCAAGGATGGACTTTGCAGATCCGGCAGAACCCGCACGAGCGAGGTGTGTTCCGCGACCGCATAGTCCGGCAGTGAGGCGATGCCCAGCCCGCTCTCGACTGCCTGAAGCATGCAATAGACGTTGTTGGCCTCGAGCACGATGCGATTCCGTGCCAGCGGGTTACCGGAAAGTTCGATCAGCCAATTCGGATTCGCCACAGCTGTGAGCGGCCCCTGACCATAGACGATAAGTCTGTGGCGGGCGAGGTCGGCCGGCCGGTCGAGTGGGCCGGCCTCGGCCAGATAGGCTGGCGAAGCGTAGATATGACTGTGAATTGTCATCAGGTGCCGGCGGACCAGATCAGGTTCGGTCGGCGCGCCGATCCTGATTCCCACGTCGGCCTCGCGCATGCTTAGGTCGAGCGCGGCATCGGAGGTCAGGAGCGTCAAGCTGATCTCGGGGTAGAGGCGATGGAATTCGCGCAAGCGTGGCGTCAGCCAAATCGACGCGAACGCGACCGTCGTCGTGATGGTCAATCGGCCGCTCGGCCGATCGCGGCTTTCGCTGAGCGCGGCCTCGGTCATGGCGAGCTTGGCGAACACCTCGCGCGCGGTTTCGCGCAGCGTCTCGCCCGGTTCGGTCAAGATCAAGCCGCGTGAATGACGATGGAAAAGGGTAACGGCGAGATCTTGCTCAAGCGCGGCGATTTGTCGGCTGACCGCCGACTGACTCATGTTTAGTTCTTTGCCAGCCGAGGTAAAGCTGCCGGCTTCGGCCACAGCATGGAAGATGCGGAGTTTGTCCCAATCCATCGCGCGGCGCCTTTTCGGCTTATTCGGCCGCCTCTGCCTTCGCGTCGGCGGTAGCGAGATATTTTTCGGCTTCGAGCGCGGCCATGCAGCCGGTTCCGGCCGCGGTGACGGCCTGACGGAATATCTTGTCCTGTACGTCGCCCGCCGCGAACACGCCGGCTAGGCTGGTCACGGTACTGCCGGGTACGGTGTGGACATAGCCTTCGCCATCCATCTCGATTTGGCCCTTGAAGAGCGCGGTATTGGGCGTGTGGCCGATCGCGATGAATACGCCGTCGAGCGCGAGGGTCGTGGTCGCGCCGGTCTTGACGTTCTTCAGCCTCAAGCCCGAAACGCCCTTTGGCTCGCTGCCGCCTAGAATTTCATCGGCCACATGGTTCCAGACCACGTTTACTTTCGGGTTCTTGAACAGCCGATCCTGCAGGATTTTCTCTGCCTTGAAGGCATCGCGCCTGTGCACGACCGTCACCTTGCGCGCGTGGTGTGTGAGATAGAGCGCCTCCTCGACCGCGGTGTTGCCGCCGCCGATCACGGCGACCTCCTTGTCGCGGAAAAAGAAGCCGTCACACGTCGCGCAGGCCGATACGCCGAAGCCCTTGAGGCGCTCCTCGCTCTCGATCCCGAGCCAGCGCGCCTGTGCGCCGGTCGCGATGATCACGGCGTCGCTGACATAGCTATCGCCCGAATCGCCGAGACAGACAAACGGTCGCCCTGAGAAATCCACCCGCGTGATCAGATCGGCGATCAGCCTTGTGCCGACATGGGCGGCCTGCGCCTGCATCTGTTCCATCAGCCAAGGGCCCTGGACCACTTCGGCGAAGCCCGGGTAGTTCTCGACGTCGGTCGTGATCATCAGCTGGCCGCCAGTCTCGAGACCCTGCACCAGAATCGGTTTCAGATTGGCGCGCGCGGCGTAGATCGCGGCGGTGTAGCCGGCCGGGCCGGAACCAATGATGAGGAGTTTCGAGCGGTGTGTGGTTGGCATCAGAAAATCTCCGGAAGCGGGCCCGGGCGGGCACGATCAATCGCCGTGCGGGCAAGACAATAGGGAGCCGGACATGCCGCTGACAAGGGAGCTTAGCGCGCTCGGCTTGGCTCCAGGCGACGGCGCAATTCGGCGGCGGCCACGGCGGCATCGCCAAGAGGCGTATAGGCGTAGCGCTCAAAGCGACCCTCGAACCAGCGGATCATGCCGTCTTCGCGCAAGCCGTCGAGAAAATTCCGGAAGCGCTTGGCCGGAGGATCGTCGAGCGTGGCAACGAGCACGGGCCGTCCGGTCGAACAGGCGTCCGAGATCATATTGACCGAATCGGCGGTCACGATGATCGCGTCGGCATTAGCGAGCAGGCCGAAATAGGGGTTCTCGCCGACACCGTCATAAAAGTAGCGCGGCGTGTCACCCAACCCGGCTTGAAAGGCGGCAAGGCTGGCCGAGGGCGTTCGCCGCGACGCGGTGATCGCCAGGCCGGCGCTCTCCTGCTTGGCGAATGCCGCCAAGCGGCGGCCGAGCGCCTCGGCCTCGGCCGGGGCGAAGCGATGATGTTTGGTCCGCCCGCCAAGCAAAACGGCCACCAGCGGGCGCGGCAGACCGGCGAAAAGTGGAGCGAAGCGTTGCTTTGCCGCGTCGAGCGAGGCTGGCGTGACCCGATTCGGCGCGCCGCGTGTGAGCACGACATTCGGGCCTCGGACCTGATCGTGGCGAGGCGCGACCACGAGGTCGAAGCGCGCCGGGTTCATCCGCGGGTCTTGCACATAGACCACGAAGCAACGTCCGCCGCTCGCGCGGCGCAGCGCGAGCGCGAGACCGATGCTCTTCCGGCCGCACGCGATCAACAGATCGGGATAGGGCGGCATGAGCGCGTCCGATCCCGACGCGAGCACGTCTAACGGCGGACTCAATAGCCATGGCGGCATGCAGGCCCAGAGCCCGACCGGGCGTGCGCGCTTAATGACTGGTTCGACGCCGAGCGCATCGGTCAGGGCGAGGCATTGGTTGACCATGCCGGCCGCGCCCTCGGTCAAGACCCAGGTCGTCTGCGGTTGCTCCGCGTCGGTCGTCGCCGTCATCCTTCTAAGAGCCTGTTCGGGAATTCATCATGGCCGCGTCGTGCGCGCCGCGCGCGCCAAGTGGCACGACGCTGCCGATTTCGGTGCGAATGGCAGAAGCCGGGCCGCCGGCGATGCCGGGCGCATCGTCAAGGCCCGGCGACGAACCAGAAGCCCGAAATCGGCGCGTCCCGCCGGGCTGCGGCGGAAATCGCCCTCTGCGGCGTCGAAGCCCTCGACCGTATTCCCTGATACGCCCTTCGGGCTTCTCCTGGCATAGGGCGATTTTCGACACGTAGCGCGGCTCATGAGGAATTCCCAAACAGGCTCTAACGGGCGCGCAGTCGGGCGAGGCTGAAGCCTCTTGGCTGCGTGACGATGGGCAACGCGAGGGCGCAGACCACCAGAACCAGTGCGCTGATCTCCGGCGCGCCGATTGGCTCGCCGAGCGCGAAGGCACCGCTGAGCAGCCCAATGACTGGAATCGCAAGGGTACCTATGGTAGCGACACCGACTGGAAAAATGCTGACGACCTTGTAGTAGAGATAATGGCCGATGACGAAGGCGAAGATCAGATTGTAGATGACGGCCAGGAGCGGCCATAGGCTCGGCCAATGGATTTCGCTCCAATCGAAGATCAGCGCGCCGCCGACGATCGGCACCGCGCCGATCAGGCATTGCCAGGCGACGACCACCGCGATCGGCGCACCCCATGAGACCTTTTTCATGATGATCGTGCCGATGCCCCATGAAAGGGCGGCGCCCGCCATCAGCAGGGCACCATAGGGCACCCCGTTGATCTCGCTCAACTCGTCATGAGCGAGGACCGCGAGCCCGGCCATGCCTAACGTCAAGCTCAGCACGCGCCGCCAGGTCAGGCGTTCACGCAAGACGAGCGCGCCGAGCAACACGCCCCATACCGGCATGGTGTAGCCGATGATGGCGGCATGGCCGGAGGAGATCGCCGCCACCGCGAAGCCTGACATGACATGCCAGCCGGTGACGTTGAAGAACGCCGAGATGATCGAAACCCCGATCGTGTGGCGTGGCAGGCGAATCGAATAGCCGCCGATGCGCGCCAGCGCGAGAAGCCCGAGCCCGCCGCCGATCAAGCAAATCGCGCGAAAACTGAAGACCGGCACCTCGGTGAGCGCGAATTTGATGATCGGCCAATTGATGCCCCAAATGACGCTCAACAGCGCCAGCATCACGAAGCCCTGGAGCGGCAAGGACTCCGGATGATGGGCGCCGAGATGCGCCGAAGGCGAAGAGGGTGCAGGCGCGGACAAAGTCGAGCCGGGGTCCTATCGGGGTTCGGCGAAGGCGGTATCTCGACATAGCACGGTCGGCGCCGATATCGAAAGACACGCGCGCGGCGCCGGCTGTGCTAGACTTCCGTTCGCTTTCAAGGGTGTCGAGGCCCATGTCGGTGAATAGGCGATCTTTGGTTGCGCTGTCGGTAGCGGCGGCGATCGGTGCGGCGGCGACGCCCTCGTTCGCGGCCGACGCAAAGGCTGGTCGCGCGCTGGCCGAGAAGTGGTGCGCGAGTTGCCACGTGATAGGACCGGACAGCCAAGGCGCGGCGGCCGATTCAGCCCCAACCTTCGTCTCGATCGCCAATCGGCAGGGCACGACCGAGGCCGGCGTGCAAACATTTCTTGCCGACCCGCACAAGGAGGCGATGAAAGGGATCGTGCTGCCTCGATTAGAGGTTGCCGATCTCGCGGCCTACATCGTCAGCCTGAAAGAGCCGGAAAAATGATCCGGCTCGCCACGCAGCGCGATGCCCCCGCCATCGCGCGGGTCCATGTCGAGACCTGGCGCGATACCTATGCGGGCATCATCCCCGATCATGCGCTGCTTGGCCTCGATGAGCGGCGCGAGACCGCGCGCCAGCGCCACGCGCTCGGCCTTCGGCGCGGCGGGGCCGTGACGCTGGTGGCGGAGCTGCCGCGCCATGGCGTCATCGGCTATGCCGAGGTGGGTGAGGCGCGCAATGCCGGGCTGCCCTATGATGCGGAAATCTACACGCTCTACGTCCTGCCCGGCTTTCAGGGCCAAGGAAATGGCCGTGGCCTGCTCGGCTCGGCGTTCGCGCGCCTCCTGCATGCCGGGCGCCGCACCGCCATTGTTTGGGTGCTCGCCGAGAATCCCGCGCGATTTTTTTATGCCGCAATGGGGGCAAGGCAAATCGGCGTGCGGACCGAACGTATGTTCGGCACCAATCTCGCGCAGGAAGCCTATGGTTGGCCCGACCTCGAGCAAGAACTTCAGTCGTCGGGACGGCTCAACCGGCGGACATAACGGGCCTAAGCCTGTGGTAAGCGGCGGCGCGAAACATTCTCGCTTCGCCAAACGATACTTGATGGTTGGGGGACCTGGATTCGAACCAGGGTTGGCGGAGTCAGAGTCCGCAGTCCTACCGCTAGACGATCCCCCAGCCGGGCGGCTGTCCGTCACCTAAGGAATCCGCGTGGCCTTGTCAACCGTTCCACCGGCCGCCCTTATAGCCCATAAAATTGAATTTTCTTGCTGAATCGAATTTGACATGATCCTGAATAGCTTCGCACCAGCGTCAAGAGTCTCCAAACAACCCGATGCAACCAGCCGCCCAAGCGCATAGCCAGAGGCAGCCACCCCACGCCGGGAAGCAGCGGGCGCAAACCTATGCCGCGCTTGACCTCGGCACGAACAATTGCCGGCTCCTCGTCGCCAGGCCTGAGGGCCAGGGTTTCAGCGTGGTTGACGCGTTCTCGCGCATTGTTCGCCTGGGCGAGGGGGTCGGGGAAAACGGCTATCTCGCCGACGCGGCCATGGACCGTACGATCGCGGCGCTCAAGATTTGCGCAAGCAAGATCCGCCGGCGGGGCGCCACTCGTTACCGAGCCGTCGCGACCGAGGCCTGTCGTCGGGCCGCGAACTGCGACGCGTTCCTGGCTCGCGCGGCGCGCGAAACCGGGCTCGAGATCGAAATCATCTCGACCGGCGAGGAGGCGATGCTGGCGCTCGATTCATGCGTGCCGCTGTTGTCTCGCTCGGCGGCGCGGGCCTTGTTGTTCGATATCGGCGGCGGCTCGACCGAGCTGATCTGGGTCAAGCTCAGGGACAATGCCCCGCCCGAAGTCGAAGGCTGGACCTCGATCGGCTATGGCGTTGTCACGCTCGCCGAGCGCTATGGCGGAAACCAGATCGGGCCTAGCAATTATGGCGTGATGACGGAACTGATCATGGCGGAGCTGGCCCCTTTTGCTCTCCGGCATGGCCTGGTGGAGGCCGCGAGCGGCAAAGACGTGCAATTGCTTGGCACCTCCGGCACGGTCACCACCATCGCCGGCGTCCATCTCAAACTGCCGCGTTATGATCGCTCGAAGGTCGACGGCATCGCGCTTGATTTCGTGGCCGTGCGCGCCGTGGTCGACGATCTGGTCGCGAAGGATTTCGCTGCGCGGTCCGCGCACCCCTGCATCGGCCCTGGGCGCGGCGACGTCGTAATCGCCGGCTGCGCCATCTTGGAAGCGATCATGCGCGCCTGTCCGGTCGGGGGCATCACGGTGGCGGATCGCGGCCTGCGTGAGGGTCTTCTGCTCGGCATGATGCGCGCTGACAACGTGCTCGTCTGATGGTTGGGGACCGACGGGTCGCCGGCGCCGGTGCGGTCAAGCGCCGACGCGGCGCCGTGCGGGTCGAGAAAAAGACCAAGAGCCTATCGTCGCGGCGTTGGCTCGAGCGCCAACTCAACGACCCCTATGTCCAGGCCGCGCGGGAAGAGGGCTATCGCTCGCGCGCCGCCTATAAGCTGATCGAACTCGACGCGCGCTTCGGTCTGCTGCGTCGTGGCGCCAAGGTCGTCGATCTTGGCGCGGCGCCCGGCGGTTGGTCGCAGATCGCCGCGCAACGCGTAAAGGCAAGCAGACCGGGCGGCGGCAAGGTGGTCGCGGTCGATGTCAATCCAATCGACGCGCTCGAGGGCGTGACCTTCCTCCAGGCCGACGCGCTCGACCTTGCCACCATCGCGCCGATTCAGGCCGCGCTCGGCCAGGCGCGGGCCGATCTTGTGCTGAGCGACATGGCCGCCCCGGCGACCGGCCACGCCGCAACCGACCATCTGCGGGTCATGGCGCTATGCGAGGCCGCGCTCGATATCGGGGAGGCCCTGTTGACGCCGGGCGGCGCGTTCGTCGCCAAGGTGCTCAAGGGCGGCACCGAGCGGCTGTTGTTGGAGCGCCTGAAACGCGCCTTTCGCACCGTCAAGCATGCCAAGCCGCCCTCGAGTCGGGTCGATTCGGCTGAAACCTATGTCGTCGCGCTCGGTTATCGAGGCACGGGCGAGGCGCCCGACGCGCCTGGTTGAGCCGCGCGCCGGCCTTGGCCGCCGGGGCGTTTCGTGTATAGTGCGCGCCCAATCCGGCACGAGGGCGGTATGCAACTCCGCGAGGCCCTGACCTTCGACGACGTTCTGCTCGAGCCGGCGGCCTCGTGCATCGTCCCGACCCAGGCCGACACGCGCACGCGTCTGACCGCCTCGATCGAGCTCGGCATTCCGATCTTGTCGGCCGCGATGGACACGGTGACCGAAGCGCCGCTCGCCATCGCGATGGCGCAAGTCGGCGGGCTTGGCATCATCCACAAGAATCTCGACATCGCGCGCCAGGCCGAAGAGGTGCGCAAGGTCAAGAAATTCGAATCCGGTATGGTGGTCAACCCGCTGACCATCGGGCCCGGCGCGCCGGTCGCTGAAGCGCTCGCGCTCAAGGAACATCATGGCATCTCCGGCATTCCGGTGGTCGAAACCGGGTCCGGCAAGCTGGTCGGGATCCTGACCAACCGCGATGTGCGCTTCCTGACCGATTTGGCTCAGCCGGTCAGCGCGGTCATGACCAAGGACAATCTGGTCACGGTGCGCGAAACGATCAGTCGGGAAGACGCCAAGCGGCTGCTTCACAAGTTCCGTATCGAGCGTCTGCTGGTGGTCGACGAGGCCTATCGCTGCATCGGCCTGATCACGGTGAAGGACATCGAGAAGGCGCAGGCGCACCCCAACGCCACCAAGGACGACAAAGGGCGCCTGCGTACCGGCGCGGCGACCGGCGTGGGCGATGATGGCGTGCGGCGCGCCGAGGCGCTTTTGGAGGCGGAGTGCGACCTGGTCGTGGTCGATACCGCGCATGGTCATTCGGATGGCGTGATCAAGACCGTCGAGCGCATCAAGAAGCTCAGCAACCGGGCGCTGGTCATGGCGGGCAATGTCGCGACCGCCGAGGGTGCCAAGGCGCTGATCGACGCTGGCGCCGATGCGATCAAGGTCGGTATCGGGCCAGGCTCGATTTGCACCACGCGCATTGTCGCTGGTGTCGGGGTGCCTCAGCTCACCGCGCTGGTCGATGTCGTGGCGGTCGCGCGCGGCGCCGGCGTCTCGGTGGTGGCCGATGGCGGCATTCGATATTCGGGCGATCTCGCCAAGGCGATCGCGGCAGGCGCCGACTGCGCGATGATCGGCTCGCTCTTTGCCGGCACCGAGGAAAGCCCGGGTGAGGTGTTTCTGTATCAGGGCCGGTCCTATAAGGCCTATCGCGGCATGGGCTCGCTCGGCGCCATGGCGCGGGGCTCGGCAGATCGTTATTTCCAGCAGGAGATCAAGGATCAGCTCAAGCTGGTGCCTGAAGGCATCGAGGGCCGCGTGCCGTTCAAGGGTCCGCTCGGCAGTGTCGTGCATCAACTGGTCGGCGGGCTCAAGGCCGCGATGGGTTATACCGGCAGCGCGACCATCGCCGAGATGCACCAGAAGTGCCGGTTTCTTAGGGTGTCGGCCGCCGGCCAGCGCGAAAGCCATGTCCACGACGTCGCCATCACCCGGGAACCACCCAATTATCCGCTGAGCGGTTGATCTTGCTGCGCCGTTCAAAATCGCGTGAAGCAGCGCCATGCGTCATCCGCCGGCCCGGTTTGGGACGTATTTCTTGCGATAGTGTCGCGGTCGCGGTTTTTTGGACCGCGCTCGGTGGCGCGACGTCGCACCGAGGGTTCAACTCCTAGGGGATGCCCCATGCTCAAATTTCTGAAGATCGTGCCAGTGGCGTTCACGGTTTGCGCGCTTGCGGCGATGCCGCTTGTCTCGGCCGATGCGGCGAGCACCAGCAAGAAGACCGAATCACCCGTTGACGCCTACAAGGCCGGGCAGGATCTGGTGAAAGAGGGCAAGTTCGAGGACGCCGAGGCTCTGTTCGAAAAGGCGGTCAAGGCCAACCCGACCGACGCCGATGCGCTCAACATGCTGGCCTATACGCAGCGTAGAAACGGCGAACTCGACGCGGCGTTCGAGAACTATGCCAAGGCGCTGGCGCTCGACCCCGACCACAAAGGCGCGCATGAATATATCGGCGAGGCCTATTTGATGGTCGGCAATCTCGCCAAGGCCGAAGAGCATCTTTCGGCGTTGAAGAAACTCTGTCCCAGCGGCTGCAATGAGAGCCGCATGTTGGTCAAGTCCGTGCAGCGCTACAAGGAGACCGACAAGCAGTCGTCGCTCGACAGTCTGACTTGGTAGGCCGAGCTTTCTTGTCGCTGACGGTTGGTCGGTATAAAAGGCTCGGGCCATAACCCGAGCCCTCCCTGCCATGACCGATCGCGTTCTGATCCTTGATTTCGGCGCTCAATATTCGCAGCTCATCGCGCGGCGCGTGCGCGAGGCCGGCGCCTATTGCGAGATCAAACCGGGCAACATAAAAGCCATCGAAATCGCGGCGTTCGGCGCGCGCGCGATCATTCTCTCGGGCGGTCCGGCCTCCGTCACCGAAGCCGAATCGATCGTGCCCGATGCCTCGGTGTTCAAGCTCGGCCTGCCGGTGCTCGGCATTTGTTATGGCGAGCAGCTGATGTGCAGCATGCTGGGCGGTAAGGTGGAGCCTTCGGAGCATCGCGAATTCGGCCGTGCCTTTGTCGACGTGACGGCCGATTGCGCGCTGTTTGACGGCGTCTGGCAAAAGGGTGCGCGCGAGCAGGTTTGGATGAGCCATGGCGACCGGGTGATCGCGCTGCCCGCGGGCTTTCGCGCGGTCGCGACCACCGAGGGCTCGCCCTTTGCCGCGATCGCGGACGACAAGCGCCATTTTTATGGCGTGCAATTCCACCTCGAAGTGGTGCACACGCCGCATGGCGCGGCGTTGATCAAGAATTTCGTGCGCAAGGTCGCGGGCTGCGCCGGTGATTGGACCATGGCCGCCTTCAAGACCCGCGCTGTTCAGGCGATCCGCGCGCAGGTGGGTGCCGGCCATGTGATTTGCGGTCTCTCGGGCGGCGTCGATTCCTCGGTCGCGGCCGTGCTCATTCACGAGGCGATCGGCAAACAACTGATATGCGTGCTGGTCGATACCGGATTGTTGCGCGCGGGCGAGGCCGAGCAAGTCGCCACGCTGTTTCGCGATCGGTACAATATTCCGTTGATCCACGAGGACGCGTCCGACGAATTCCTCTCGAAGCTCGCGGGCGTCAGCGACCCAGAAACCAAGCGCCGCATCATCGGCAATACCTTCATCGAGGTGTTCGAGCGCGTGGCCAAGCGCGCCGGCAATGTCGATTTCCTGGCGCAGGGCACGCTCTATCCCGACGTCATCGAATCGGTCTCGGTCAAGGGCCCGAGCGCGGTGATCAAGTCGCATCACAATGTCGGGGGCCTGCCCGAGCGCATGCGCCTCAAACTGGTCGAGCCGTTGCGCGAATTGTTCAAGGACGAAGTGCGTGAGCTTGGCCGCGAGCTTGGCATGCCCGACTCACTCATTGGCCGGCATCCGTTTCCTGGGCCGGGCCTTGCCATTCGCGTGCCGGGCGCGATTACGCGGGACGCGCTCGAAGTCTTGCGCAAGGCCGATCTGATCTTCCTCGAGGAAATCCGGAATGCCGGGCTCTATGAAGCGATCTGGCAGGCCTTCGCGGTCCTGCTGCCGGTGCGCACCGTGGGTGTGATGGGCGATGCGCGCACCTATGAGCGGGTTTGCGCGCTTCGCGCCGTGACCTCGACCGATGGCATGACCGCCGATTTTTATCCCTTCGACATGGCGTTTTTGGGCCGTGTCGCCAACCGCATCGTGAATGAGGTGCGCGGCATCAACCGCGTGGTCTACGACGTGACCTCGAAACCACCTGGCACGATCGAGTGGGAGTAGAAGCCTAGCCGCCCTTTCGCGCCCGCCGCCCGGCGTGCTATGAGCGCGCCCCATGCTTTCAATCCGTTCGCTCGATATTCGTCTTGGTGGCCGCCTGATTCTTAACCAGGCGAGCACGCAAATCGGCGCGCGCCAGCGCGTCGGTCTCGTCGGCCGCAACGGCGCGGGCAAAACCACGCTCTTGCGCGCCTTCGCCGGGCTGATCGAGCCCGATGGCGGCGAGATCTCCCGGCCCAATCGGACGCGCTTTACCTTGGTCGCGCAAGACGCGCCGTCCGGCCCCGGCAATGCGCTTGAGACCGTGCTGGCCGCCGATATCGAGCGCGCGGCGCTCCTCCACGAACAGGCGACCACGCACGATCCACTGCGCGCGGCGGAGGCGGCCAATCGCCTTGATGAGATCAACGCGGCGGGCGCGCCCTCGCGCGCGGCCTCGATCCTGGCCGGCCTCGGGCTCGACGCCGCGATGCAGGCCGTGCCGCTCGATTCCCTCTCAGGCGGTTGGCGCATGCGCGTGGCACTCGCGGCCGCGCTGTTCGCCGATCCCGACTTGCTGTTCCTCGACGAGCCGACCAATCATCTCGACCTCGAAGCCTCGATCTGGCTCGAGGCCTATTTGAAGCGCTTCACGCGCACGCTGGTCCTCGTCAGCCATGATCGGCATTTCCTCGATGCGGTGGCCGACGCGATCCTCCATCTCGAAAACGGCAAATTGACGCTCTATCCCGGCAATTTCGAACGCTTCGAGCGTGTGCGGCGCGAGCGTCTCGATGCGCGCGCCGCCGAGGCCGCGCGAATCGCCGAACGGCGCGCCCATTTGCAGGCCTTCGTGGCGCGCTTCAGCGCCAATGCCAGCAAGGCGACGCAGGCGCAGAGCCGCGTCAAGGCGCTCGCCAAGCTCGAGCCGATCGTGCCCGAAATCGGTGATCCGCCCGTCAATTTCGTCTTTCCCGCGGTCAAGGATGTCGCGCCGCCCTTGATCGCGTGCGAGGACGTCGGCCTCGGCTATGGCGCGCGCACGGTGCTTGGCGACGTCTCGTTCTCGATAGGTCCGGAGGACCGAATCGCGCTCCTTGGCGCTAATGGCAATGGCAAATCCACCCTCGCGCGCTTCCTCGCGGGCGAGCTGGCGCCGCTCGCGGGCGAGGTGCGGCGCTCGTCGAAATTGATCCCCGGTCATTTTGCCCAGCATCAGCTCGAGGCGCTCGACCCCGACCATACGCCCTTCGAGCATTTGGCTCGTCTCATGCGTGGTGCGGCGCCCGAGCGGATTCGCACGCGCCTTGGTGGCTTCGCGTTCAGCGGGCCCTTGGCCGATGTGCCGGTGCGCTCGCTCTCGGGCGGCGAGCGTGCGCGGCTCAATCTCGCGCTCGTTAGTTATGCCGCGCCCAATCTTCTCATCCTCGATGAGCCGACCAATCACCTGGATATGGAAGCGCGCGAATCATTGGTTGAAGCGATCGGCGCCTATCGCGGCGCGGTTGTGCTGATCAGCCATGACGAGCATTTGATCGGGCTGGTCGCGGATTCGCTCTGGCTGGTCGCCGACGGCACCGTCAAGCCTTTTGGCGGCGACCTTGATGCCTATCGCGCGCGCGTGCTTGGCGGCGCGTCGGTTGAGTCCAATGGCAAGGACTCAGCGCGTCCGGGCCTCGGCGACAAAGAGCGCCGCCGGCAGGCCGCCAAAATGCGCACCCAGCTCGCGCCGCTCCGCATCAAGCTGAAGGCCGCCGAAACGCGCCTCGAAGCGCTCAATGCCGAGCGTGCGTCGCTTGAGGCCAAACTGGCTGATCCGGCGCTTTATGCCGGCGACAAAACCAAAGTGAGCGAGCTCAGTCAGCGTCTCGGCACGCTCGCGCGCGAGATCGCCGTGGCCGAAGCCGCGTGGCTCGCCTCGGCCGACGCGCTCGAGGCCGCACAAGCGCCGTAAATCAGTCGGAGCGCAGATTGGCGGCGAAGCGAGGATAGACCTCCGCGATCGCGTCGCGCACCGGGCCGCGAATGAGCGAGAGCGTGGCGCCATCGGGCGCGGGTGTCTCGCCGATGTCGGGCGCGAGGTCGAATTCGAACCCGGTCGCGGCCTTGATGCTCGCGACAGTCTCGCCCGGGTGAAGGCTCGCGAGCCCAAAGCGCGCGCGTGACTTGTCGAAACGGAACAGCGCGCGGCCGGTCACCAACCCGTAGGGTCCGCCCGGCCGGTGGACCTCTGGCGCGCTCACGCCCGGCGCGCTGATGAAGTCGACCTTCGGCACCAGCACGCGCGGGCTGTGCTCCTCGCGAAACAGAATCACACGCGGCACAAGGAAATAGAGATAGGCCGAGCCGAACGAGCCGGGAAAGCGAACGTCGAGATTCGGGTAGTCGCCGAGCCCGACCAGATTGACATTGCCGTGTCCGTCAATCTGTCCGCCGCCGAGGAAAAACGCATCGATGCGCCCTTGCGCGGCGCAATCGAACAGCTCGCGTCCGCCATCGGTGAAATCATTGTGACGCCGGCTGCCGAGCACCGTGACGCGCATGGTGTCGCCGCCGCTGCGTGCCTGAGCCAGGAACGCCGCCGCGCCCGGGATCGGCGATGAAGCGCCGACCGCGACGTGCCCGACGCCGCCAAGCAGGCGCGCGATGACCGCGATCAAGAGCTCGGTACGGGAATAGGCGCTCATTCGGCAGCGTGGCGCGCGGCATTCGCCTCGCTGAGATAGTGGGCAAAGCCCGCTTCGCTCGATGCCAACTCCGCATAGCGGCGCAGCGCCGCCTCGTCGGCCTCATAGACGCCGGGCAAAGCCAGCGGCCAGGCGCCATTCTTCGCCTCGGCGATTGCCCCGACATAGAGCGAGGACAACGCGCCCGCCGCGAAGATCTCATCGGCCATCAAATCGATGTCGCGGACCTCTTCGACCGTAACGAGGCTCTCCTTGGCGGCATGTGCCATGGTCATGAGCTCGCGGCGCCGGCCGATCCAGACATTGCCATGGCGGTCGGCAAACGGCGCATGGAACAGCGCGATATCGGGCTTCAAGGCCGGCAACGCGACGAGTGGATCGTGCGGCGGGAACGGGTTATCGATCAGCGCCCAGTCGGGCCTGACGCGCAACAGATCGCTGCCGATGATGCCGCGGCTCGGCAGGAAGGGCAGGCCCTTCTCCGACGCCTGAAGCGCAGCGTGAATCGCCGGGCAGGTCGAATCCTTGATGCACACGCGGCCCGATTTGACCGCTTCGGTGAAGCGTGGCGCCGGGCCGAGCTCACCAAGCGTCACCGCCGCGCACTCGATGGTCGCGACGCAGCCCGCGCCGATCAAGAGGTCGGCCTGCATGCCGCTTTGCGGCACGGCCAAAAGGTGCAGCCGTCGCACGCCACGGCGGATCAGCGCGAGCGTTGCAGCCAGCGCAACGCAGCTATAATCGGGCGGCACGGCGAGCATCGCACCGTCGGGCACGCGCGCCGCAAGCGCCTGCAACGAAAGTAAATTCTTGCTAACCATGGTCGCGTTCACGGGTCATTAACCGACAACATTAATCGCAAAGTCACGTTACCATAGCAAAATGTAATTGGTGATCGAAGGCGTTGGGGCCCAAGTTATTACGCAAGGAAGGTTGGAGGTTTGCCATGATGTTCCGGACCTCGTCTTACGCGAAACGCATGGTTTCGCTTGCCGCCGGCGCCTTGCTCGCGGTCAGCCTCGGCTTTGTGGCCCTCAGCGGCGGCGCCCGCGCGGATTCGCTGCCGCCGACACCCGAGATCGACAAGATCCGGGACGTGATCAATGCCCAGATCGAGGCCTTCAAGCGCGACGACGCGGTCTTGGCGTTCTCCTTTACCGCGCCCGGCATCAAGGAAATCATGGGTACGCCCGAGCAGTTCCTTGAGCTGGTTCGCGCCCAGTACCTTCCGGTCTACCGCTCGAAGAAAGTCGAGTTCCGCGCGCCGGTCGAACTGGCCAATCAGCCGGGCATCCTGCAACCGGCCTTGGTCACCGGTCCCGACGGTCTGCCGGTCTTTGCCGTCTATACGGTAGAGCGGCAAACCGATGGCGCATGGCTGATCTCGGGTTGCCTGCTCTACAAGCTGATTGCCGGCGACGGCACGGCGACCTGAGCCTCGACCGGCTCCGTGCGATCCGCGAGGCCTGCCCGTTGCGGCAGGCCTCTTCATATCAGGGATCAAGGAACAGGTCGGGAAGCAGCGTTCGGCTCGGGTCGACCGCATAGGCCTTGAGATCGGTCACGCCGACAGACCGCAAGACCTCATCATCGATCAGGAACTGACCTGTCTGACCCCGCGCCGGTCGGCTCAGAATCGCGTGCGCGGCATCGGCCATGATCGCGGGGGTTCGGGCCGCTTTGGGATCGACGCCGGGGATCATCTGAAGCGCAGCGGTCGCGATCACGGTACGCGGCCAAAGCGCGTTGACCGCGATGCCGAAGGGCTTGAACTCCTCCGCCTGGCCCAGCACCAACAGGCTCATGCCATATTTCGCGATGGTGTAGGCGACGTGGGGTGCGAACCAGTGCGCCTTGATGTTGAGCGGCGGGGCGATGGTCAAGACATGCGGGTTGGCCGCGCGCTTGAGATGCGGCAAACAGGCCTGGGCGCAGGCGAAACTGCCGCGGACATTGACACCCATCATCAAATCGAAGCGCTTCAACGGCGTTTCGGCCGTGCCGGTCAGGCTAATCGCGCTCGCATTGTTGACCAGAATGTCGATGCCACCGAAGCGTACGACAGCGGCCTCGACCGCCTGGGCGATCTGGGTCTCGTCGCGAATATCCATCACCACGGGCAGGGCCTGACCGCCCGCTCTCTCCATGGCCTGAGCGGCGCTGTGGATGTTGCCTGGCAGTTTGGCGTGCGCCGTCTCGGTCTTGGCGGCGATCACGATGTTCGCGCCATCGCGCGCGGCGCGAAGCCCGATCGCTTCTCCGATGCCGCGACTCGCGCCCGTTATGAAGAGGGTCTTGCCCTTGAGCGAGGTCATCAGAATTCGTCCGCGCCCATCTCCATCAGCGTACGCTTACCGGCCATCAATTGCGCGAAGAGCGAACTGGTTTCGGGCATCAGGCGCGCCATGTAAAAGCGCGCGGTCTTCAACTTGGTCGCGTGAAAACCATTGTCGCCGCCGTTCTTGGCGAGCGCGAGCTTGGCCATGCGGGCCCACATATAGCCGACCGCGACCAGGGCGAATAGTTTGAGGTACTCGGTGGCCGCGGCGCCGGCCTCTTCGGGGTCGGCGAGGCCGCGACCGGCGATGGTCAGCGATGCGTTGCGCAGTCGATCGAGGCCTTTGGCGAGCGGCTCGATAAATTCCGCCATGCGTTCATCGCCCTTGTGTTCCTCGACAAAGGCGGTCACGGGATGGAAGAAGCGGCGCAATAGGCGACCATTATGTTGGCCGAGCTTGCGGCCGACCAAATCGAGCGCCTGAATGCCGTTGGTACCCTCATAAAGTTGGGGGATGCGCGAATCGCGCACAAACTGCTCGATGCCGTGCTCGCGGATATAGCCGTGGCCGCCATGGATCTGCACCGCGAGATTGGCGGCAAGCGAACCGCAATCGGTGAAGAACGCCTTTACGACCGGCGTCATGAGCTGCACGAAATCATCGGCCTCCTCGCGCCGTGCCGCATCGGGGTGTTTGCGCGCTATGTCGAGATTGAGCGCGACGAAATAGCCGAGCGCACGCGCGCCTTCGTTGAGCGCACGTTGGGTCAGCAACATGCGGCGGACATCGGGGTGCACGATGATCGGGTCGGCCGAAGCGCTTGGCTCGGCCGCGCCCTTGAGCGAGCGGCCTTGGCGGCGATCTTTGGCATAGGCAACCGCGCTTTGATAGGCCGCCTCGCCAATGCCGAGGCCTTGCAGGCCGACGCCGAGGCGGGCCGCGTTCATCATCGTGAACATGCATTTGAGGCCTTGGTGCGGCTCGCCGATCAACCAGCCTTCGGCCTCGTCGAAATTGAGCACGCAGGTCGCCGAGGCGTGGATGCCCATTTTCTTTTCGATCCCCGCGCACGTCACGCCATTGCGCGGCCCGAGCGAGCCATCGGCGCGCGGCATGAATTTTGGCACGAGAAAGAGGCTGATGCCGCGCGTGCCCGATGGCGCGTCGGGTAATTTGGCGAGCACGAGGTGGATGATGTTCTCCGATAGATCATGCTCGCCGGCGGTGATGAAGATCTTGGTCCCGGTGATGCGATAGGAGCCGCCATCGGTCGGTACGGCACGGGTGCGAATCAAACCGAGATCGGTGCCGCATTGCGGCTCAGTCAAACACATCGTGCCCGACCAGCGGCCCTCGATCAGGCGTGGCACATAGCGCGATTTCAGCTCGGGTGTCGCGTGCACCTCGATCAACGCGGTCGCGCCCTTTGAGAGCAACGGGTAATTGCCGAACGCAAGGTTGGAGGAACACACCATCTCCTCGAAGACGAAATTGACCAGCTCGGGCAGGCCCTGACCGCCATGCTCCGGATTGGCCGACATGGCGAGCCATCCGGCCTCGACAAACGCCTTATAAGCGTCTTTGAAGCCGGGTGGCGTGCGCACGACGCCGTTCTCATAGGTGCAACCATGCTCATCGCCCGAGCGATTGAGTGGCAGCAAGACGTTTTCGCAGAGCTTGGCGCCTTCCTCGAGAATGCTCGTGATCGTGTCGGGCGTCGCCTCTTCGAAGCCGGGCAGTTGGGCGAGCTGACCGGCATCGAGTAGGTCGAGCAGCACGAAGCGCATGTCGTTGAGCGGCGCCTTGTAGACCTGCATGATCTGTTCCTTCTTGACGCTTAATTCCTCAGTGGCTTGCCGGTGGCGAGCATGTGTTCCATGCGCGCCAAGGTTTTCGGCTCGCGGATCAGTCGCATGAAGGCCTCGCGTTCCAATCGCGCCAGCACGTCGTCGCTGATCTGATCGGGCGTATCGGTTTCACCACCCGACAGAATGTTGGCGAGTTCCTTGACCACGACTTGGTCGTGCGCGGTGATTTTGCCGGCGAGCGCGAAACCCTTGACCGCGAGCGCGAGGGCAATCCGCGCGGTCTTGCCGGGTAGCTTGAACGTCGGCGGTTCGGGCGGCTTATAGCCGGCAACCAGGCTGAGCGCCTTGGCCTTGGCGTCCGATAACAAACGATCGCGATTGGCCGTGATGCCATCGCCCTCGCGCAAATAGCCGAGTTCGATCGCCTCATAGGCCGAACGCGAAACCTTGGCCGTGCCAATCGTCTCGAACACTCTGGAGATCGCCGGCATGGCGCCGCCAAAGCCGCGCTTCTGCGTGAGACCACGGGCGAGCATGGCGCGGCAGCCGCCCCAACCGGGGATCAGGCCGACTCCGACCTCGACCAGGCCGATATAGCTCTCGGCATGGGCCTGCACCGCGTCGCAATGCAAGAGCACTTCGCAACCGCCGCCGAGCGCGAGGCCGGACGGCGCGCCGACCACGGGGAAAGGCGCGTATTTCAAGGCATGAAACGTGTCTTGACCTTTCTTCACCAGGTCCTCGATCAGCGGCCAGGCGGCCAGATTGACCGCGAACAAGGCGAGACCAAGATTGACACCGGCCGAAAAATTCTCGCCCTCGTTGTAAATCACGAGCGCCTTGAAACGCTCGCGCACCATGTCGATCGCGCGCACCGCAAGCGTGAGGCTATCGGCATCGAGCGCGTTCATCTTGGTGTGAAATTCGAGCGCGACGATGCCATCGCCAACGTCCCACAGGCTCGCCGAACCATTGCGCGCGATCGGCTTGCCAGCCAATTTCACATCGGCAAGCTGCAACACGCCTTGGCCGCGTTCGACCGGCCTATAGGCACCTGCCGGCCACAACACCGTGCGTCTGCCGCCTGCAACCTTGTAGAACCCGCCGGCGTCGCTCGCTTTTGCGACGAGCGGCGGCACGGCGGCGCCTTCGGCCTTGAGCTTCTCCGCGAACCAGGCAGCGCCGATGCGGTCGATCAACTCGAACGGCCCGCGCGTCCAGTTATAGCCAAGCCGCATCGCGTCATCGACCGCCTGGGGCGAGTTCGCGATCTCGGGCACGAGCGCGGCGGCATAGGTGAGAGTCTTCGACATGACGCGCCAGGCATAGGCGCCGCCGCGGTCCTTATATTCGAGGAGCGCACGCAGATTGCCGCCCTTCGACGCCTCGACGCTATCCAGCCGCACGCGGCGCGCGGCCGCGTATTGCAGCGTCTTCAGATCGATCGCCTGCTTGACGCGTTTGCCGTCGATTTCAGCCAGGCGATAAAAGCCGCCCTTGCCTTTGCGGCCGATCAAGCCATCGGCGATCATGCGCGTCATCGTGTCGGGCTCGCGGTGAATGGCGCGAAAGCCATCGCCCTCGGGCACCGCGCCGGCAAGGCTGCGGCCGACCAGCGGCATCAAATCGATGCCGACTAAATCCATCAGCGCGAACACGCCGGTCTTCGGTATGCCGAAGGGTCGGCTCAGCGCCGCATCGGCTTCCTCGACCGGTATGCCGCCATCGAGCGCTTCGTTGAGCGCGCATTGAATCCAAAACGTGCCGATGCGATTGGCGATGAAGCCCGGCGTGTCATTGGCCTCGATCACGCCCTTGCCGAGCGCGACATCGCAAAAGAGGCGCACGGTCTCGATCGCATCCTTGCGGGTTGCGGGCCCCGGGACCAACTCCAAGAGGCGCATATAGCGCGGCGGGTTGAAGAAGTGCGTGATCATGAAGTCACGCGTGAAGCGCTCGGGCTGACCTTCGATCAGCGTGCGCAGCCTGATGGTTGACGTGTTGGACGACACGATCGAACCATCGCGTCGCGCGCCTTCGATTTTTTGATAGACCGCGCGTTTGATGTCGAGCCGCTCGGTGACCGCCTCGATGATCCAATCGGCGTCCTTGAGCCGTTTCAGATCATCCTCGAGATTGCCGCCGATGATCCGTTTGGCGAAACTCTTGGCCATGAACGGGGCTGGATCGGTCTTGAGCATGCGTTCGACCGCGCCCTCGGCGAGCGCGTTCCGGCGTCCGCTCTCGGGCACGATATCGAGCAGCACCACCTCATGCCCAGCATTGGCGATGTGAGCCGCGATCGCGGCGCCCATAACGCCAGCGCCGATCACCGCGACTTTGTTGATCTCGCTCATGCGGCCTCGAGTACAGTCGCGATGCCTTGGCCGCCGCCGATACATTGGGTGGCCAGCGCATAACGTTTGCCTTCGCGCTGCAGGAGCGAGGCCGCCTTGCCGGTGATGCGCGCGCCGGTGGCGCCCAAGGGATGGCCGAGCGCGATCGCGCCGCCATCGAGATTGAGCTTTGCCTGATCGAGGCCGAGATCATGGACACAGGCGAGCACCTGAACTGCGAACGCCTCGTTGATTTCGATCAGATCGATGTCATCGAGCTTAAGGCCCGCACGCGCGAGCGCCTTTCTGCTGGCGAGCACGGGGCCGATGCCCATGAGTTCCGGCGGGCAGCCGGCGACCGCCGTGCTCCGAATTCGAGCGAGCACTTTGAGGCCCTTGCGCTTGGCATAATCCTCCGAACACACGAACACCGCGGAGGCGCCATCGGTGAGTGGCGAGGACGTGCCGGCGGTCACGGTGCCTTCGGCATCGAAGGCCGGCGCCAGTGTTTTCAAGATCTCGGCGCTGGTGTTGGGGCGGATGCAGCCATCGAGTTTGACCGGGCCATCATTGCCGTCGATCGGCACGATCTCGGCCTCAAGCCCGCCGCGGGACTGCGCTTCGGCGGCCTTCTTGTGACTCGCGACCGCGAAGGCCTCTTGGTCATTGCGCGTGATCTGATATTTGCGCGCGAGCACCTCGGCGGTCTCGCCCATCGACATGAAGACCTCGGGCATACGCTCATAAAGCTCGGGGTTTGGCATCGGATTGAAGCCGCCGAGCGGCACGCGCGTCATCGATTCGATGCCGGCGCAGACAAACGCCTCGCCTGCGCCCATGGCAATCGCGCCGGCCGCGATATGAATCGCCTGCATCGAGGAGCCGCAGAAGCGATTGATGGTGGCGCCGGCGGCCGAGGGCGGAATGCCGGCCAGAAGTCCGATCAGACGCGCGACATTGAAACCCTGTTCGCCCTCCGGAAATGCGCAACCGACGATCACGTCCTCGATCTCCGCCGGATCGACGCCAAGGCTTTTGACTAGATCGCGCACCACCGCGCCGCCCAAATCATCGGGGCGCACATGGATCAGCGCGCCCTTGTTGGCGAAGGTGAAGGGCGAGCGGGCATAGCCCGCAATGCAAATGGCGCTCATCGAATGAATTCCTCTCTAATCCGTGGCGCGCGATCAGCTCGCCTTGGTCTGACTCTTCTTTCGTTCCTCGGCGATCAGCTCTTTCTTCGAGAGCTTGCCGATCATCGTCTTCGGCAATTCCTTGCGAAACTCGACATGCTTCGGCATTTCGATGGGCGACAGCTTGTCCTTCAGAAACTCAAGCAACGCCTCGGCAGTGAGGGATTGCCCATCAGCCAGTTTGACGAACGCTTTGGCTGATTCCTGCCGATAAGTATCAGGCACGCCGATGACCGTGACCTCCTTGACCGCCGGGTGCTTGTAGATCGCCTCCTCGACATGGCGCGGATAAACATTATAGCCGCCACTGAGGATGATTTCTTTCAGGCGATCGATCAGGAATACGAATCCATCCGGGTCGATATAGCCGACATCGCCAGTATGGAAGCGGCCGCCCAAAAGCGCTCGCTCGCTCTCTTCCGAGCGTTTCCAATAGCCGAGCATGACCTGTGGGCCGGTGATACAAATCTCGCCGCGCTCGCCCTGCGCCAAGACGCGCTCAGGTTCGTCGATCGACGTGATTTCGATGATCGTGCCAGGCACGGGCAGGCCCAGCGAGCCCGAGCGCGACGGCGCTGTCGTCGGGTTGCAGCACGCCACCGGCGAGGTCTCGGACAGGCCGTAGCCCTCGGCGATCTTGCAGCCCGAGAGTTTTTCGAAGGTTTCCTGCACCTCGCGCGGCAAGGCGGCGCCGCCCGAGAGGCAGATGTTGATCGACGAAAGGTCGCGCTTCTTGCTGATCACGTCGGGGTGATTGTTGAGCGCGATGAACATGGTCGGCACGGCGGGAAAAAAGGTCGGGCGCTTGCGCTCGATCGTCTTCAGCACCTTGTCGATCTCGAAGCGCGGCAGCAGCACCACCAGCGCGCCAGCGAGAATGCTGAAATTCATGCACACCGTCATGGCGAAGACGTGGAACAGCGGCAACACGCCAAGCATGATCTCGGCGCCCGGTTTGGTCAGCGGAAAGTGGCGCAGCGATTGATGTGCGTTGCCGTAGACGTTCGCGTGGGTCAGCATCGCCGCCTTGGGCAGGCCGGTCGTGCCGCCGGTATATTGCAGAACCGCGATGTCCTTCTTCGGGTCGCAGGAATGCCGGACCGGGGCGCCGTCGTTCGCCAGCAGCGTAGCGAACGCTGTATGGCGCTCGTTACGAGGAGTTTGCGCGATCGCTTTGCGGCGGGCGATCCTGAACAAGAGACCCTTGAGCAGCGGCAATTGCTCCGAGAGCGAGCAGACCACGAGCCGTTTCAGGCGCGTCGTACCGAGCATCTTGGCTGCTTTGTCATAGAGCGCGGAGAGATCGAGCGTGATGATGACGTCGATGTCCGCGTCGCCGATTAGCTCCTTGATTTCCCCTTCGGCGTAGAGCGGGTTGATATTCACCACGGTCGCGCCGGCCTTGAGCGCGCCGTAATAGCCGATCACGAAGGCCGGACAGTTCGGCAGCATCAGGCCGACCTTGGTGCCCTTGGTCACCCCGAGCGACTGCAATCCCTTCGCCGCGCGATCGGTCAATTTGCCGAGTTCAGCGTAGTTGTAGCGGCGGCCCATGAATTCGATCGCCGGCCGATCGCTGAATTTCTTGACCGCCTGGTCAAGCAAGTCATAGAGCGGCGCGGCCGGGACCGGCGCGTGCCAGTCCACGTCTTCGGGATAGGATTTCATCCAAGGATGCGTGGCGGCAGTGGTCATGGCCCGCTCCATTTATCGCCCGTGGCAAGCTTAAGCCCTAGCTCCCGTGTCGCCTAGGTCCTGTTCAAAGGAACGTGATCGACCTCGCGGCAGTGATCCGCCTCGTGTGGCTTCGCGTATCCAAGACCAGAAGCAAGCATCATGCCGCTTCTAGACGGATACAAACATCCGGGTGGTCCGGATGGAGGCCGCCTCCCGCGCGCTGGCGCCTGGCCTCAAGACAACGTCAAACCCATGAGGATGGACATGAAATACGTACGCCTTCTCGCCGCCGCAGCAATCGCGGCGCCTCTCGCCTTCGGCTTCTCCGGCGCACGCGCGGCCGACATCGTGGATACGGCCGTATCAGCGGGCTCGTTCAAAACCCTGGTCGCAGCGGTCAAGGCCGCCGGCCTGGTCGAAACTCTCAAGGGCGACGGGCCGTTCACGGTCTTCGCGCCGACCGACGAAGCCTTCGCGAAGCTGCCGGCGGGCACGGTCGAAGACCTGCTCAAGCCCGAGAACAAGGACAAGCTGGTCGCGGTGCTGACCTATCACGTGTTGCCCGGCAAGGTCATGGCGAATGACGTCGCCGGAAAGCAAATGAGCGCCACGACGGTTCAGGGCGGCGCCATCAAGGTCAACGGCATGAACGGCGTGCGCATCAATGATTCGATGGTAACCAAGGCTGACATCGTGACCGACAACGGTGTCATCCATGTGATCAATCGGGTGCTCCTCCCCAGCTCCTGATCAAGGCAGATCACGCAAACGACGGGCCTCGCCTTTGGGCGAGGCCCGATCTTTTGCCGCCGCGTTGGCCCAAGTGCGCATTTCGGTTGATGGCTGCTCTCGCGCCGTCTAATCATGGCGTCAAGCTACCGGCCCCCTGCGCACAAGCTTGGCGCGCGGCCAGAGGCGGAGGCGTGGTCACCACCGAAGCTGGAACATCTTTTGCTGTTGCGCCGGAGGCGTTGCTTCGCCGCATTGGCGAGCAGCGCGATCGGAACGCGTTCAGCGACTTGTTCCGTCACTTCGCGCCACGCGTGAGGGCGTATGGCCGGCGTATGGGGGCGTCCAACGCGAGCGCCGAGGAGCTGGTGCAGGAGGTCATGCTTTCGGTGTGGCGCCGCGCCGACAGCTTCGACCCCGGCAAAGCGAACGCCGCGACCTGGATCTACGCCATCGCGCGCAATCGAATGCTTGACGATTTGCGACGCGCGGCCCCGTGGGCGTCAGCGACCGAAGAACCCGGAAATGAGTCTGGCGAAGATCCGTTACACGAGAGCCGCATCGACGCCGATCGCGCCGCCGATCGCGTGCGTCGCGCGCTCGATGACTTGCCGGCCGAGCAATCCGAAGTGCTGCGCGTCGCGTATTATGAGGGCGTGTCGCAGCGCGATCTGGCCAAGCGTCTCGATCTGCCGCTCGGTACGGTCAAGTCGCGCACGCGGCTCGCGCTCGAACGCCTGCGCGATGCACTAAAGACAAGCGAATAGAGCGATGGCACATCCGACCAGCGAACTTCTACTGTCCTATTCAACCGGCGCCCTGCCAAGGCCGTTCTCGGCCTTGATCGCCTCGCATCTCGCTTTGTGCGGCCGGTGTCGCGGCGAGGCACGGCTCCTCGATCGCGTTGGCGGCACGCTGTTCGCGGCGCTCGATGTCGCGGGCGCACCCGAGAGCGGGCTCGCGGAGACAATCGCGCGCCTCGATGAGCCGGCGCCCGCCGAACCGCCGCCGCCGCCGAGCGATGCCGAAACCACGGCTCGCCTACCGGTGCCGCTTCGCGCCTTTATCGGCAAGCCGCTCAAATCTCTCTCTTGGCATGAAGTGCTGCGCGGTATCTCGATCGTCGATCTGGCGAGCATCAAGGCCGATGGCGCGCGGGCACGGCTGGTCTTG
>CAMDDO010000034.1 GCA_945892755.1 Rhizobium sp. Q54 | reverse complement strand
TGCCCTTTTCTCGTAACCCGACTGGTACACATTCACGCCGCCATCCGGCACATTTTGTCTCCGCCCTTTACAGTCAGATCGGCGATGGCGCGGCGCAATCGGGCGTTCTCCGTCTCGAGTTCCTTTAGTCGCTTGATGTCGTCAAGCTTGCTCGCCGCTTCCTGACGCATGGCGTCAAGCGAGGCTTGAAGCGCGCCGCGCAGGGCCTGGTGGGCCGTGGTCTGTGCCTCGCTTAGCGCGCGCAGCGCTTGGGAAACCTGCTCAAGCCGTGTCACTTGTTGCACGCCAAGCTGACTCAAGGCCTCGGTCAGTCGGGCGTCGTGTCTCTGCAGAGCGGCGGCCAATTCTTCGCGCAGGTCGGCCATGCCGGCTCCGCTCTCGCCGACATGGCCGAGCTTTGCGCCGATCGCCTCGGCCAAGGCGCGCAACCGCCGGTCGCCAGCCGCGTCGAGTTCGCCGGTGCGTAAGCGTATGACCTCCCTGAGCGCGGCGGTCTCGGTCTCGACCTGCGCTCGCAACTCGGCGAGGCGGCGCGCCAGAACCTCGGTGCCGCTCACTTGGGCGGCCCTAAGCTCGGCGGTGGCTCGGAGCAGCGCTTCGGTGATGCGTCGCCCCTCCGCGCCAAGCTCCTGACGCAACGCCCCTAGGTCGGCGACCTGGCGGCCGAATGCGCCATCGAGGCGCGTTTCGAACGCGCGCATTGCATCGCCCATTTGCTCGCTTGAACGGCGGCTCTGCTCGCCAAGGCTCTGGCTCATATCGCGAAGGACGCCGTGCGCCGCATCCGGGGTGCCACGCTGGCTTTCGCCGAGAGCCTGGCGTAGGGCGCAAAACTGCTCCTCGTTCACGCGGCGCGTGCGCTCCGCCTCTTCGCGGACCGCAACTGCCGTGTCGTCACGGTTCAGGGCCTTGACGCCATCCTTCGCGCTGACACGCTGCAGCACGAGATAGCCGAACACGGCGGCCGCCCCGGCGGAAAGCGTGACAAGAAAGGCAAGCCAATCGGGCATTGATCATCTCTGCGGGCGCTAGAACAGGATCCTGCCCGCGAGAAAAGCGCAGAAGCGCGCCGCTGTCGAGACGAGTCAGCAACGTGGGCGGCGGCGCCGCTCCGCCAAGTCAGTCGAGATCGAGCCAGTGATCTTAGCGGGAGGAGCCCCCGCCCGCCTCACCAGGAGCGCACTTTGCCGACGTCAAGGTGAACGAAGTCGGATTTCGCGTAGTACCCGACGCCGCCCGCTTCGAGCGATAGTGCGGCCTTGTGGATCTGGCGGCTGTCGCACCCTTCGAGCCGAATGTCGATCGCCATGCCCTTGACGTGCATGCTGCGCTTGGCGACGCCGCCCGAGTGCGCGGCAAGCCTGGCGTTGGTCTTGGGCGAACGGTAGCCCGAGACGATTTGGAAGGGCCGATGGCTATCGAGGGTGTCTTGCAGGCGGTGCAAAAGATCAAGCAGCGTCGGGTCGATCGATTTGATCTGATTGGTCCGATAATCACGCATGATGTGGTCGATCTCGTCGAGCGCCGAGCGGACATAGGCGCCGCCCTGCCAATAGACCGTCTTCAGGTTCTCGCCGGTATGTAGGTTTTGAAGCGCGAGGCTCCGCTCCCGGGCGCGCGCGCCCACGCGCACGCCCGCCGTGGCCGGGTTGATGATACTGCCCGCAAGCACCAGGGCCGCGCCGCCGACAATGAGCTGTCGGCGCGAGATCAGGGTCGGACGGCTGGTTTTTGAGATCAGGCTCATCATCGGCTCCGTTTCAGGATCCCTCGAGGCCGACGTCGCGCGCGATGCCCTCATGACGGTCGATCACGGTCTCGGCCAGCATCCAATCGATCCGCTCGAATAGGCCGCGCTCAATTGCAAGGCGTTGTGCTGCCTCGAGTGTCACTTTGCCTTTCTTGTAGGTGTCGGGATGAACTTCGAGAAAAATTCGACCCTCGTGCTCGGCCAGCAGCAAGGGCACGTAGATGATCTCCCCCGGCGTGCCGCGTTCGACACGCGGAAAGAGCGCTGCGATGTCGTCCGGGTGAAGCCTGATGCAGCCATGGCTGCGAAAATCATAGATGCTGGCTGGCGCGATCGTGCCGTGAATGCCGATCGAGGGAAGACTCAGGCCGAGCCAATGATGGCCGAGCGGATTGTCCGGCCCGGGCTGCACCACGGTCACGACAGGTTTTCCGGCGCGACGCATTTCTTCCTGGATCGAAAGCGGTACGATCCAGGGTTTGTCGGTTTCCTTGATCATGATCGTAAAGCGTCCGGTCGGCGTACGCCAGCTCGGCCGTCCGACGCCGATGGGGTAGGCGGCCTCGAGCTCGCCGTCGGCGAAATGGAACAGCATGCGCTGGGGCACGTTCAGGATCAGGCCGTCGTCAATCCCGTCAGGGACGATGTGCCGATTGTCGATCTTCAAGACCTGACCCAATTTCAGTACCGCTTCGACGGCCAATCCATTGTCGTGCGCGATCACCTCGTAACTCACGCCGTAGCGCGCCCCCAATTTGCTGAGAAAGTCGCCAGGCACGACCACATGCTCAATTTGCCCTCCTATGGTTAGAGATCGGTAAAGCTCGGCCGCGCAGAGCGAGGCTGGCCGCGCGATCACCACGAGCGCAAAGACCGCAAGCAGGGCCAGAACCCGAATCAAATGCCCTCCACCGATCACCGTGCGTGCCATGCCGGCGATTATGGTCAATGCCTGTTAACCGATCGTTCCTGATCGGCGCAAGCCTAATGATGGTGACGGATTTGAGCGGCCGCGTGCGGCCGCGGCGCGCGAGCTACGCTTTGAATACGCGTCGCAGAATCGTGCGCGAGATCGACGTGAAGAAGATGAAGATGATCACATAGATAGTGAGGACGCCGAGCGCCCCCATCACGTTGAGCTCCGGCAGGACGAAGAAGATCGCCAAGATCGCCGTGATAATGCACAAGACGAACCCAGAGACCGACGCCCTGCCATTCAACGTGCGCAAATAGGCCTTTATTTTTTCGGACACGGTAATCGCGGGCTGGGTATTGGGCGCGGCCATGGCGGGTTTCTTCTCCGAAGCGTCCTGCGAGCGAACGGGCGCGACCATACGCACATTTTGGGGCTTGGGCAAGCCGCGCTGTGGCGGCGGTTCAGGCGCTGATGCGCGCGACTGCCGGGTCGGGGTCGTTCCGGTTCCAGCCCTGGCGACGAAGCTGGCGCATGACATTGGCGATCAGGGTGTGGCCGATCCCCTCCGTCGCGGTCAGGATCGATTCTGGGTGGAACTGCACGGCCGCAATCGGCAGGCTTTCATGCTCGAGCGCCATGACGATGCCGTCGTCGCTATGCGCCGTCACCTTGAGCTCGGGCGGCAGCGAGGCCGCGAGCGCGTGCAGCGAGTGGTAGCGCCCAGCTTGAAAGCCGCTTGGCAGGTCGTCGAACAGTCGGCCACCGAGCACCCAGATTTTCGACGCCTTGCCGTGCATCGGTGGCGTGACGCGGCCGAGCCGGCCGCCGAAATACTCGGCGATCCCCTGCAGGCCGAGGCAGACCCCGAAGATCGGTAGACCGCGCGCCAGGCACGCCTCGATCGTCTCGTTCAGGCCGAAATCCCGCGGCGCACCAGGACCGGGCGAAAGCACGACCAGGTCATAGCCCCGGTCCAGCGCGGCTCGGGCCGGGGCCGCCCGGTAGGTCTCGACCTCGGCCCCGGTTTGCCGGAAATAATCGGCGAGGGTGTGGACGAAGCTGTCCTCATGGTCGACGAAGAGCACGCGCCGTCCGGCGCCCGGCCCTGCCATGCCGGTTACCGGCGTCGGCGCCAAGGTAGGGACCGGAGTCGGCGCCGCGACGTCTTCGAGCGCGGCGAACAGCGCCGAGCCCTTGAGCAGGCACTCGGCATGCTCCTCCTCGGGGTCGCTGTCATAGAGCAATGTCGCGCCGACGCGCACTTCGCTCCGCCCGGCGGCGAGGCGCACGGTGCGCAGCGTCAGCCCGGTATCGGCGTCGCCGTTGAAGCCGAGCCAGCCGAACGCGCCGCCATACCAACGGCGCGGCGAACGCTCATGGTCCTCGATGAATTGGATCGCCCAGCGCTTCGGCGCGCCGGTCACCGTCACCGCCCAGGCGTGGGTGAGAAAGGCGTCGATCGCCTCGATGCCCGGGAGCAGCGTGCCCTCGACATGGTCGCAGGTATGGATCAGGCGCGAATACATTTCGATATGGCGCCGCCCGATCACGCGCACCGAACCAGGCACGCAGACGCGCGATTTGTCGTTGCGGTCGACATCGGTGCACATGGTGAGCTCGGCCGCGTCCTTGGTCGAATTGAGCAGCGCCAGAATTTGATCGGCGTCCGACATGGCGTCGCGCCCGCGCCTGATGGTGCCGGAGATCGGGCAGGTCTCGACCCGCTGGCCGCGCACGCGCACGAACATTTCAGGCGAGGCCGAGACCAGCGCTTCGCCTTCACCGAGATTGATCAACGCCTGATAGGGCGCCGGGTTGCCGGCGGCGAGGCGACGATAGAGCGCGGCCGGCGTGAGTTTCAGAGCGCGCACGAAGAGCTGCGAGCAAACTGTCTCGAACAGATCGCCGCGCGCGAAGGCCTCCTTGGCGGCGCGCACGGTGTCCTGATAGGCGCCGGAGGGCGTGTCGTCACCCGGCGGCCCGCCATGCAGGTCGCTCGCGACATTCGGCGTCGCCGTGCGCTCGAGACCTTTCGTGGATTGGCCGTCAACCACGAACTCGTAGGTGTGGCGCACACCGGTTTCGCGCCGATGGTCGAGCACCACGATCTCGTCGGGCAGATAGAGCACGATATCGCGCTGCGCGTCGTCGCGCGGCAGCTTGAGCCGGATCGGGTCGAACTGGAACGCGGCGTCATAGCCGAACGCGCCATAGAGCCCGAGTTGGGCTTCTTCTTTGCTCGCGAACAGCGCGGTCACGACGCGAATCAGCGAGAACGCCGAAGGTCGCCGCGTGCGCTCCTCTTCGCGACCGGTCGCCTCGCTGCGCGCGATCGTCCCGGTGATGGCCTGCGCGTCGTTTTGTTCGATCGCGATACCTTCGAGGTTCGCGACCGCGCGCTGGATCGCCGGCAGCAATATCGCGCCACGCGCGTTCAACGCCTCAATGGCGAAGCGCTGGCCGCGCACAGTGAGCGCGAGTGGCGGCGCCACCGCGCCGATCTCCCATTTGTGGTAGCGGCCCGGATATTCATAGCCTGAGGCAAGGTAGAGCCCGCGCTCGCCATCCAAGCGGTCGATGATCGCCTGCGCATCGCGCCGGTCGGCCGGCACCTGCACGCGATGCACCGTGATGCCGCCCTCGGTGCGGTAGACGCTTCCCATTTCACTCATTCACCCGATCCCTTCAGAACGGGATCGCCGTACGACGGGCGGCCTTGGCTGGGAACGTACAAAAGGGCCGCCCCGACATCGCGGCGACCCTTCCAAGCTTCAACGCGCAAGGCGTGGTTGGCGGCCGCCCTTTAGCGCCACCACCAGCGGCAATTCTTGCGTACGCGCATTGTCATGGCCCTAACTTGGCCATGGCCGTCAACGCATTGTCAATAGTGCAGGCTTTCGGCATCGTGCTGGCGAACAGACGCGGCCGACGCCGGAAATGACGGGGGACCACCATGGAAAGCTGGCGCAATCGCAAGACGCTGATCCTCAGCCGCACCGACATGATGGGGCTGTTGACGCCGGGCGAATATGTCGACTGTGTCGAGCGCGCGTTTCTTCGCCATGGCGAGAAGCGTTATTACATGGAGCCCAAAGGCCACATCGTTCTGAAGAAATACCCGGGCGAATGGGAGGTCATGCCCTCCTATATCGAGGAGCCGCTGGCCGGCGTGCCCGAGGCCGCCGCTTGCAAATGGGTCTCGATCCGCGAAGAGAACCGCGCAAAGTTCGATTTGCCGACGGTGTTTTCGATTCTGATCTACACCCATCCCGAAACCGGCTTTCCGCTCGCGATCTGCGATGGCTCCTACCATACGATGCTTCGCACCGGGGCGTCGGCGGCGGTCTCGGTCCGCCATCTGGCGCGCAAGGGCTCCAAGGTGCTGGCGCTGGTTGGTGCCGGCGATGTCGGCAAGGGTTCCCTCCGCACCTGTATGGCGGTGCAGGATTGGAGCGAGGTGCGCGTCTGGAGCCGCTCGCAAAAATCACTCGATGAATTCCTCAAGAGCGAGCAGGCGCTTTATCCGAAGCTCAAGATCAAGACCTCGACCAACGCGGAAGAAGTCGTGGTTGGATCCGATGTCGTGGTTTGTCAGACCATCGGCGCCGGCCCGGTGGTGCGCGATGCCTGGATCAAGCCCGGCATGCATATCGCGGCGCTCGGCGCCGACCTAGCCGGCAAGCAAGAGATCGAGAGCGCGATCTCGAAGCGCGCGCGCATTTTCGTCGACGATATTCGTCAGTGCATTCCCGATGGCGAAATCAACGTGCCCTTGAAGGAGGGAGTCATCAAGGAATCGGATATTGTGGGCGAAATCGGCGAGCTGCTGTGCGGCAAGAAGAAAGGCCGGCTGACGGACGCCGATATCACGCTGTTCGATTCGACCGGTATCGCGATCCAGGATTCGGCCACCGTGCCGCTTGAATATGAACGCGCGGTCAAGGCCGGCGTCGGCGTCGAGAAGAAGATGATCTCGACGTGAATATCGCCGCCTACCCCTTCCCCTTCGTCTGCGTCTTGTGCGGCTCGGCGGTGCGCTCGATGAACTCGATGATGGCGCCGGCGATGTCGACCCCGGTGGCGCCCTCGATGCCCTCGAGCCCGGGCGTTGAGTTGATCTCCATCACCACCGGCCCGTGGTTCGAGCGCAAGAGATCGACGCCGCAAATGTTGAGCCCCATCGCCTTGGCCGCGCGCACCGCGGTCGAGCGTTCCTCGGGCGTGATCTTGATCTTCGAGGCCGTGCCGCCCCGGTGCAGGTTCGAGCGGAACTCGCCCTCCTTGCCCTGGCGCTTCATCGCGGCGACCACCTTGCCGCCGACCACGAAGCAGCGAATGTCCGAGCCTTTCGATTCCTCGATGAATTCCTGAACCAGAAAGTGCGCCCTCAACCGGCGAAACGAATCGATGATGCTCTCGGCCGCGCGTTGCGAATCGGCGAGCACCACGCCCTGGCCATGCGTACCCTCCAAAAGCTTGATCACCAGCGGCGCGCCGCCGACCAGGCGGATCAAATCCTCGGTCTCGGTCGTGGCGTGGGCGAAGCCGGTCACCGGCAGGCCGATGCCTTTGCGCGCCAATAGCTGGAGCGAGCGCAATTTGTCGCGCGAGCGGCCGATCGCGACCGATTCATTGACGCTGTAGACGCCCATCATCTCGAATTGGCGCAGCACCGCGAGGCCATAGAACGTGACCGATGCGCCGATGCGGGGAATCACCGCGTCATAGCCGTCAAGCACCTTGCCGCCGTAACGCACTTCGGGATTGTGCGAGGTGATGTTCATGTAGCAGCGCAGCGTATTGACGATACGCATTTCGTGCCCGCGCTTCTGCCCGGCCTCGACCAAACGTTGGTGCGAGTAGAGCTTCGGGTTGCGCGCGAGGATCAGGATTTTCATGGCGGTGTTCTACTCACGACGCGACGGTGTGTTTGAGATGACGATAGAGCCTTGTGGCATGAATCCTGCCGGTCAGGTAGCTCGCTGCCGGATCGACCACCATGCGATGGCGCAGCGCGCTGCGGCCGAGCAGGAGGCGAAAGCGCATCGAATCGCGATCGGTCAAGGTGAGCTCGATCGGAAACTCCAGCGCGGCGATCTTGAGCGAGGCGCCGATGACATAGCGGAATTCGGCGTGGCCGCCCGAATCGCTGACCCAGCGTTGGTCGATCACGTCGGCCTCGCAGACCACGGCCAAGTCCTCGCGCTTTTGTACCGGATGGATGCCGAAACGCACGCGCCGCGTGACGCCCACAAGATATGGCTCGACAAAGAAGGCATGGAGCGCGGAGGTACGCGCGCCGCTATCGACCTTGGCCTTAAGCGCGGGCAAGCCGAGCGCGGGCAGCGACACCCACTCGCGCCAGCCGACGACCAGCTTGCCGGACGCCTTGATGGTATTCATGGATCGGTGTGCCGTGGCCGGCTGCGTGGACCGGCTTTTCCCTTGCCGAGTACGATTCTGCCCGATCATAGGCGAGACGGATAGGGGCGCTTTCATGACGGATTCGCGGGCTCCAGCAAACCCGCCGAGTCGCGCAAAATCTTTCATCCTCCGTTCCGAGTTGGATTGCCTTCTGTTCCTCGCGCGTACCAAATTGCACACATTGGTTTGGGGATAGTGCGCTGGCGTTCGGTCAGGCGCTTGGTTAGATTTCACGCATGGCAACGGCAAAACGCGTTTTGACCACGGCATTTGGGGAACTTTCCGCCCTGTTCGGCGAACGTTTCACCACGGCGCAAGCGGTACGCGACCATCATGCGCGCGGGCAAACCTACTATCCACCTCACCCGCCCGACGCGGTGGTCTTTCCGCGCTCGACCGAAGAAGTCGCAAAACTTGTGAGGATTTGCGCCCGCGAGCGAATCCCGATGGTGCCGTTTGGCGTCGGCAGCTCGCTCGAGGGCCAGGTCAATGCGCTCGAGGGCGGGGTCACCATCGATTTGAGCCAGATGGACCGCATCGTCCGGGTCAGTACCGATGATCTCGATTGCACGGTCGAGGCTGGCGTCACCCGCAAGCAGCTCAACGCGCATCTCCGCGATACCGGGCTATTCTACCCCGTCGATCCCGGCGCGGACGCCAGTATTGGGGGCATGGCGGCGACGCGCGCCTCCGGCACCAACGCGGTGCGCTATGGCACGCTGCGCGAGACCGTGCTCGGCCTGACCGTGGTCACAGCCGACGGCCGGGTGATCCACACCGGCGGGCGGTCGCGCAAATCGGCCGCCGGTTACGACCTGACCCGCCTATTCGTTGGCTCGGAGGGCACGCTTGGCGTGATCACCGAGGTGACGCTCCGGCTATTTGGCCAACCCGAGGCGGTCGCGGCCGCGGTCTGCTCGTTCCCGAGCCTGGAGGCGGCGGTCAAGACAGTGATCCTGACCATCCAGTCGGGCATCCCGGTCGCCCGGATCGAGCTGCTTGACGAGGTTCAGGTCGACGCCTGCAACCGCTATTCGAAGCTCGACCTGGCGCTCAAACCCACCATCTTTTTCGAGTTCCATGGTAGCCAGCGGGGTGTCGACGAGCAGGTCGAGCAGGTCGGCGGTATCGCCAAGGAATATGGGGTTTCCGACTTTCGCTGGGCCTCGCGACCCGAGGATCGCACCACGCTTTGGCAGGCCCGACACGATGCCTATTACGCGTGCATCGCCCTCAGACCGGGTTGCAAGGGCTGGGCGACCGACGTCTGCGTGCCGATCTCGGCGCTCGCCGAGTGCCTGCTCGAGACCAAGGCGGATATCCAGGCAAACGGGCTGGTGGCACCGATCGTGGGCCATGTTGGCGATGGGAACTTCCATGTCTGTTTCGTCGTCGACCCCGACGATCAGGCCGAAATGACCAAAGCCAAGGCGATCAATGACCGCATGATCAGGCGCGCGCTGGCGCTCGGGGGCACCTGTACAGGCGAGCACGGCGTTGGTTTCGCCAAGCTGCCCTATCTCAAGGCCGAACATGGCGAGGCGTTATCGCTTATGCGGGCGATCAAGCGCGCGCTCGACCCGGACAATCTGATGAACCCCGGCAAGGTCGTTCCGCCTCTCTGAGCGCGGCCCCCACCGCCCCGAACCAGGCGCGGCTTTACAACTTCTTAAACGAAATCAAGGCCAAATAGCGCTCGGCTGGATCGGTCGTGCGCTTTAGGGCCGCTTGTCCATGCCGATCGGTCGAGAGGAGGACTAGCGGGATGGTCGCGAAGACGTCGGAACGAGCTGCCGCCGCCGGCTCGTCGATCGGTGCGACGCCCGACATGACGGGTTTCTCCGCCGAACAGCTGTTCGCGCTCGCGCACGACAAGTCGGTCGACGGCCGGCGCGCGCTGTTCTCGACCGTCTGCGATCTCTTCCTTGGCGAAAGCGTGACACTAAGCGACCGCGAACGGGCGCTGATGGGCGAAATCCTCCGCCAACTCGTGCGCGACGTTGAACTGACCGTGCGCAAGGCCGTCGCCGAACGCCTCGCGCGTCTCATGACCGCGCCCCACGCCCTACTGGTCGAGCTTGCCAACGACCAGATTGAAGTGGCGTTTCCGATCTTGAAAGAATCCGAGGTTTTGCGCGAGGCCGATCTGATCGAGGTCATCCGTCACCGCACGATGGAACACCAGATCGCGGTCGCCACCCGCAAGACACTGAGCGCCGGCGTTTCGGCCGCTCTGGTCGAAACCGGCAACCAGGACGTCATCGCGGCATTGCTGAACAATCACGGTGCCACCATCACCCGCGAGGTGATGGACTATCTGGTCAACGAATCGAAGCGCGTCGACGCCTATCAGAATCCGCTGGTGCGCCGGCCCGATCTTCCGCCCGATCTCGCGCAGCGCATGTATTGGTGGGTTTCGGCGGCGCTTCGAAAACACATCGCGCACAATTTCTCGGTCGACATGGAAGCGGTCGACGACGCGATCGAGGCATCTGCGACCGCAATCATCAAGGATGACGCCGAGGCGCGTTCCAAGCCGGGCAAGGCCGAAGAATTGGTTGCGCGGATCGCCGAACTCGGCGAACTCAACACCGAATTTCTGGTCAAGGCGCTCAAACAGGGCGAACTCTCGCTGTTCGAGAATGGCTTCGTCCGCATAAGCGGGCTGAAACTGACGCTGCTCCGGCGCATTCTCTATGAGCCGGGGGGCGAGGGTCTCGCCATGTTATGCCGGGCGACGGGGGTCGACCGCGATGCCTTCGCGGCGATCTACGAGCTCACCCGCAAGTCCGCCGACCGTGGCGCCGAGCGGCAGTCGGCACAAGTGATCGATCCGTTCGAGCTCTACGACCGGACCAAGGCACGCGATGCCGAGCGCGTCCTCAAGCGTTGGCGGCGCAGCTCACAATACCTTGATGCGTTGAAGAGTGTCGGCGACGAGGCATGACGGCGCGACCACTCTAGTTTCTGTACTGTGCGGGGTTCGATTTGACGAATACGTTGCCACGCGAGATTGGCAGGGCGCAGCGCGCCCCGACCGGGCGCGGCACGGATGCGCTCGGTGGCCTGCTCGGGCCGCTGGTCGGCGGACCACCGGCCTTTCTCGTCGATCGGAATGGCGCGCTCCGAGCCAGCAATGAAGCCTATGCGTGGCTTGCGGCCTCGTTTCATCCGCCGCTCGCGACCGCCGTCGGGGCGCCCCTTCCCGTGCCGCGGTCGGTTCTAGATCGCATTGTCGCGGGTGGCCCAAGCCAAAATTTCGAGTGGACCTACGAGCAGGACGGCCGGCCGCGCTGGCTTCGCTTCGAGCTGTGGATTCCGGCATCGGGTACCGAAGCGGTCATCCTCGGCTTGGTGCGCGAGCAAAGTGAGTCAGCCTCCGTGCTTCGGCAACTACACGAAGCCGAGGCGCGTTTCGAGGATATCGCGCGCCTGACAAGCGGCTGGGTGTGGGAGGTCGATAGCGAATTTCGCTTCACTTTTGTTTCGGCCCGCATCGAAGCGATGATCGGTGTGCCGGCCCGTTTCATGGTCGGCCAGACTTTGATCGCCTGTGGTCGCTTCGAGGGCTTCCCCGAGAGCAACTACGCCGGCCATCCAAGCCCCGATGCGATGGCGCCGTTCAGCGATGTTGCCTATGAAATGAAATCGCCGGAAGGCAAGCCCATCCTATTCCGACTGAGCGGAGTTCCGGTGTTCGAGGACGGCTCGGGCCGTTTTGTTGGATTTCGCGGCATCGCTCACGACGCCTCGGCGCATGCCGCGGCCGAAGCTAGGGCGTTCATCGCGCACACCAGGCTGGTCCACGCCATCGAGAGCATTCCCCAAGGTTTTGCGCTCTATGGCAATGACGACAAGCTGCTGCTGTGCAACAGCGCCTATGAGGAATTGTTGACCGGTCGCGACGAGCAGACGCTGGTGCTCGGCAAGCGCTACGCGGAAATCCTCGACGAAGCGCGCGCGGCGACCCGTTTTCCGGGCGGCGCAAACGAAATCGCCCAGGTCATCGAGGCCTGCGCGGAGCATCACCGGAACGCCGTCGAGGCCTATGAGTTTTCCCTCAGTGATGGGCGCTGGATTCTGAAAAGCGTCGACCGTACGGGCGATGGCGGCATCGTCGAGGTCTGGAACGATATCACCGAGATCCGGCGGCGCGAGGTGGTCATCCGCAAGGCCGAGGCAGACGCACGCCGCGCCCTCGACCTCGCAGAAGCGGGCAACCGCGCCAAGTCCGAGTTCCTCGCCACGATGAGCCACGAGCTACGCACCCCTCTCAATGCGATCATCGGGTTCTCGGAGATTATCAGGGACGAGCTCTATGGCCCGGCCGGTCACACGTCCTACAAGGACTACGCGGCCGACATCCATTCGAGCGGCCGGCATCTCTTGAACATCATCTCCGGGATTCTCGAGTTCGCGAAGATCGAGGCGGGCAAGCTGCAACTGACCGAACGGGTGGTCGACCCTCGTCCGGTTCTCGAGGCCTGCATGCGGGTCGTTGAAACGCGTGCGCAACGGGCTGAAATCAAGCTCGAAATGAATCTTCCGGAAGCCCTACCGCAGCTTAAGGCGGACGAAACCCGCCTTAAACAAATCGTCCTCAACCTGTTGAGCAACGCCGTCAAATTCACGCCACCTGGCGGCACGGTCAGGCTCTCGATCAAATCCAATCAAACCGAGGGCTGCCACATCGTGGTAGAGGATACCGGCATCGGCATCGCGCCTCAGGACATTCGTCTCGCTCTTTCAGCCTTTGGCCAAATCGAGAGCGATCTGTCGCGTCGCTATGAGGGCACCGGACTTGGCCTGACGCTGGCGAAATCATTTGTCGAAATGCACGGCGGCACGCTCTTGATCGAAAGCGAGCCGAAAGTCGGCACCAAAGTGACGGTCGTACTGCCAGCCGAGCGCGTCATCCTGCGTTGAGGCGCCAGCCTCATCACGCGCCGGCGGCCGTCGGCGCGTCGATGTGGACAAGGCCGAATTTGGCAAACCACAACAGCGTGCGGAGAGCGTGCCGCCTCAGTTCCGCGGGCACGGTGGCGAGAAGCTCACCGACTTCGGCGTTGCGGCCCCGTCGGATCGCCTCGCCGAGCACGCGGCAGGCGTCGGCCTCGAGCAAAAGGAACGGCGCGTAATTGGCGATCGGCTGCGCCAGCAGACTGTCGATAGCGCCCGGCGCGGTACGGTCGGCCCAGGCGATGCGGTGGCGCAATGAAAGTTGCGCGCTCGGAAATTCCTTGAAGAATGAGAACGGGTCGCGCAGCACGCCCGGCGACGGTGTAAGTGCGTCCGCAGCCAAGGGTGCAACCTGCGCGCGTCGTGCGGCCAGCTCGGCCCAAAGTGCCTGATAGGCCGCGATCACCACGCGCCAGTCATAGTGGTTGCGGGCGCGGGCCTTGGCGGCCTCGCCCATCCGCCGCCGAAGCGCCGCATCGCCAACCAATCGTCCATAGGCTTCGCTGGCGGCGCGCACATCGACCGCGGTCAACAGCGCGATCCCGCCGATATAGCGGTCATAGCTGTCGATCTCATTGGCGTAGCGAAACGCCAGATCATCGCCGGTACCGGCGGGGGGGCTGAAGGTCGGAACGCGGATCCCGGTTTCGCCATCGACGATCGTGTCGCGGTAGCCGTCCCAATCGGCCACGACGCTGGGCAGGCCGGCGGCCATCGCCTCGATCGGCGTCAGCCCAAAACTTTCCTGAACATTGTCGGCAAGCGAGGTGAACAGGTCCGCGGCGTGCCAGGGCTCGGTGCGAGCGTCGGAGGCGCGGCCATCGACCACGATCAGATTGACCGACGGGCAAAGCGCCGCAGCGGCATCGCGATAGCCGCGCTCGAGCGCAGTGTTGGCGAACCAGCCGACCAGCACGAGGTGCAGGCGCGCGCCTTTCGGCAGAGCTGAAACGGCGGCCTCGAGCCCGATATACATCGGCGCGGGGTTGGCCTTGGCGTGGTAGCTGAGCCGGCCGACGAAGAGCGCGGCCACATCACCATCCGCGATTCCCAGGCGGGCGCGCCAAGCCGCACGCGATGCGTCAGCGTTCGCGGCAAAGCGGTCGCAATCGACGCCGAGCGGAATGACCGGTAGTTCGAGCCTCGGCACCGGCTTGGCGCCGACTCGTGTCGTGAGATAGTCGGCCTGAAGGTCGATGATCCGATTGACCGCGCTCTTCGCGGCGCTCGAGGTGCAAATCAAGGCGTCCCACGGCTCGAGCGGCGCCGTCAGATAGGCGCTGATCGCGTCCATCACGCCGGTCGAGGCGAGCGTGTGGGTGACGCCGCATAGGCTGTAGGCGCTGGTTCCGATCGTGGCACGTCGCGCCGCGAGCGGTGCGAGAGTCGGACTCGGATAATAGAGGCAGCCGGGCTGCTTCAGCAGATCAGGACGATTTTCCGGAATGAAGACCGCGCGTTTCGGCTTGGCCCCGAAGCGGCCCGTGCGCGCCACGAAATCGTCAAACGCGGCCTTCGCGCGTGCACAGCAGAAAAGTGTATCGAGGTCGCCGTGGCGGACGAGACCTTCGAGAAAACCCTGCCCCGCTGCCTGGCGGCCCATCAGGCGCTTGGCCGAGGTGTCGAAGCCCTCGGGATGATAGGCGATCGCGGCGTTCGACTTCATGGCGGCGTCGGTCTCTCGGTTGGACCCGAAGGCAGTCACCGCCGATCATAGCCGCCGTGTTGAGCCGATGGTACGCCCGTTCAAGCCCTGCCTGAAGCCGAGGCGGGGCGTGCGTCTATCATGCTGAAAATCTGATGTTCAAGCTGGGCGAGGCGAGGCGCGAACCATGCTCCGCTGCAAGCCGGCGCCGGGGATGTCGATCGGCGGCAGGTCACGCAAGGCGCGAAGCTCGTTGACGCAAGCATGCAGCGTCTTAATCTCCCGCACATCCTCCCGGTCGAAGGGGACGATATCGCTCAGCTTGTTTTCGGCCAAATCGAGCAAGAGTTCCAAAGAGCGTTTCGACAACATGAAGCATACTCCCGCGGTCGGTTTATCGTTCCCCGTCTTGTGCCGATCTTGACGACGCCAGCTTCAATAAAAGGTTAACGGCGACCCCCTAAATTCGGCAATAACGGACCATGACCGCGCCCCTGGTGATTTTCGTCACACATTCCGAGCACGCCTCGTCCGGCGCGGTCGGCGAAGCCATGCAACGGCTCGGCCTGCGCACCGCCACGTGCTGCCCGATGCGCGGCGACGCGCTGCCGCGACTGGAGGCTGGCCACCCCGACGGAGCCCTTGCAACCGTGGTATTCGGCGGCCCGCAATGCCTGAGCGAGATCGACCGATATCCGTATCTAAAGAACGAGTTGGACTGGGTCGGAACGCAGGTCAAGGCGGGCGCGCCGGTGCTCGGTATTTGTCTCGGTGCCCAGATGATCGCACGCGCGTTCGGCGCTGCTGTCGGCCCGCACCCCGAAGGCCTCAAGGAGATCGGCTATCACCCGATCCGCCCGACTGCCGCCGGCCGCGCCCTGATCGCCGACGGCTTCCATGCCTATCAATGGCACGGCGAAGGGTTCGCGCTGCCCGACGGCGCCGAACTGCTGGCGACCGGCGATCTTTTCTTGAATCAGGCGTTTCGCCTCGGGGCCTCGACCTATGGCCTGCAGTTCCACCCCGAAATGACGCGCGCGATGATGGAGCGCTGGATCGCCTCCGAGGGCGGCTCGAAGCAGATTCGCGAGCGGCCCGAAGCGCAACCGGCCGAAATTCAGCGCGGGGCGAGCTTAGCGCATGAGGCCAAGGTTCACGCCTGGCTCGAGCGCTTCCTCATCGCTTGGCTCAAGCTCTAGGATCTAGATGTCAGGCTCGCTCGCGACCCGGCGGCGGTGGCCGGCCGGCGCGCCGGCGACCGCCAGCGCTTTGAAGTTGTCATAGAGCCGGCGTGCGTTGGCGGCCAAGGCGGGCATCAAGGCCCTCGCGTCGGCGTCGAGCTTTCCGAGCGCGCCACGGCCGCAGCTTTTCTCGAGCGATTCAGTATAGATCGGCACCGCGCCCCAGTCGGCGACCGTGCTTGACGTCAGCTCGACGTGATATTGCAGGCCATAGGCGTTCGCGCCGACGCGGAACGCTTGCACCGCGCAGGCCGGCGAGCGCGCCAGCACGGTGGCATCCTTCGGCAACCCGGTAACCTCGCAGCCATGCCACTGCAGGCAGTCGAGCATGGGGCCGAGGCCCTTGAACAGTGCGTCCGTCCTGGCGGCCTCGGTCGTCTCGACGCGCAGCATGCCGACTTCGGGCGTCGTCATGCGCTCGACCTTGCCGCCGAGCGCATCGGCGAGCAATTGATGGCCGAGGCATAGGCCGAGATAGGGTCGCCTGCGCAGCGCCACCCACTCGCGGATCGCGCGCTTCTCCTCGACCAACCAAGGGTATTGTTCCTCGTCGAAAACATCCATCGGGCCACCCATGACAATCAGCGTGTCATAGGGGTCCAGCGCGGGAATGCGCTCGCCCTCGTCAAGCTCGACGGCATCCCAGGTGATTCCGTCCGCCGCCATGAACGAACGGAAGATGCCCGGATGTTCGATCGCGATATGCTGAAAGACGAGGACGCGTTTCATGATTTGGCTCCGCCTGCTCCGAGCGTCGGGCCGCGCCCATGGGGGTTCACGGTCGAGGCGACGTGACGCATGATGTGCAACCACTGGTAGCCGCCTCGGCATGGCATCGAGGCCGCGGAAGTGTGCCGGTTTGGTGACGTCGATTCAACGGCCGAGCAGGGCGAGGTCAAACGCGATGGCAAAGCGACTGTTTCTGCTGCGGCATGCCAAATCGAGCTGGGGTGCGCTTGGGCTCGCCGATATCGATCGACCGTTGAGCCAGCGCGGCGAAAAAGCCGCGCGCCTGATCGGCCGTCATATGGCCAAGCACGAACTGCGCCCGGACCTCGTGCTCTGCTCGCCAGCGCGCCGCACGCGCGACACGCTGGGGCTGGTCGCGAGCGAATTTGCGATCGCGCCTGAGAGCGTGGTCGAGCCGCGCATCTATCTGGCTGACCCCGAGGCATTGCTCGCGCTTGTGCGCGCCGCGCCGGAGGGCGTCGATCGCCTCATGCTGGTCGGCCATGACCCCGGCCTGCCTAGTCTCGCGCTCGCGCTGATCAAAGATCAAGATGGCGCGCTGGTCGAACGGCTCAAGCAGAAGTTCCCGACCGGCGCGCTCGCCATCTTGTCATGCGAAAGCGCGACTTGGCGCGGCGTCAAGCCGGGTCGCTGTCGGCTCGAAGCGTTCGTGGTGCCGAGAGAGCTATAGCAGCGGCGTGCTCACCAGAACCTCTTCGCGTTTTTGACGGCTAGCCAAGCCGGTTCGATGCGTTGCGCGACGTCGGCGCTCTTGACGAGGTGCCAGCCTTCGACCAGCGCGTCGGCCCGGCGCCAGGTGCCGCGCGGTGGCGCATCTGGCGCGGGTCGCGTGCCGAGTGCGGCAAGCACATGGCGCGCTACCTCGCTGTCATGCGCGAGGCCGAGCACATCCTGCAACTCGCTCACGGCAGCGATGAATGCCTTGGTCGATTTTCTCGGGAACAGCGAGGCAAAGAACGCGGCGGTGTAGCGGAGTTTCTTGGCGTGCAGTCGGAGCGCGTGAAGCTCGGCCTTGCTATGCCAGCCGCGCTTTAGGGCGAATCTCCGCAAGCGCCGATCGCGCTTGTCGAGCAGCGCGACGGCGATTTCGCCGAGCGAGGGCTGACGCGGCGCGCTCCCGGTGGCTGATTCGAGGACGGCGATCCAAGCGCCGAGGCGCTGCCGCGCTGCCGCATAACGTGGCGAATCGAGCGTCTCGCGCAGCGCGGCATAGGCCGCTTCGCGCGCCGCGCGCGCGACCCGATGCAGGCGCGCGAGCGATGCCTCTTTGGCGTGGCGCGCGCGGAGCGGCTCGAGCGTGTCCGCGATGAAGACGTCGAGATCGCGCGCTCTGCCGAGCACGTCGCCGATCCAATCGAGCTCGGCCTTGAGCGCATCGCGCTCGGGCGCGAGGTCGAGTTTGTTGGCCAGTGAAAGCGCGACCTTGAGGCGTCTGAGACCGACGCGCATCTGATGCACCCCTTCGACGTCGATACCGAGCCGCGCGCTTGCTTCATTGGCGACCAATTGGCGCAGCCCCTCCTCGGCGGCTGCGGCAAGCGCCGCGGGTGCCGTCATGTCGGGAGCGAGCACGATCCGGCGCGCCAGGCGAACCTTCCTCGCCCTTGGCTCACTCATGTCGCGACCCGCGCGATCGGCCCGAACTGAAGATCTGAGCATGCCATCGGGCCGTCTAGCCGCCCGGCGAGGCCGGATTGGCGGCCACAGGTCCGTTCGGCTCGGCCAGCCGCACCACGGCGTCATGCGTGCTCAGATGGATGTGATCGCGCCCGAGCCGATCGACGAAGCCGATGCGCTCCAGTTTGTCCATTACTGGCCCTTTGACCTCGGCGAGGTGCAGGCCGATTCCGAACTCGCCAAGCGTAACGCGCATGTCTTCCAGCGTCTCGAGTGCGCTGGCGTCGATCACATTGACGCTCGAGCAAATCAGGATGAAGTGTTTGAGGTCGCGTCGCTCGGCGATTTCGGTCAGCACGCGATCCTCGATGAACTTGATATTGGGAAAATAGAGGCTCTCGTCCACGCGCAGCAAGATGAGCCCAGGATAGGTCGTCACCTTGTGGCGCAGCACGTTGCGGAAATGCTCGGTCAGGCCGACGCGCCCGACGATCGCTATGTGCGGCCGGCTGGTGCGCCACAGATGGAACAGCAGCGATAGCGCGACGCCGCAGAGAATGCCAATCTCGATGCCGAGGCCGAGCACCGCGAGGAAGGTCAGGAGTTGCGCGATGCCATCGGCCTTCGAGTAGCGCAGGTTCTTGAGGAAGCTCTCCGCATCGAACAGGCCGATCACCGGCACGACAATGATCGCGGCGAGCACGGCGTGAGGCATATGCAGGAAAAGCGGGGTTAGGAACGCGGTCGACACGCCGACCAGGATGGCGGTGACGACCGCGGCCATTTGGGTTCGGGCGCCGCCCTGGAAATTGACGGCCGAGCGAGCGAAGCCGCCGCAAACCGGACTCGCACCGCTGAAGGCGCCGGCGACATTGGCGAGGCCGAGCCCGATCAGCTCCTGGTTCGGCGCGACGCGCTCACGTCGCTTCGCCGCCAAGACTTTCGCGATCGCGACGCTCTCGACGAAGGAGACCAGCGCAATCGCGAACGAGGATGGACCGAGCTCTGCCCACAGCGCGAGATCGAAGGATGGCGCGGCGAAACGCGGCAGCCCGGCCGGAATGACACCGACCACCGCGACATTCGAGGTCGCTTGCAAATCGAGGCCGGCGACGATCGCGGTCGCCATGACGACGACGACGAGAGGTCCGGCCCGCGTCAGCAGCACGGCCGCATTGGCCGGCACCCCGAGCACACGCAGAAGAATGAGCAGGCGCCCGCGCATCAAGACGAGCAAAGCGATCGCCGCCGCACCAATACCGGTTGTCATCGGGTTGATTTGCGGAAGGCTTGAAACGATCGCCACCATGGTGTGGCCGAAATCGAGGTTGCCCGGCATGGGCAGGCCGAGCAAATGCTTGACCTGCGAGAGTGCGATGATCAGCGCGGCGGCGCTGGTGAAACCCGACATCACTGGGTGGCTCAGGTAATTCGCGACGAAGCCCGCGCGCGTCAGGCCGAGCGCGAACAGGATCAGGCCGACCTCGAGCGAGATCACCAGCGCGCCGGTCACATAGTCGGCCGTACCTTCGACCATGCGGTTTCCAAGCGCGGCCGCCACCATGAGTGAGGCGACGGCGACCGGCCCAACCGCGAGGGTTCGGCTCGAGCCGAATACGGCGTAGATGATCGGTGGCGCCATGCTGGCATAAAGGCCGACCTCGGGCGGCAGGCCGGCCAGCAGCGCATAGGCCATGGCTTGAGGCACCAACATGATCGCGACGATCACGCCCGCGGTCAGGTCGCCGCCGGCATCCTGTCGGCTATAGCGGCGGAGCCACGCGCTCGCTGGCACGAAACTGGCGAGCGCCCGCGCCGCGAAGGCCGGGCCCGCCATGCGCTTCAGCGCCCCGTCGAGGCGCGCGTTGGCAGGCCCGCTTCCTTCCAGGCGGCAATGCCGCCCTTCATGTGGTAAATCGATTTGAAGCCGGTGGCGAGCAGGAGCGCGGCGTTCATCTTGGTGCGCGTGCCGCTGCCGCAATGAAACACCGCGATCTTGTCGCGCTCGGCGCCGAAGGCGGCGGGGTCGAAGGCCGAGAGCGGCACAAGGCGCGCGCCCTCGATGTGTTCTCGCGCATATTCGGCCGGCTCACGCACGTCGATCAGGACGGCGCGGCCGGCTTTCAGCCATTCGTTCACGGTCTTGGCGTCGGCGTCTTGAAGCGTCTGCATCGTCACACCCAATCGGACTCAGGAACGGAGCGGCACAGGCGTGATACCGATCACAGCACGGCGCCTGGCGCCAGTCTAGCTTGGCCGCGGCTCGGTCGTCCGCATCGCGGGCGGCCGGGCATTCTCAGAGGTCGCCCACAATAACTTGATGGCCGGGTAGCGTGAGCCGCCCGGCCATTTCTTTGGGCTAGTTTGTGCTAGGCGCGCTCGCCATCGGGCAAACCCCAAACGTCGACGGTCTCGCGCCGTCCGCGCAGGGCGTGTGCGCGACCAGACACGAAGCCCTGAAGCAGGGGTTCGGCCTCGGCGCCAAGCTCGCGGCGCACTTCGCTCGTCAGCGCGTCGCCGGCTTGAAAAACTTCCCCTCCTCCCGCCTTAAGGCGGGGGAGGGGGCTGTGAAAAATACCGACGATCGAGGGGTGATCGCTGGCACTCGCTAAGCTAGATTCCCATTCATGATCCGATGGTTTGTCATAGCCGCGGTGCTCGTGTCTCTGATCGGCGTGGCCGAGGCGGCCAGCGGTACACGCGAACGGGTCTTTCCGTGGACTGACCTGCCCAGCACCAGCGCGCGCGATACGGTACTCAGCTCCCGGGTCTATTTGGGGGCGGACCTCAAGGAGGCCCATCTCGAAGCCGCCAGATTGCGCCGCGTCGATTTGCGCGCGGCCGACCTCAGAAACGCGAAACTGCAGGGCGCCGATCTGCGCGGCGCCGACCTACGCGGAGCGCGCCTCGATGATGCCGCGCTTCAGGGCGCCGATTTGCGCGACGCAAGACTGCAGGGTGCCAGCCTGCGCGGCGCCAAGCTCGCCCACATCAATCTCGAACGCGCCAATCTGGCGCTGGCCGATTTGCGTGGCGCCGATTTTTTCACCGAGCCGGATTGGGAGGCGCTGGCGGAGCGCATCGAGCTTGGCTTTCCGGCGCGACCCGATCGCTTCCGCGTGATCAGGAGCCTCGAACAGGCGCGCGTCCGCCCGCCCAGCGTGAAGGACGCGATCCTTGATCGCACCTTGCTGGACCGGCCGGTTTGCGTATTTCCGCCGGTCAGCGCGCTCGACGTGCTGCACGATTTCGATCGGACCAGGGGCGTGCCACTGACCGCCTCGGCCGCGGGCGCCGCGCCGAAGCAATATGTCGCCGATCGCACCGCCTATTTCGGCGAGCTTGCCTGCCGAAACAAGGCGGGCCGCGTCGCGCGCGCATTCGCGACCATGGCGATCGCCGAGCGCCGCACGCCAACCGACGAGCTTGGGCTCGATTTGCCGCCGATCGTCAAACAAATGCTGGCCAAGGACTGCGTCGGCGGCGCGACCCTGCCGAGCGAGGTCAGGAGCGAATTGCTGCAGATGAAGGGCGCGAGCCAATAGGCCCTTTCACGCAGCGTTCGCGCGCTCGACCATGGCCTGTAGCAGAACCTGCGCGCCGGCGCCGCAATCGGTCTTGGTCGCGGCCTCGATCTCGTTGTGCGAAATGCCGTCTTCGCACGGGATAAACACCATGGCGGTCGGTGCGACGCGCGAGAGATAGACCGCGTCATGGCCCGCGCCCGAGATGATCGGCTCATGCGCCATGCCGAGATTGCTCGCGGCATTCTCGACCGCGCGCACGCAGGCCGCGTCGAACTTCACGGGCGGCGAATACCAGATCTCCTTGAAATCGAGCGTCAGGCCGGTCTCCTGCGCGATCGCCTCGCAACTTTGCTGAAACGCCTTGCCCATGCCGACCAGCGTTTCGGCATCGGGGTGTCTGAGATCGACCGTGAAAAACACGTGACCCGGAATCGTGTTCCGCGAATTGGGCTTCACTTGCATCATGCCGACGGTCGAGCGGCCAAAGGGTAGCTGCGCCATGCCGATGCGGTGCGCCTCGCTCACCATGCGTGCGACGCCAACCAGGGCGTCTTTCCGCCGGCGCATCGGCGTGGTGCCGGCATGGGCCTCCATGCCCGTCACGTTGAGCTCGTACCAGCGTATGCCCTGCACGCCCTGCACCACGCCGATGGTCTTTTTGTCGGCCTCGAGAATCGGGCCCTGCTCGATATGGGCCTCGAAGAACGCGCCCACTTTGCGCCCGCCACAGGCCATGTCGCCCGCATAGCCAATGCGCCTCAGCTCCTCGCCGAGCGTCTTGCCGTCCTTGTCGGGGCGCGACAGGCCGTAATCGAGCGTGAACTCGCCGGCGAACACGCCCGATGCGGTCATCGCCGGGGCGAAGCGCGAGCCTTCCTCGTTGGTCCAGCACACCACCTCGATCGGCGCTTCGGTCTCGAAGCCCGCGTCGTTCAGCGCGCGGATCACCTCCAAGCCCGCCATCACGCCATAGATGCCGTCGAACTTGCCGCCGGTCGGCTGGCTGTCGATATGGCTGCCCGACATGATGGGCGGCAGCTTGTCGTTCTTGCCCTTGCGCCGGCCGAATATATTGCCCATGGCATCGACGCTGACGGTGCAGCCGGCCTCCTTGCACCAACGTACGAACAAATCGCGCGCCGCCTTGTCCTCGTCCGAGAGCGCGAGCCGGCACACGCCGCCCTTCGGCGTCGCGCCGATCTTCGCCATCTCCATCAGCGAGTCCCAGAGACGGTCGGCATTGACTTTGAGGTTCTGCACCACGGGCTCCATCGAGATAGCCCCTTTCCCCATGAGTGGGGAAAGGGTTTGGGGTTTGGGGTTGAAATCTAGGCGGCCTCCGGCCGCCTTGGCTACCCCCTGCGCTCCATCCCACTCACCGCAATCCGAGCCGAATTTACCTCTCCCGCAAGAGGAGAGGGAGAACTCGTTCGGCCTCGAACGGATGTTCTCAAGCGGAGGAAGGATTCGCTGATCTGCGTTGCGGATTCCTCGGATCATCGACCCACCCAACCGACGGCAAGCCCTGGTCGACCCGCTTCATGGTGATGCAATGATCGACCGGGCAGACATGCAGGCAAAGATTGCAGCCGACGCACTCGTCCTCGATCACCTCATAGCGCCGGTGGCCGTTATCGCGTGATTTGCTGATCGCCTGGTGCGAGGTGTCTTCGCAGGCGATGTAGCAGAGCCCGCATTTGATGCAGGAGTCTTGGTCGATCGCGGCGATCGTCTTGAAGTTCATGTTGAGGAACTTCCAGTCGCTCACGTTCCGCGCGGCGCGGCCCTTGAAATCATCGAGCGCGCGATAGCCTTTCTGATCCATCCAATTCGATAGGCCATCGGCCATGTCTTCGACGATCTTGAAGCCATGATGCATCGCCGCGGTGCAAACCTGCACGCTGCCCGAGCCGAGCGCGATGAACTCGGCCGCATCGCGCCAGGTCGAGATGCCGCCGATCCCTGAGATCGGCAGGCCGCGTGTATCAGCGTTGCGCGCGATTTCGGCCACCATGTGAAGCGCGATGGGTTTAACCGCCGGTCCGCAAAAGCCGCCATGGCTGCCTTTGCCGTCGACCTCTGGCTCGGGCGCCATCGAATCGAGGTTGACCGCCATGATCGAATTGATGGTGTTGATCAGCGACACCGCGTCCGCCCCGCCCTGCTTCGCCGCGCGCGCGGGCTTCAGAATGTCGGTCACGTTCGGCGTCAGCTTGACGAAAACCGGCATGCGCGAGTGCTGCTTGCACCAGCGCGTGACCATTTCGATGTACTCGGGCACCTGACCGACCGCCGCGCCCATGCCGCGCTCCGACATGCCGTGCGGGCAGCCGAAATTGAGCTCGACCGCGTCGGCGTCGGTTTCTTCCACGCGCTTCAGGATCGCGGCCCAATTCTTTTCTTCGCACGGCACCATGAGCGAGACCACCATGGCGCGATCGGGCCAATCGCGTCTGACCCGCTTGATCTCCTGAAGGTTGATCTCAAGCGGCCGGTCGGTGATCAGCTCGATATTGTTGAAGCCGACCATGCGGCTCCCGTTGAGCGACATCGCGCCATAGCGCGAGCAGGTGTTGACGATCGGCGGGTCCTCGCCGAGTGTTTTCCAGACCACGCCGCCCCAGCCCGCCTTGAAGGCGCGCACGACATTATATTCCTTGTCGGTCGGCGGCGCGGAGGCGAGCCAGAACGGGTTCGGCGATGAGACGCCGGCGATGGTGCAACGGAGATCGGCCATGGGAGCCTCCCTAGCTACGGAGCCGGCGGTCGATCGCGATGGCGGCGCGTTTGCCATCCTCGACCGCGCGGACGGTGAGGTCGCTACCGGTCGCGGTGCAGTCGCCGCCGGCATAGACGCCGGGCAGCGAGGTCTCGCGATCGTCATTGACCACGAGCTTGCCGCTCTTGATCGCGAGCGGTTCGCGCGCATTGCCATCGAACGGGTCTTTGACCAGAACCTGCCCGATCGCCTTGAACACCCGATCGGCCAAGAGCCGCGTGCGCGCCTCGGTCATGACCAGTTTGCCGGCGTCGTCGAGCCGCGTATAGGTGAACTCGATCTCTTTCACTTTGCCGCGCCAACCAATCAGCCTGACCGGCGCGAGCCAATGCTTGAGGTTCACGCCCTCGATTTGTGCCAAGTGCTGCTCATGCGCTGTCGCGCCCATTTGCTCGGGCCCACGCCGATAGGCGAGCGTCACATCCTCCGCGCCTAGGCGTTTCGATTGGATCGCGATATCGATTGCGGTATTGCCGCCGCCGATCACCACGACGCGCCGCCCGACCGGCAGCGCGGACAAATCCTCGGCCTGGCGCAGACGCTCGATGTAGCCGACCGCATCCTCGACGCCCTCAAGCGCCTCATCCTCAAGGCCGAGTTTTTGCGTCGCCTGCAAGCCGGCGCCGATAAAGACTGCGGGATATTTTTTGCGCAATTCATCGAGCGTCACATTGCGCCCGAGCGCTTTGTTGTTGTGGATCGTGATGCCGCCAATGCCGAGCAGCCACGCCACTTCTTTTTGCGCGAAGATATCGGGCACCTTATAGGCCGCGATACCGTGCTCGTTGAGGCCGCCGGGTTTGGCGCGCGCCTCATAGACGTCGACCTTGTGGCCGAGCATGGCGAGCCGGTGCGCGCAAGCGAGACCCGCCGGCCCCGCGCCCACAATCGCGACGGTCTTGCCGCTATCGGCCGCGCGCGTGAAGGGCTGCGGCCCGGCCTTCATCAACGCATCGACCGCATGGCGTTGCAGCATGCCGATCTTGACCGGCTTGTTCTCGCCGGTCGTACGCACACAGGCTTCCTCGCACAACTCCTCGACAGGGCAGACCCGCGCGCAGGTGCCGCCGAAAATATTGGCGGACAGAATATCGATGGCGGAGCCCTTGAGATTGCCGGTGCGGATCTTGCCGATGAAGGAAGGGATGTCGATGCCGGTCGGGCAGGCCTCGACGCAGGGCGCGTCATGGCAAAAATGGCAGCGCGCCGCCTCGATCAATGTTTCGCGCGGGCTCAGTGGTGGGCCGATGTCATCGAAGACATGGGCGTAGGCGCTTGGGTTCAGCCGCCCTGGCTTTACGTCCGGTGCCTCGTTGTCTGCTCCGCTCATCGCGCTGCTCCCCCGCTTGGGCTCGCCAAGATCGAAGCCTAGTGCTATCCTGACCAAATGGTCAAGACGTTGTTCAGTGCATCATCATATTGCCTCATCCTTCGATAGGCGCAGCATGAGTGCGGCAAAGAACCCCAAGAACGGAAAAGAAGCGATCCGCCGCGAGAACGTGGCGACAATCCTCCAAGCCGCCGAGGCGGTGTTCGCGACCAAGGGCTTCTCCGGCGCAACGACCGCCGAGATCGCCGCTCGCGCTGGCCTCCCCAAGCCGAATCTGCATTATTACTTTCGCACCAAGGCGGCGCTCTACCGTGCCGTATTGGATGACATCTTGGCGCTTTGGCTCGATGCCACCGCCTCGATCATGGTCGAGGCCGAGCCGGCCGACGCACTCCGCCGCTATATCGACGCCAAAATGACCTATTCGCGGAAGCGTCCCTTCGCCTCCAAGGTCTTCGCCAATGAATTGCTGCACGGCGCGCCGGCGGTGAAAGGTTTTCTCGGCGGCGCGATGAAGCGCCTGGTCGATGACAAGGCCAAGGTGATCGAAGCGTGGATCGCGGCGGGCAAGCTGGCGCCGGTTGATCCGCATCACCTCTTTTTCGTGCTCTGGGCGGCAACGCAAACCTATGCCGATTTCGACTGTCAAATCGCAGCCGTGCTCGGCAAAAAGAAACTCGGTTCAGGCGATTTTGACCGTGCGGGCGAAACCGTCTCCGCCCTCGTGCTGAGAGGACTTGGCTTGAAGCCGTGAGCGACGATTGCACGTCACCCGTTTCTCTTTTTTCGTCATGCCCCGACTTGATCGGGGCATCCAGGCTTCTCTTGGAGGCTGGATGGCCGGGTCAAGCCCGGTCGTGACGCGACGGGGCGAGGCCGCATGACCCAACACATCCTTCCCGATGTGCTCGTGCCGGGACTCAATGTGGTGTTCTGCGGCTCGGCGGCGGGGTTTAAGTCGGCGCGCCTCGGCGCCTATTATGCCGGGCCGGGCAATAAATTCTGGCCGACGCTGCATCGGGTTGGGCTCACGCCGCGCCTGATCGCGCCGCCTGAGTTTCGCGCCGTGCTCGAATTCGGCATCGGCTTGACCGATCTCTGCAAGACCGGCTTCGGCAATGACATCGATCTCGATCCCGCTTATGACGACGTGCCGGGGTTGCTGCGCAAGATCAAGCGCTTTCGGCCGCGTGTGCTTGCCTTCACCGCCAAGCGCCCGGCTCACATCGTGTTGCGCGCGCTTGGAGCGGGCCGCGCGCCACCGCCTTATGGCCTGCAAGACCTGATGATCGGCGAGACGCGCCTCTTCGTGCTCACCTCGCCCTCAGGTCGCGCCGGATCGTTTTGGGACGAGCGATGGTGGCGGGAGCTCGCGCAATTCGCGACCAATTCCTCTCCCTGAGGGAGAGGAATTTGAGGGCCCGGTCTCCTCACCCCATCATGGGGAATGATAAATCCACGCCGCTGCGGATGCCCGTCGGCCAACGGCTGGTCACGGTCTTGAGGCGCGTATAGAAGCGCACGCCTTCCATGCCATGCGTGCCGTGGTCGCCGAACAGCGATCGCTTCCAACCGCCGAACGAGTGATAGGCGACTGGCACCGGGATCGGCACGTTGATCCCCACCATGCCGATATTGATGCGGCTGGCGAAGTCGCGCGCGGCATCGCCATCGCGCGTGAAGATCGCGGTGCCGTTGCCGTATTCATGCTCGTTAACAAGGGCAACCGCCTGCTCATAATCCTTGGCGCGTACCACCGAGAGCACGGGCCCGAAGATCTCTTCCTTGTAGATGCGCATGGACTTGGTCACGCGGTCGAACAATGACGGCCCCATGAAATAGCCGCCCTCATAGCCCTGCAGCTTGAGGCCGCGACCGTCGATCACGAGCTCGGCGCCTTCCGTGACGCCGGTGTCGATGTAGTCTTTGACCTTCTCATAGTGCTGCTTGGTGACGAGCGGGCCCATCTCGGCCTGCGGGTCGGCGCCGGGGCCGACCTTGATGCGCTCGAGTTTGGGCTTCAAGCTCTTGACTAGCGAATCCGCCACCTTGTCGCCCACCGCCACGGCAACCGAGACCGCCATGCAGCGCTCGCCGGCCGAGCCATAGGCCGCGCCGACCAGCGCGTCCGTTGCCATCTCCAGATCGGCATCGGGCAGCACGACCATGTGATTCTTAGCACCGCCCAAGGCCTGCACGCGCTTACCCGCCGCGCAGCCGGTTGAGTAGACGTAGTGCGCGATCGGTGTCGAGCCGACGAACGAGACCGCGGCGATGCCCGGATGATTGAGGATGGCGTCCACCGCCACCTTGTCGCCATTGACCACGCTCAAGATGCCGTCGGGCAGGCCGGCCGCCTTCATGATCTCGGCGAGCAACATTGGCGCCGAAGGGTCGCGCTCCGATGGCTTCAGAATGAACGCATTGCCGCACGCGATCGCGAGTGGGAACATCCACAGCGGCACCATGGCCGGAAAATTGAACGGCGTAATGCCGGCGCACACGCCCAACGCCTGGCGCGTCGAATAGGAATCGATCGCCGGACCGACCTGTTCGGTGTAATCGCCGCGCAGTAAATGCGGAATGCCAGAGGCGAATTCGACCACTTCGAGCCCGCGTTGGATCGAGCCGAGCGCATCGGACATGACTTTTCCGTGCTCATCGACGATCAATTTGGCGAGCTCGTCTTTGCGCGCCTCGGCGATTTCCCTGAAGCGCGTGATCACGCGCGCGCGGCGCAGAGGCGGCGTCGCGGCCCAAGCCGGCCAGGCGGCCTGCGCGAGTTCGACCGCTTTGTTGAGTTCGGCCGCGCTGGCCAAGGCAACCGTGCCGGATTTCTCGCCGGTCGCCGGGTTGAAAATGTCGCCCGTGCGGCCGCTCGTGCCGCCGACGCGCGCGCCGCCGATGAAATGGCCGATGGATTTGATCATTCGATGTCTCCCTATCACACCCCTTCCCCCAGCAGTTTCTTCCATCGGCGGCGATTCGGTCCGCTGTGCAAAGTCGGCTGTCGGAGCGCCGCCGATGGCCTAAAACAGGGGAAGGGTTTCTCTCCTTACGCCGCGAGCGCCTCTTTGGCCGCGGTATATTTGTGCCCGAGGTCGCGCGCGACCGCCTCGAAGGTAACCTTGCCGCGATGCACGTTGAGCCCGTTCATCAGATGCGCGTCATCCAACAGCGCCTTCTTGTAGCCCTTGTCGGCGAGCGCCAGCACGAAGGGGAGCGTCGCGTTCGACAGCGCGAGCGTTGAAGTCCGCGCCACCGCACCCGGCATGTTGGCGACACAATAATGGATGATGCCGTCGACCTCATAGGTCGGCTCGGCGTGCGTCGTCGCCTTCGATGTCTCGAAGCAGCCGCCCTGATCGATCGCGACGTCCACGACCACGGCGCCGCGCCGCATGCGCTTCAACATCTCGCGCGTCACCAGCTTCGGCGCCGCCGCGCCCGCGATCAAGACGCCGCCAATCACCAGATCGGCGTTCGACACCTGCTCGTCGATCGCCTGCGCGGTTGAAAAAATCGTCGTGACGCGCCCGCCGAATACGTCGTCGAGATAGCGCATGCGCGGGATCGAGCGCTCGATGATCACGACATGCGCGCCCATGCCGGACGCCATGCGCGCCGCCTGCATGCCGACCACGCCGCCACCGAGGATGACGACATCGGCCGGCGCCACGCCCGGCACGCCGCCGAGCAGCACGCCGCGGCCGCCCTTCGCCTTTTCGAGGCAATTGGCACCGGCATGGATCGACATGCGCCCTGCCACCTCGCTCATCGGCGCCAGCAGCGGCAGCCCACCATGCGTGTCGGTCACGGTCTCATAGGCGATGGCAATGGCGCCCGAGCCGATCAGGCCCTTGGTCTGCTCGGGGTCGGGCGCCAGGTGCAAATAGGTGAACAGCACCTGGTTCTCGCGCAGCAATTTCCAGTCGTTCGGCTGCGGCTCCTTCACCTTCACGATCATCTCGGCCTTGGCGAAAATTTCCTCCGCCGTGTCGGCCAGTGTCGCGCCCGCGCTTTGATAGTGCGCGTCGTCGAAGCCGATCGACGTTCCCGCGTTCTTCTGTACCAAGACTTTATGGCCGTGTTGGATCAGTTCGCGCACGCCTGCCGGCGGGAGTCCAACGCGGTACTCATGAACTTTGATTTCCTTGGGAACACCGACAAGCATGACTCGCTCCTTAGACTCGTCCGCTCTTGATTCGATCGAAAGCGTTCGAGGGTTGACAGGTGATGTTCGTGGGCCGGCCCTTGATGGACCGGCCCCTAGGGTTCGCCGCTCGATCTAGGCGGCCTCCTTGATCGATTCGTCGATCGTCTCGACGATGCGATCGATATGGCTCTTCTCGACGATCAAGGGCGGCGAGAGCGCGATGATGTCGCCCGTGGTGCGAATCAGCACGCCCTTCTCGTAGCAGCGCAGGAACACATCGAACGCGCGCGCGGTCGGCTTGCCCGCGATCGGCTCGAGCTCGATCGCGCCGATCAGGCCAAGATTGCGCGTGTCGATCACCTTGCTGGCCCCCTTGAGCGAATGCATCGCCTTCTCCCAATAGGGCGAGAGCTCGCGCGCGCGCTCGAACAGGCCGTCCTTCTGGTAGATGTCGAGCGCGGCATGACCCGCCGCGCAGGCCACCGGATGGCCCGAATAAGTATAGCCATGGAACAGCTCGATGGCGTTCTCCGGCCCCTGCATGAAGGCGTCGTAGATCTTTTTGCGCGCGAACACCGCACCCATCGGGATCGCCGCGTTGGTCAAGCCCTTCGCCACCGTCATCAGGTCGGGCACGATGCCGAAATACTCGCTCGCGAAGCTCGAGCCGAGCCGACCGAAACCGGTGATCACCTCGTCGAAGATCAAAAGAATACCGTGCTTATCGCAAATCGCGCGGAGCTTTTCGAGATAGCCCTTGGGCGGCACGAGCACGCCGGTCGAGCACGCCACCGGCTCCACGATCACTGCCGCGATGTTCGAGGCATCGTGCAGCGCGACGACACGCTCGAGGTCGTCCGCCAGATGCGCGCCCCATTCGGGCTGGCCGTGCGAATGCGCCTGCTTGTCGCGATCATAGGTGTGCTGGATGTGGTCGACGCCCGGCAGCATGGCGCCGAAAAATTTGCGGTTGGCGACCATGCCGCCGACCGAGATACCGCCGAAGCCGACGCCGTGGTAGCCGCGCTCGCGCCCGATCAAGCGGGTGCGCGTGCCTTCGCCGCGCACGCGGTGATAGGCCAGTGCGATCTTGAGCGCGGTGTCGACCGATTCGGAGCCCGAATTGGTGAAGAAGGCATGGTCGAGATCGCCGGGCAGCATCTGCACCAGACGCGCGGCGAGCTCGAACGCCGCCGGGTGGCCCATCTGGAACGCCGGCGCATATTCCATGCGCCCGACCTGGGCCGAGACCGCCTCGGTGATTTCCTTCCGCGCATGGCCGGCATTGACGCACCAGAGGCCTGCCGTGCCGTCGATGATCTGACGGCCATCGACGGTCGTGTAATACATGCCCTCGGCGGCCACGAGCAGACGCGGCTTCTTCTTGAATTGCCGGTTCGGGGTGAAGCCCATCCAATAGGGCTCGAGATCGTTCGGCATGCTCTCATAGCGGGCGGTGGTGGAACGCTCGGACATGGTCAACCTCCGGTTCGGCTTGGGGTGTGATCACGCTAGCACCTGACAAGAAATTAGACAATGGATTCTATGAATTTGCTGAAAGCCGCGACTTTCTTGACGTTCCCGATCAGTACGTTTAATATAATAAACATTGTAAACGCTGTGTGAGGGCGCGGCCTACCCCTACAAACGTCATGCCCACGCGAAGATCCGGTCTTTCTTTTTGTCGTCATGCGCTGGCTGAGCCGGGCAGCCGCGAGTCTTCGTCCGGGCATGACGAACTTGGTAGGAAGGCCGTGCCCTTACACGCTCCATCGTGGAGGCAGAATCATGGACTTCGATCTGGGCGCCCGGCTTCGCGCGGTGCGCGAGATGCACGCGCTTTCGCAGCGCGAATTGGCCAAGCGCGCCGGCGTCACCAATGGCACGATCTCGCTGATCGAGCAGAACCGGGTCAGTCCCTCGCTCTCCTCGCTCAAGAAGGTGCTCGACGGCATTCCGATGTCGCTGGCCGATTTTTTCGCGCTTCAGGCGACACCTAGGCTGAAGACGTTCTTCGCGCGCGACGAGTTGCTTGAAATTGGCGGCGGCGGCGCGATTTCCTATCGCCAGGTCGGCCACGACCTGGCTGGCCGGGCCTTGCAAATCCTGCACGAGCGCTACGCGCCCGGCGCCGATACGGGGAAGGCCATGCTGCGCCATGCGGCCGAGGAGGGCGGCGTCGTGCTCAAGGGCCAGCTCGAAGTGACGGTCGGCGATCAGCGCCGCGTGCTCGGGCCAGGCGACGCCTATTATTTCGACTCGCGCGTGCCGCACCGCTTTCGGGCCGTGGGCGATGAGCCGTGCGAAGTGGTCAGCGCCTGCACCCCGCCCAGTTTCTGAGCCACCGGCATCCTGGCGCCGCGTGACCGCCGCGCGCGTGGTCCGGCGGCCACGCCGCGCGCGAATTTCCGCCCCGCGAAACTGGTCAATCGTCTGTTAACGAATTTGGTGGACAACTCGTCCCGCACCACGCCGCGCGAATTGCGGCAACGCACCGATTTCAGCGTCGGCAACGTCGTAATCCGGGGGATCATGACAATGACCACATCGCTCTCGCGTCGCCATCTGTTGAAAGGGCTGGGTATTGGCCTCGACGCCTGTCCGATTCTTTTCAGCGTCATCACATCGGCAACCGAAAGGCGCGACGGTCGCGCTCAATGAGAATCGGCATAGGCCCTGTCGATCCAACACATACCTAAATCCGGAGAACTTGAATGACCTCACTTAGCGCGACCTCAAGAAATACGGCCGGGATGGTCGCCTCGGCTCAGACCACGCGGGGCACCGGTTTCTTCGCGAATTTGAAGATCCGAACAAAAATCATGCTCAGCTTCGGCGTTCTGCTTGCCGCGCTCGCAGCGGTCGGCGGCATTGCCATTACGTCCATGTTGGGCGGGGCCGCGGAATCCGGCGGTATAACGACCGGCAACGCGGCCGGTGTCGGAACAACCACCCAAGCGTTGATCATTGGCTTCACGGCTGGTGGCCTCGTTCTAGGGCTGGCGCTGACCTTCTTGCTCGGGCGGGTCGGCACATCGCTAAGCAAAATGGCGCCCATCATCAGCGGTCTCGCCTCGGGCGACACCAGCATCGAGATCGAGGCGCGGTCGAGCCGCGACGAGATCGGCGAGATGACC
>CAMDDO010000033.1 GCA_945892755.1 Rhizobium sp. Q54 | reverse complement strand
TGAAGAGATCGAGCTTCGCCTTGTGCACGCCGATCGCCTCGGCGCGCAACGCCATGGCATCGGGCAGCGTGGTATCGATGCCGTGGTTATTGGCCGCCGGCTCGGGCACCTGCCCTCCGTTCGAGGGTGTCTGGTTCATCGCGGTCCGCCCCTTCGTTTCGAGACATTATGGCTGGTTCCAGATGACAGCGCAGCCTGCTAACGTCACCGACATGATCGAGCGCTGCCGCCGCCCATGAGTCATGTCTTGCATCGCGCGCCGCGCGAGACCCTGCCGATCGCGGTCGGCGGCGCGGGCGTGCATTTGATCGATCGCGCGGGGCGCCGCTATGTCGATGCGAGCGGCGGCGCGGCGGTTTCCTGCCTCGGCCACGGCCACCCCGCCGTGATCGCGGCGATCAAGGCGCAGCTCGATCAAATCGCCTACGCCCACACCGCGTTCTTCACCACCGAGGCGATGGAAACGCTGGCCGACAAACTGATCGCGACTGCGCCGGCGGGGCTCGAGCGCGTGTTGTTTGTTTCGGGGGGCTCGGAAGGCATCGAGGCGGCGCTCAAGCTTGCCCGGCAGTACTTCGTCGAACGCGGTGAGCCCGAGCGCGGCCACGTCATCGCGCGGCGTCAGAGCTATCATGGCGCGACGCTTGGCGCGCTCTCGGTCGGCGGCCACGCGGCGCGGCGCGCATTGTTCGCGCCGTTGTTGTTCGAGGCCGAGCACGTTTCGCCCTGTCATGGCTATCGCGGCAAGGCGCTGGGGGAAAGCGACGACACTTACGCGCAGCGTCTAGCCGATGAACTTGAGGCCACGATCCAAGAACTCGGACCCAAGAAGGTCGCGGCCTTCATCGCCGAAACGGTGGTTGGCGCGACGCTTGGCGTAGCGCCGCCCGTGCCGGGCTATTTCAAGCGCGTGCGCGAGGTGTGCAACCGCCACGGGGTGCTTTTAGTCCTCGATGAGGTGATGTGCGGCATGGGGCGCACCGGCACGCGTCATGCTTGTGAACAAGAAGGCATCGCGCCCGATTTGTTGATTCTGGCGAAGGGGCTCGGCGCCGGCTATCAGCCGATCGGCGCGGTGTTGATATCGAAAGGCATCGCCGGTGCGATTGTCGACGGCTCGGGCGCGTTTCGCCACAGCCACACCTATATGGGCCATGCGACGGCCTGTGCCGCCGCGCTCGCCGTGCAGGAAACCATCGAGCGCGAGCACCTGCTCGACCATGTTCGGCTGCGCGGCGCCGAGCTCGACCAGGCGCTGCGCGAACGTTTCAACCAGCACCCCCATGTCGGCGATGTGCGCGGGCGTGGGTTGTTTTATGGCCTTGAGTTGGTCAAGGACCGCGAGACCAAACAACCCTTCGATGCAGGCCTTGGGTTGAACGCGCGGATCAAGCGCCAAGCCATGGCGGGAGGCATGTTGTGCTATCCAGGCGGCGGCACCGCCGATGGCGTGGCGGGCGATCATGTGCTATTGGCCCCGCCCTTCATCGCGACCAGTGATGAGATCCAACAGATCGTCCAGATCTTGGGCGGCGCGGTCGACCGCGCCCTCGCGGAGATCCAATCATGACCGAGAATCCTGGCGCGGGCTGGGTTGAGCCCGCCATTCTTTCGGTCGCGCCCAATGGCGCACGGCGCACTAAGGCCGATCATCCGAAACTACCGATTACGAACGCTGAGGTGGCCGAGACCGCCAAGGCCGCGATGGAGGCAGGCGCGGCAATGATCCACTTCCACACCCGCGATAAAGACGGCAAGCACCTCTTGGATGCCGAGGCCAGTCGCGAAGCCATCGCGGCGATCCGTAAATTGTGCGGCGATCGCCTGATCCTGCAGGCCACCACCGAGCAGGCCGGGCGTTATCAACGCGACGCGCAGATCGCGTTCGCTTATGCGCTGAAGCCCGAAGCCATAACGGTCGCGCCGCGCGAATTCTTGCCCGATCAGGCCAGCGAGAGCGAGACCGCGAAATTGCTCGACTGGCTTTATCGCGAGCGCACGATGATTCAGTACATCCTCTATGACACGAACGATCTCGCGCGCTTTCTCGAATTGAAGAAGCGCGGCTTGATTCCTGGTGCGCGGCCCTCGGTACTTTTTGTGCTCGGGCGCTATTCGTCGGACGGGCAAAGCAAGCCGGTCGACCTGCTGCCCTTTCTCGGCGACGGCCTCGGCTTCGTTTGGAGCATGTGTGCCTTCGGCCTGCGCGAAGGGGCTTGCGCGCTTGCCGCGATGGCGATGGGTGGCCATGCCCGGCTGGGCTTTGAGAATAACTTCTTTCTACATGATGGCGGCCGCGCGACGGATAACGCGGCGTTGATCGCTCAAAGCGCGGCTGATGCCCGCCGCATCGGCCGCGCGGTTGCCGATGCCGACGCGGCGCGCGCGTTGTTCTCTCTTTAAGTACCGTTGCCACGCCCATAGCGATCGTCGAGGCGGGTGATATCGTCCTCCGCGAGATAGTCGCCGGTCTGCACCTCGATCACCGCGAGCGGCTGTGCGCCTGGATTGGCCAGGCGATGCCGCGCGCCGACCGGCACATAGAGCGATTGGTCGGGCTTGAGCACGATGGTCTCGTCATCGCGCGTGATGTGTGCCTCGCCGCCTACCACCACCCAATGCTCGGCGCGTCGATCGTGATATTGCAGCGAAAGCGCCGCGCCCGGTTTGACGCGAAGTAATTTTACCTTGTAGCGCGGGCCCGATTTGATGTCCTCATAGCTGCCCCACGGCCGATGAACCGTGGCGTGGCTGCGCACTTCAGGCCGCCCCGCCCGCCCCAATCGTTCAACCACGCCGCGCACCCCGTCGAGCGCGTCGGACTTGGCGACTAATACGACGTCGCCGGTCGCCACGACCACGGCGTCGTCGAGGCCAAGCGCCACAACGAGCGGCCCTTCGCTCCGCACATAGCTGTTGCGCGTGCTCTCGAGCACAACATCGCCGAGCGAGACGTTGCCATCGGCGTCCTTTGCGCCAAGCCCATGCAGCGCGCGCCACGAACCCACATCGTTCCAACCGACATCGATGGGCATGACCGCGGCGTGGCGCGTGTGCTCCATCACGGCGTAGTCGATCGATTCGGCCTCGATCGCCTCATAGGGCGCCCGCGCGAGCCGGAGGAAATCGAGATCGCTCGTCGCGGTCTCAAGGGCCTCGCGGCAACGCGCCACCATGGCCGGGCGGGCCTGCGCCAATTCATCGAGGTAGGCCTTGGCACCGAACAAGAAGAGGCCGCTATTCCATAAATGATCGCCGCTGGCGACCAGCGTCCTTGCGACGACTTTGGTCGGTTTCTCGATGAAAGCATCGAGCGCGAAGGCACCATGCGCCAATGCCGCGCCGCGTCGGAGATAGCCGTAGCCTGTGTGAGGCGTGCGCGCCGGCACTCCAAAGGTGACGAGCCGACCCTGCTCAACCAAGGGGTGCGCTTGCGAAATCGCGCGACGCAGGGCGGCGGGATCGGCGATGACATGATCGGACGGCGCCAACAGAATGACCGCGTCCGTGGCCTCCCTGAGCGCAATCAACGCGGCGACCGCGGCGGCCGGTGCCGTATTGCGCGCCACCGGCTCGAGCACGATCGAGGCCGGCGCGATGCCAATCTGGCGCATCTGCTCGGCGATGATGAAGCGATGCGCCTCATTGCAGACCACCATGGGTGGCGCGAAACCCGGGGCGACGAAGCGCCGCGCGGTCTCCTGTAACAGGCTGTTCGGCGTGACGAGCGGCAGGAGCTGTTTTGGTTCGTCGGCGCGCGAGAGCGGCCATAGTCGCGTGCCCGCGCCGCCAGACAGCAGAATCGGCCTGATCAGCGCCATGGGCGCTTCCACGGCGCCGCGCATGACGCCGATTGCGCGATTTCGAAACGCGTTGGGTGTCGCATGGCGGCCGACTGTAGGCCGCCGGAACCTGGTCGGTAAAGAGACGGCGCGTGGCGCCTATCTCAGCTTCTTATGAAGCCACCAGGCGGACTCGTTGATCGAATAATACGGGCTGTAGTGACGAATGCGCGAATGCTCGACGACCTGCTTGATCTGGTTGTCGAGCACCATCGCCGTTCCGTCGACATAGACGACCAGCACGGCGTGGGCGATTCGCAGATTGTTGTCCTGCAGCACGACCAGACGAAGGTCGTCCGGCGTATAGCCGAGCGTGCGCAGCGACATGTATTTCGCGATCGCGTAGTCCTCGCAATCGCCATCGCGATAGAGAAACTGCTTGGGCGTCGCCCAATAATCGTCAACGCCGTAATTGCGGATATCGGGGATATAGGGCGATTGATTCATGCGCCGGTTGATGAGCTCGATCTGGCGCAATTTCGATTCGCCTTTGATCTTGACCAGAAACGCCTTCCACTCGGCGAGATGGCACTTGTTGAACTTGGCGCTATCGCATTTGCCGTCCGGAATGTCGTGTTCCTTGAAATATCGGCCGATGACGCCGGTCCATTTGGGGAACGGCTGCAAATTGTCGCTGCGGGTTTCGTTGGTGCCGAAGAGTTTCGGGTAGACCGCCGGCTCCGCTTCGCGTGGCATGAAGGCGAATAGCAAGGCGAGGCCGAAGACGAACGCGACCACCGCTCGCTTGGCGGAGCGACGGCGACGCTGGCGGGTAAAGATCCGACGTTGCATGACCCAAAATCCCTTGGCTCGCGAGAGCAGCCTCCTCAGGCGAGTATGCCGGGGGGACGCTTAACGATTGCTTTCGCGAATGTCTTTATGGGCTGTTCGGCCAATCCTTTTCGACGGTTACGCTCCAATGTTGGTTAACGCCGCCTTAACCCGGATGGTGTTCGATGGCCGCCAGCGTTGAGCAAGAGCGAGGTAGGCGCGTGGTCTCGGTGTCCCCTAGCGATCTTCTGGACGGCGACATGACCGTCCCGTGGCGCCGTTTCGATCGGCGCGCCCTTTTTGCGATAGGCCTTCTGCTGATCGGCATTGGCGTCGGCGTCTTTTTCGTTTTGCGCTTCGGCGCGGCCGAGGCCGAGCGCGACATGCGCGCCTGGCAAGACCGGCTCGGCATTGTGATCGAAAGCCGCCTGGAAGCGGTCGATCAATGGGTCGGCGCCCAATATCAGACGCTCGATGAGCTCGCGGCCAATACCTCGCTGAAACTCTACATGACGCAGCTCGCCCTGGCCGGTGGCGACACCGAGGCGATTGCCGACGAGCCCGCGGAACGCAGCTATTTGCGAAACCTGCTGATCGCGACCGCCGATCAAGCCGGGTTCACTGGGCCAGTCACCGGACCTGAAATCGCCGCCGACGTCACGCGCGAGGGCAGCGCCGGCATCGCGCTGCTTGACGCTTCAGGCCGTCTCCTGGTCGCGACCCCGGGCATGCCGGTGATCGACGCAAAACTGAGCGAGGTCTTGCGCACGACGCCCAAAGGCGCGCATGGCCTGATCGATGTCTATGCCGGCCTTGGCGGCGCGCCGACCATGGGCTTCATGACGCCGGTGCGCGCCTTGCAATCGGACGGCGGCGATGACGCGCTGATCGGCTATGTCATCGGCGTCAAATTGATCGAGACCGAACTCTTCCCACGGCTCAAGCAACCCGGCGCGACGGAGGCGACGGCAGAAGCCCTGCTGGTTCGCCAGGAAGGCGCAGTCGTGCGCTTTCTCTCGCCTATTCCAGTCGCCGCGAAGCCGCTCGAACATGCTCTCGCGCTCGACACCCCCGATCTTGCCGAGGCCTATGCCGTCTCGACGCCGGGCGGCTTCGCCATCAAGCGCGACTATCGCGACGATGAGGTGCTGACGACATCGCGCAAAGTTACCGGCATGCCCTGGGTGCTGATCTACAAGATCGACCGCGAGGAAGCCCTGGCCGAATCGGACGCCCGCCGCCAGCGCCTGCTGATCGCGTTTTTTCTGATCATCGGCGTGGTCAGCGCCGCATTGATCGCGGTCTGGTTCCACGCCAGCTCGCGGCGCGCTGGCGAAGCGGCAGCCCGCTTCCGCGCGCTCGCCCAGCGCCATGATCGTCACCAGCGTTTTCTGACACTCGTAACCGACTCTCAGCCAAACGATATTGCGATCGTCGATGAAAAGGGCGTCGTGCGCTACGGCAATCGCACGCTGGCACAAGCGGTAAAACTAGAGCCGTCCGAGCTAATCGGCAAAGCCCTCGCTGCCCTGTTTGGGCCTGTCGCGGCCCGCCGCATCGACGCCCATAACAGGCAGGCGCTGGAGACCGGCACCCCGGTGAGGGAGACCCACCAGATCGAAGGCGACGGCCACGCGCGCGTCGTACAGTCGGTGCATATTCCGCTCAGCGAAGCCTTCGGAATTCCGCGCTCGGTGCTGCTCGTCAATGAGGACATCACCGAAGCGATCACCGAACGCGAAAAGCGCGCGCGTGGGTTGCGCGACCTGGTCAACATCTTGTTGAGCGTGGTCGATCGACGCGACCCCTATTCGGCCAACCATTCAATGCGTGTCGCGGAAGTCGCGAAGGCGATCGCCGAGGAGATGGATCTTGCGCCGACGCTGACGGAAACCGTGGAAATCGCCGGCTCGCTGATGAACCTCGGCAAGATCTTCGTGCCGGCGGAGCTTCTGACGGCCAACCGACCGCTGACCGCCGAAGAGCGAAAGCTGATCCATGCCAGTGTCTTGACCAGCGCGGACCTGTTGGCCGGGGTCGCCTTTGACGGCCCGGTGGTCGAAACGCTTCGGCAGATGCTGGAACATGTCGACGGCAGCGGCGAGCCCAAGGGCATTGGCGGCGAGGCGATCTTGCCCACCGCGCGTGTCTGCGCGGTCGCCAATGCCTTTGTCAGCCTGGTCAGCGATCGGGCCTACCGGCCGCGCCTCGCGATCGACGCGGCGATTGACGTGTTGCTCGGGGAGACAGGCAAGCGTTATGAGCGTGGCGTTGTTGCGGCGTTGATCAATCGCCTCGACAATCACGGCGGGCGGGCGCGCTGGGCGAAGTTCGACAATCCCGGCGGCGAACGCGACGTTCTTCCTCCGCCGGGACGTCGGACGCCCTCGGACTGACCCAATGGAGCTCGCGGACGATCATGTTTGGACTTGGCCGCCCACGAACCACGGCTCGATCGGCGACGCCGATGGTCGGCGCTCGGGCGGCCGAGGCCGCGCCGGGTACGCGGGTCTACGCGATCGGTGACGTGCATGGCCGGCTCGACTTGCTGGACAGGCTGGTCGAGCGGATCTTGGCTGATGCGAAAGATCGGCCGGCCGGCCTCTGCACGCTCGTGACGTTAGGCGACTACATCGATCGCGGCCCGAATAGCGCGGCCGTGCTCGACCGGCTGATCGATTTCGCCAGCCCGGCGATTCGCCTGGTTGCGCTGGCCGGCAATCACGAGGAGTCGATGTTGCGCTTTCTCGACGATATTTCGGTCGGCCCGACCTGGCTCTATTACGGCGGCAGCGAGACGTTGCGGAGCTATGGCGTCGCCGCGCCGCGTCACGCCGACGAGCCGGCGACCTTGCGCCGCCTGCAGGACGAGCTCAAATCTCGCCTGCCGCGGCGCCATCGGGATTTCCTGACCGGCCTGCCGGCGTCCCATGTCGCCGGCGATTACATGTTCGTTCACGCCGGCATCCGCCCGGGCGTCCCGCTCGCCGCCCAGGCGCGCGACGACTTGCTCTGGATTCGCGATGAGTTCCTGAGATCGGAGGCCGATCATGGCAAAGTCGTCGTGCACGGCCACACGATCGCGCCGGAGGCAGAACTGTGCCGAAACCGGATCGGCCTCGACACCGGCGCGTTCGCCACCGGCCGTTTGACCTGTGTCGTCTTGGAGGCGGCCTCGCAACGCCTCTTGCAAACCTGAGTGTCCTTGGCCCCGGTCTCTGATTTATTACGGCTCGATTGTGATAGGCGGTATAGTCTTGGACCTTTGGCCGATTCTAATGTCAATCGCATAGGATTTTGGGCTTCGAATTGACGGAGTTGTCGCCGAATGAGTCTCGGAAGGGCGAGGCGTAACGAACCCGAGGTGGCCCAAACGGGCGGACCGGGCGCCATCGTGTCATTCGATTGGCATGGCTGCGCTGCCCATCTGGAAGCGACCAAACAGCCCACGATCGAGCGGATCGAGCGCTTTCTCGCGCTCCCGGCGCGCCATGAAGACCGGTTGTCGCCGAGTTCAGACGGTGCGGTGGTGAGCGTCCGCAGTGAGGATGGTGGCGCGCTCGTACGCACCGGCGCCTGGCAGGCTTGGGCGGCGGGTGACGACCAGCTGACCTATTTGATCCTCGAGGCGCTCGGCCAGGTCTTTATCGAGGCCTATGCGGGGACGGTGTTCCACGCCGCGGCGTTCGAACATGACCGTGGCACCGTGGTTATCCACGGGCCCGCGCAGTCCGGCAAAACCTCGCTGCTCTATCGGGCATGGCGCCGCGGCTTCACGGTGATCAGCGACGATCGGGTCGCACTCGAAGCGGACTGCCAGACGGTGCAGGCGTTCCCCCGATGCCTGAAACTGCGTTGCCATGGCGACGCCGAAGCCGCCGCCTTGGCCTCGGGCATTCCCTCGGACCTCTTTGCAAAGGCCGCGGTTGGGCCCGATCGGCGGATCATTCTGGCGCGTACGCTGCCCGGCTTCTTGAGTTATGGCGAGACACGCCCGATCCGAGCGTTGGTTCAGGTCGAGCGAACGGCAGACGAGACCCAACTCGAAGCGATCGAGCCGAGTGCGGCGCTCTCGGTCGCGCTGCGCAACATCGTTTCGTCGGATTTCAATCCAACCGCGGTGGTTCACCTGATCAAGAGCCAAGCTGACCAAGGTAGCCTGTACCGCCTGAGGATCGGCCCGGATCAGATCGACGCCGCGCTCGACCTCTTAGCCGAAATCTGAACTTGAGCGCGACTATTCGACCGGCGGCAACGGCGCCGGTGCGTCGCTTTGGCTGTTCAGATAGGCCAGCACGTCGGCCCGGTCAGTCGATTTCTTCAACCCGGCAAACGCCATCTTGGTACCAGGGACGGCGGCCTTAGGGCTTTCCAGGAACGCATAGAGAGCGTCGAGGTTCCACTGGCCGCCTTTCGCCTTCATCGCTTCCGAATAGGCGAAGCCTTCCATGTACGCCACGTTGGCGCTCGTGATGCCCCAAAGATTCGGCCCGACCTTCGCCTTGCCACCCTTCTCGACCGTGTGGCACGCGGCGCACTTCTTGAAGACCTTGGCGCCGTTCTCAGGGTTGGCGGCGGCCATCGCCGCGCCGAGCGAGACTGGTGCGGCCTCGGCCGCGTCTGGCGCCTCATCCTTGGCCGCAGCAGCTTCGCCCTCTGCCTCCGCGCCGGCCTCGACGTGCGTGGCGGTCCCACCTTGCTCCGTGCCTTCGTGCTCCTCGAAGATGAGCTTCGGCACCATGAAGGCGATCATGCCGATCAGGCCGGCCGTGAGGCACGCGCCAATGATTTTGTTCAGTTCGAAGGTCGACATATGGTACCCGAACGCTCTGCAGGCGGTTTGAACGGGGCGGGAGATTAGCCGCTTCGCCCCGCCCTGTCCAACATCTCGGCACCCTCGCCGAGGCCTGCCCACTGGCCCGATGGTGAGCAAAATAGATTGAAGAATCCGATCGTTCTGATTCCGGCACGGATGGCCTCGACTCGGCTGCCGGGCAAACCGCTCGCGCTCATTGGCGGTCTGCCGATGATCGTTCATGTGCTGAGGCGCGCGACCGAAGCGGCTGTCGGCCGCGTCGCGGTCGCCTGCGCCGAACCCGAAATCGCGGCGGCGGTCGAGGCAGCGGGCGGCGAAGCGGTCTTGACCGACCCGGCTCATGCGTCGGGTTCGGACCGCATCTTCGAGGCGCTGCAAAAACTCGACCCGGCGCGCGCGCACGATGTCGTACTCAATTTGCAGGGCGACCTGCCGACGCTCGATCCGACCCTGCCGCGAACCGCGCTTGGCCTGCTCGATGACCCGGCGGTCGATATCGGCACGCTGGCGGCCGAAATTCGCGTGCCCGAGGAACGCACCGATCCGAACGTCGTGAAGGCCGTGGTCTCGGTGGCGGCCGGCGCGGCGCATGGCCGCGCGCTCTATTTCACGCGTGCGAGCGCGCCGCATGGCGTTGGCCCGCTGTTCCATCATATCGGGCTCTACGCCTATCGGCGTGACGCCCTGGAGCGCTTCGTCGGGTTGCCGCCGAGCCGACTCGAAACGCGCGAGCGACTCGAGCAGCTTCGCGCCCTGGAAGCCGGCATGCACATCGAGGTGGCGTTCGTTGACACCGTACCGCTCGGTGTCGATACTCCGGCCGACCTCGATCGGGCGGAAGCCTTGATCGTCGCCCGCACCCGCCCTGTTCGAGCGCCATGACCAAGCCGAAACAGAAGCCTCGCGCCGCCGCCCGAACAGCCGCGCGCCAAGCGGCGCAGAGCATCGCCTTTCAGGGCGAGCCGGGCGCCTATTCGGACCTGTCGTGTCGCGAAGCGTTCCCCGCCATGACGACACTGCCCTGTCGGAGCTTCCCCGACACGTTCGCGGCGGTCGCCAAGGGGCGCGCGCGCCTCGCCATGATCCCGATCGAGAATTCGGTCGCGGGGCGGGTCGCCGATATTCACCAACTTTTGCCCGATTCGGGGCTGCACATCGTTGGCGAGCACTTCCACCGCGTGCGCCATCAATTATTGGCCACGCCGCGCGCCACGTTGAAAAGCGTCAGGACCGTGCATTCGCACGTCCACGCGCTCTCGCAATGCCGCAAGCTGGTGGCGCGCCTGAAATTGAAGCCGATCGTCCATGTCGACACGGCCGGCGCCGCCGCCGAGGTCGCCAGGGCCGACGACCCGACGCGCGCCGCGATCGCCTCCGAGCTCGCGGCCAAGATCTATGGGCTGAAGACGCTGGTCGCCGGCATCGAGGATGAAGCGCACAACACGACACGCTTTATTATTCTGGCGCGCGAGCCGATTAATCCGAACCCGTCGGAAGACCGGCTGGTCACCTCGTTCGTGTTCAATGTCAGGAACGTGTCGGCGGCGCTCTATAAGGCGCTCGGCGGCTTCGCGACCAATGGCGTCAACATGACCAAGCTCGAAAGCTACATGGTCGGCGGCGCCTTCACCGCGACGCGCTTTTACGCCGATATCGAGGGCCACCCCAAGCAGCGCAATGTCGCGCTCGCGCTTGAAGAGCTAAAATTCTTCTCGCGCGAGATGAAACTGCTCGGCACCTACCGCGCCCATCCCTATCGCTTCGAGAGCGCCCAGTTCGTCGCCTAAAGTTGGACTCGCCCTTCGAGCCAGTCTTCGATCAACCGGCGTGCGATCGAATAGGCATTGGGCAGATGAAACGTCTCGCCTTCGCGGGCGGCCTTGAGTTGCTCGCGCGAATACCAGCCCGCGCTTTCAAGCTCATCGAGATTGGGGCGAAAGTCGCCGCCAGCCGCGCGGGCATAGAAGCCGACCATGATCGAAGCCGGGAACGGCCAAGGTTGCGAGGAATGATAGCGCACATCAGCGACGCGCAACCCGGTTTCCTCATGGACCTCGCGTGCCACGGCTTCTTCGAGACTTTCGCCGGGTTCAAGAAAACCGGCGAGCGTCGAATGCATGCCGAGCGGCCAATGGGATTGCCGGCTCATCACGCAGCGATCGCCGTCATGCACGAGCATGATCACCGCTGTATCGGTGCGCGGAAAATGCGAGGCCCCACACGCTTCATTGGTGCAGACACGAAGATGCCCGGCGGAGCGCGAGACGCTAAGCGCGCCGCACACGGCACAGAATAGGTGGCGCGAATGCCAATAGAGCAGACCACGGGCATAGGCGAGCAACGCCGCCTCGTGGCTCGGAATGACCTGGACGAGCTGGCGCAGATCCATCAGCTCGGCGGACGGCGAACGCGCCATGAGTTCTTCATCGGACGCATCGGACAAATCGATTGCAAAGTGCGCGGCCTCCGCCGCCGGCTCCTCACCCAAACCGAGCAGCGCCACGGTGCTGCGCTCGGTGACCAAATCGGCGATGGTCTCGCGGGTGTGGAAAAAAGCCCGCATTTCCGAGCCGTTCAAAATCAGATTGCGACTCTTGGTCACCGCGACGAAGCGGGTCGCGGGATCGCTCAGGCGCGCGTCGAGCCAAGCCTGATCGTCTCTCAGGTGATGGATGCGATCCAGCGGAACGCCGGAGAATGGATTGCCGCGTGGCGGGGCCGAGCCGTACATGGCGCGAGACTGGCACAGCGACAGAATCTGGTCAAAGTGAGGCCCTGTGATCGCCCGGGGCGCTTGAAGCGCCGGTGCGGAAGGTCGATATTAGGCGTGGGAGGTCGGCGATGGACGGTTCCCTCGCCAACCCGGTCAGGTCCGGAAGGAAGCAGCCGTAACGAGTTTCGAGCCGGGTCGTTTGTCCGGCCTCCCGCCCTCCTGCCTGTCTGGCCAGACGGATCACCATGAGCGACGGCGCCGCCCCCTATCGCGTGCTCGCCCGGAAGTACCGGCCGCGAACGCTGGCCGAGCTGATCGGCCAGGACGCGCTGGTGCGCACGGTGACCAACGCGTTCAAATCGGGGCGGATCGCGCATGCCTTTCTCTTCACCGGGGTGCGCGGCGTGGGCAAGACCTCGACGGCGCGCATCATCGCACGTGGGTTGAATTGCGTTGGCCCGGATGGCAAGAGCGGCCCGACGCCCGAGCCTTGCGGCGTGTGCGAGCCCTGCGTCTCGATCGCCGAGGACCGTCACGTCGACGTGATCGAAATGGACGCCGCGAGCCACACCGGCGTCGGCGACATGCGCGAGCTGATCGATGGCGTGCGCTACAAGCCGGCGATCGCGCGCTACAAGGTCTATATCATCGACGAAGTGCACATGCTGTCCGGCGCGGCCTTCAATGCGCTGCTGAAGACGCTCGAGGAGCCGCCGCCGCACGTCATCTTTCTGTTCGCGACCACCGAGGTGCGGAAGCTGCCGGTCACCGTGCTGTCGCGCTGCCAACGCTTCGATCTCCGGCGCGTCGAGGCAGCGACGCTGATCGGCCATTTCAGCCGCATCGTGAAGACCGAGACCGTCGCGATCGAACCGGGCGCGCTCGCGTTGATCGCGCGTGCCGCCGACGGTTCGGTGCGCGACGGCCTGTCGCTCTTGGATCAGGCGATCGCCCATGGCGGCGGCGCGATCGACGAGCCGATGGTACGCGACATGCTCGGCCTCGCCGACCGCGTGCAGGTGATCGAGTTGTTCGAGGCCTTGATGAAAGGCGACGTACCGGGCGCGCTTGCCAATCTCGAGCGTCAATATTCGGCGGGTGCGGACCCGGCGGTCGTGCTTGCCGATCTTCTGGAGTTCAGCCATTGGCTGACCCGACTAAAGGTCTTGCCCGGCGCGGCCGACGACCCGACCGTGCCGGAGGCCGAGCGCGCCAAGGGCCGCGCGCTCGCCGCGACGCTTACCATGCCGGTGCTGAGCCGGGCTTGGCAGATTCTATTCAAAGGCGCGGGCGATGCACGCGTCGCGGCGGATTCGCTCCAGGCAGTCGAAATGGCGCTGATCCGGCTGGCCTATGCCGCCAACCTGCCGACACCGGCCGAGGCGCTGACCGCGCTGGCCCGCGAAAGCGGCGCGCAACAGGCCGCGCCGGCACCTCCGATTCCGGTCTCACGGGGTGGCGACATGCGTACCGAGCCGCCGCGCGTAGCGCCCACGGCGCCGTCGGGCAGTCGTTCCTCCGCGCCAGCCGGGGCGCCGCAAGCCGCGCTCCGCGTCGAAGCGGTCGCGTCTCAAGGGCCGGAACCGATCCGTCCCCGCTCGTTCGCCGACGTCGTGGCGTTGGCCGAGTCCAAACGCGAGCCGATCCTTCATTCGCTGCTCGTGCACGATGCGCATCTTGTGCACTTCGAGCCGGGGCGCATCGAGCTTCGCTTGAGCGCGGCCGCGGCGCAGAAGCTGCCGACGCTGCTCTCCAGAACCCTGCAGGACTGGACCGGCGAGCGCTGGGTTGTCGCCGTATCGAATGAAGAGGGCGAGCCGACGCTCGCAGAACAAGCGAATCATGACCGGAAGCGCGCGCTCGATCAGGCGGCGCGGCACCCCGTGGTGAAAGCGGCGCTCGAGCTGTTTCCCGGCGCGCGCATCAGCGACGTCAAGCGCCGGGTGCGCGCCGTGGACCTTGCAGAGCCGACGGCCGACCCACGCGACATCGACGAACCGGACGAGGAGCCATGAAGAACATCGGACAAATGATGAAGCAGGCGCAGGTCATGCAGGCGCGCATGACGGCGATGCAAGAGAGCCTCGGCAAACTCGATATCGAGGGACAGGCCGGCGGCGGGTTGGTCGTGGTCACGCTCAACGGCAAGGGCGAGATGCGCAAGATCAAACTCGATCCCTCGCTCGCCAAGCCCGACGACATCGAGGTGTTGGAAGACCTCATTGTCGCCGCTTTCAACGACGCTAAGAACAAGGTCGAGGCGCACGTCAATGCCGAGATGGCGAAGATCACCGGCGGCCTCAAACTGCCGGGCGGACTCAATTTGCCGTTCTGATCGCCAGTTTGGCACTCGGCATGATGCGCGCGCGGCGCCTTCCCCCCTCCGTCATTGCCGGGTTTGACCCGGCAATCCAGTCTTTCGTTGAGCCTGGATGCCCCGGTCAAGCCGGGGCATGACGAAAAGGGGGCGACGCGTGTTCGAACATCGGCCTTAGTCCATGGCCGGGCCGGAAATCGACGCCTTGATCCAGTGCCTGGCGCGGCTGCCGGGGCTGGGGCCGCGCTCGGCGCGACGCGCGGCGCTGGTCCTATTGAAGCGGCGCGAGGCCCTGCTGGAGCCGCTCCGCCGCGCGCTTGAAGCCGCCGCGAGCGCGGTCAGAGCGTGCCCGATTTGCGGCAATCTCGATTCGATCGGCCCGTGCGCGATCTGCGCCGATTCGACACGCGACGCTTCGCTCATCTGCGTGGTCGAAGACGTCGCCGATCTTTGGGCGCTTGAGCGCACGCACAGCTTCAAGGGCCGCTACCACGTGCTCGGCGGCCTCCTTTCGGCGCTCGACGGCATCGGTCCCGAGGACCTAGCGATCGCACCATTGATCGCGCGCGCCAAGGAACCCGCCGTGAAAGAGGTCATTCTCGCGACCAGCGCGACGGTCGAGGGCCAGACCACGGCTCATTATCTGACCGATCGCCTGGCCGGCTTGCCTTTGGTCATCAGTCGCCTCGCCCATGGCGTGCCGGTTGGCGGCGAACTCGACTATCTCGACGACGGCACGCTCTCGGCCGCGCTCAAGGCGCGCCGCCCGCTTTGACGCGCGGAACTTCGGCCTCCGGCCCAGGTGACGGCGACGCAATCTCGTCCTCCAGGCGTACATCTTCGATCTTCTCGCCACGGCTGGCGATCTTCGTGGTCGAGATCCGAAGCTGACGCAGGTCTTCGCGCGCTTGGTCGAAATGGCGCTCGAGATTGGCCGCGCGACCGTCGAGCCGGCTTACGTCCTCAAGGAGCGTGCGCACTTCTTTTTGGATCAACCCGGCCTGCTCGCGCATGCGGACATCCTTCAAGATGGCTCGCACGGTGTTGAGCGTGGCCCACAGCGTGGTCGGCGAGACGATGAAAACGCGGCTGCGATAGGATTCTTCGAGCACGTCGGGAAAGCCGGCATGGAGCTCGGCATAGACCGCCTCGCTCGGCAGGAACATGAGCGCGGATTCGGCGGTCTCGCCCGGCAAAATGTAGCGACTCGCGATATCCTTGATGTGGGTCAGGACCGATTGGCGGAAGACGCGCGCGGCGGTCTGCCGACCGGCGTCATCGGTCGCGGCGCGAATCGCGTGATAGCCCTCGAGCGGAAACTTGGCGTCGATCGCGATTGGACCGGGCGGCAGCGGCAGATCAAGCAGACAATCGGCACGCTTGCCGTTGGAGAGCTGGGCCTGGAATCGGTAGGCCGCGGGCGGCAGAACCTGGCTCACCAGATTTTCAAGCTGGATTTCCCCGAACGCGCCGCGTGCCTGCTTGTTGGCGAGAATATCCTGCAGGCCAACCACTTGGGTCGAGAGCTGCACGAGATTGGCCTGGGCCTGATCGATGGTGGCGAGCCGCTCCTGTAACTTGGCCATGGTCTCGAGCGTTTCCTTGGTCGATTTTTCGAGGCCGAGCCCGACACGCTGCGATACCTCGGTCAATCTCTCTTCCAAGGCGCGCATCAGCACGCGTTCCTGCAGCGTCAAACGATCCGCGAGCGCGTGCTGGCCGGTGGTTTGCGCCTCGGCCAAGCCTTTGAGCCGCGCTTCGGCCTCGGACTCCTTGGCACGCATCTGTTCGCCGAGCCGCATCATTTCGGCCGTGAGCGCCGCCGAACGGCTGTTCGCGCGGAAGCCGAGCAGCGCCGCCGCGACGACTGCGACCAGCGCGACAAGCCCGAGGAGAATCGGCAATATGGGGTCCATGGCAAGCATCTGACCGCGCCGATACGCCCCTGTCAAAGCGCCCGTATGCCGCTTGACGAAGCCCAAGTCGCAGCCTACCTAAACGGGCGCATTTCCCCGGAATCATTTGAGTTCTGCCGCCATGGCGCGTCGCCTGATCATCATTGCCCCGGACCGACGCCTGAAGGTTCGCTCGACCCCGGTTGAGACCGTCGATGACAGTGTGCGCGCGCTGCTTGATGACATGCTGGAGACGATGTACGCCGAAGACGGCATCGGCCTTGCAGCGATTCAGGTCGGCGTGCCGAAGCGACTGGTGGTCGCCGACGTTCACCTCAAGGATCAGCCGCCGGCGCCGATCAAAATGATCAACCCCGAGTTGCTCTGGCAGGGGGACGAAACGCTCCTGCACGAAGAGGGCTGCCTGTCGCTGCCCGACCAGTTCGCCGAGGTCGAGCGCCCCTCCAAGGCGCGCGTCCGCTACCTGGACGAGACCGGAATCCAGCAGGAGCGTGAATTCGAGGGCGTGACCGCGATCTGCCTTCAGCACGAGCTCGACCACTTGGAAGGCATCCTCTTCGTCGATCACATTTCGGCGGTGCGCCGCAGCATCATCCTGCGCCGGCTGCAGAAGCTCAAACGCGTCGAGGCGGTTGGCGCCTGACTGCGGCAAGATCTCGAATTCCATATTTCGTGGTTGCCAGGTCAAGGCCGGGCATGACGAACTGAGTGGAAATCCGCTGCGGCTCGGGAGCCAGCCATCGACACCACGCGCCTTCGACTCGTCTTTATGGGCACACCCGATTTCGCCGTGCCTTCGTTAGACGCGTTGGTCGCCGCGGGACATCAGATCGCGTGCGTCTATAGCCAACCGCCGCGCCCCTCCGGGCGTGGCCAGCGGCTCGAGCCCTCAGCGGTCGAGGCGCGCGCGCGTGCGCTTGGCCTCATGGTGCGCACGCCGCGCTCGTTGAAGCCGGCCGAAGAGAGCGCGGCCTTCAGCGCGCTCACGGTCGATGCCGCGGTGGTTGTCGCTTATGGTCTGATCCTACCGCGCGCCGTGCTCGCTGCGCCCCGGCTCGGCTGTATCAATGCCCATGCGTCGCTATTGCCGCGCTGGCGCGGCGCGGCACCGATCGAGCGAGCCATCATGGCGGGCGATAGGGAGACGGGCGTCACCATCATGCAGATGGCGGAGGGGCTCGATACCGGCCCCATGCTGCTCGCGAGGCACGTTCCGATCGGCCCGGATGAAACCGCCGGCGCGCTGCGCCAGCGGCTTGCCGAGCTCTCCGCCACACTGCTTATCGAGGCGCTGGACGGCCTGTCGCACGGTACGATCGTGGCGGTACCGCAGGATGACGCGACAGCCCGCTATGCTGCGAAACTGTTGCCCAGCGATGAGCGGCTCGACTGGCGCCAGCCCGCGAGCGAACTCGTGCGCGCGACCCGCGCGCTCAGTCCGAGACCGGGCGCCCATTTCCTGCATCGCGACGAGCGGATCAAGGTGTTGGCTGCCGAGGTCGTCGAGCGCGCCGATGACGCAGCGCCAGGCACCGTGCTCGACGACGGGCTCTTGATTGCCTGCGCCATCGGCGGCGCGTTCAGACCGACCGTCCTCCAGCGCCCGGGGCGCAAGCCGATGGCGGTCCAGGCGTTGCTGCGCGGCTATGAGATCGCCAAGGGCGAGGTACTCGAATGCCCCGCTTCCGCCTGATCGTCGAATATGACGGCACCGGCTTTGCCGGCTGGCAGCGCCAAGCCAATGGCCCGTCGATCCAGGCGGCACTGGAAGATGCCGTGTTCGGCTTCTCGGGTGAGCACGTGCGCGTCTATGGCGCGGGACGCACCGATGCCGGCGTGCATGCGCTTGGCCAATGCGCGCATTTCGACCTCGCGCGCGAGATCGAACCGGCCAAGCTGCGCGACGCGATGAACGCCCATGTCCGGCCTCATGCAATCGCGGTGCTCGAAGCCCGGCGGGCCGATGACGATTTCGATGCCCGCCGCCACGCGCGGCTGCGGCTCTATCGCTACCGCATCATCAACCGGCCGGCGCCCGCCGCGCTCGAGCGCAACCGCGTCTGGCACGTGCGTCCCGCGCTCGACCTTGAGCGGATGCGGGAAGCGGCCTTGCATCTGGTCGGACGCCACGACTTTTCGACCTTTCGCGCCGCCGAATGCCAGGCCAAATCGCCGATCAAGACCCTCGATCGCCTGGATTTGTGGCGCGAGGACGATGAGTTGGTGATCGAGGCCGAGGCACGTTCATTCCTGCACAATCAGGTCCGCGCGATGGTCGGCACGCTGAGCTTGGTCGGGCGCGGGCGCTGGTCGCCGGCCCATGTCGCGGCGGCGCGCGAGGCGCGCGACCGCACGAAGGGGGGGCCGAACGCGCCGCCTCACGGGCTCTATTTGGTGCGCGTCGGCTACGAATAGAGAGGCCGGCGTGCGGTTTCCCACACGCCGGCCATCGAACGATCGCTAGAGTCTGTCAGTCGCCGCTAAGGCTACTTCCGCTTTTTCGACTTCTTCTTCGCGGCTTTCTTTTTGCCTCCGGGCTTCTTCTTGGCCGCAGCCTTCTTCTTGGCCGCTAACGCCATAACCGTCGCTTTGATAGACCGCAATTCGCTCATCATACCCTCGAGTCCATAGTTGTTGACGCCGAATGCGAACGCCAGCCGACCGTGTACGAAGCCAGGGGGGATTCATGTCCCGCCTCGCTTCGGCCCGGTTGCTGGACTTGCCCGGCCTGCTCGTGCTTGACCTTCAGGGTGGCGTCTTTCTTGTTCGACGGTGTCGAGCGTTTGTTAGTCCCGACGATCTTGCGCGCGTTCCGCTGCTGCCGCGTGTCGAATTCGACCCTTGGCGCCGCGTCGATTCCATCATGCAATGCGATGATCGAGTGATGGAGGCGACGCGACTTCAGCATGCGCGCTGATTCGACAATGGAGATTGGCGTACCATTGCGGATGAAACCCCCGACCTCATCCACGACACTGTACGCGTATGCATCGATCGCGATGATCGCTGCTGTCGACGCGTGCCACTCCATCCTCTTCCTCCGGGTTGACGTTGTTCGCGTCGAGATATTGATCAATTTTGACGCGAGACGCAATAGATAGTGTGCACATAATGGTGTGATTGTGTTTCGGGCGTTTGACTCGTCGCGAGACGCGCTCCACGATCCGATCGCGCCCAAGACGTTTTCATCACCTGCATCCTTCACGTCGAATGAGTCATCGAGGACATCATGAAAAGAATGGCCGCGCTGCTTACCGCCATCGCGCTCGGCACCACGTCGATCACGACGTTGCATGCTGCCGACGTCCGCTATTCGGAATGGAAGGGCTCCCAGACGGTGGCCAGCACCGAGGAGCTTATTCAGCGGCTCAATACATTGATTGATACCGCGGAGCGGCAGCGCGCAGCCGATCCGCGCTTCCTCGAGGATCTGCGCGACGCGCTCGACGCCTATGGCACCTCGCAGGTGCCGGTCTTCATCAAGGACAACTTCACCGACGGCGACATCACGCGCAACCCGGCATGGACCATCGCCACCGGCAAGTTCGGGCTCGAGAAGACGGGCGGTCTCAGGAGCATCGTCCGGCCCGCCGGCACGGGGAGCACGCAAGGCGGCAAACAGGACACCGCCAGCTCGATCCTCGACACCATTTTGGGCAGTGGCAAGAAGAGCGGCCCTGGTGGCAGCCTGGTCAGCACACAGCGCGCCGAGATCTTCACCGCGGCCAAGATCACCAACAGTTTCGACATTCTGGGCTCGGTGCTGTCACGCAACACACCGGCCGACTTCGAATGGGTGGTCTATCAGGGTGCGGATCGTTCCAGCGGCTATCGCTTGAACTACTCCTCGGACGCCGCGTCGGCGGTCTTTGAGTTGTCGCGCTTCAGCCGCAAGGGCACCGCGGTGATCGATGGCGGCCCGCCGCCGATCGCGATGGAAGATGGCGGGGCGCACAAGATCGGCTGGAAGCGCGCAGCCGGCGGCTTGATGACCATCACATTCGACGGCGAAGAGCTCTTTTCGATCACCGATCAGGGCATCAAATCGGGGTTCGACGGAATCGCCATGGTCAACAATACGGGCGATGTCCTGTTCCGCGATATCGAGGTACGCGGCTTCTGATCGTCGTTTGGCGATGCCGGCCTCGTTCCGCTCAAATCGGGCCGAGGCCGCATCGCGCTATGTTCGCGCTCGGCCCTTGAGGACCCCCGATTCTTCGATCACCTGGGCACACGCCGCCTCGCTATGCGGCGCCATCAAATGCACGCCCGACACTCCCGGCACGTCCCGAAGCTCGTGCATCAGCTCGATGCAGATCGCGCGCCCCTCCCTGGCCTGATCGGCTGCGCCCTCGAGCCGCGCAATCAGATTGTCGGGGATATGCACGCCGAACAGGTTTTCGTTCATCCAGCGCGCCGATTTCGCCGAGCGCAGCGGTCCGAGCCCGATCAGGAACGGCACTTTGCCAAGAAAGCCGAGCTCATCGAGGCGGGCCATGTAACGCCGCAACATGCCAAGGTCGAAGCAGAATTGGGTCTGGATGAAATCCACCCCGGCGCCGAGCTTGGCGCCGATGTCGCCGGCGGCAAAGCCTGGCGCCGGCTCGGACGGCGCCGCGGCGCCACCGATCAGGAGATCCGGCGGCGCCTCGAGCTTGCGACCAGAGGGCAGCTCGGCCTGGTCACGCATCCGCTTCACGATCGCCATGAAGTCGCCCGATTTGAGATCGAAGACCGGTTTGGCCTCGGGCTGATCGCCCTTGTCGATCGCATCGCCGGTCAGGCAAAGAATATTCCTGACGCCAAGCGCCGCCGCGCCGAGCACATCGGCCTGAAGCGCCAGGCGGTTTCGGTCGCGCATGGTGAATTGGAGCACCGTGTCGATCCCCGCGCGAACCAGGATGGCCGCCGCCGCCAAGGGTGAAAGATGAGCCCGCGCGCCGGCGCCATCAAGCACGTTGACCGCGTCGGCCAGGCCCTTCAGGCAACCCGCCCGGCGCAAGACCGCTTCGGGGTCGGCCGAGTCCGGCGGGCCGGTTTCCGCCGTCACGGCGAACCAGCCGGCCTTCAAGGCGGTTTCGAGCTGTCCCATCGGGCGGCGCCCGCCGCTCGCCATCGCATTCGTCATTTCTCTCCATCCCCGAACTATCCGAGCCCCATTCATCCTCAACGTGCGTCGCGTCCCAGCCCTATACCTCTTATGATACGCCCCCGGCCAGCGTTGCGGCCGCACCCGCTAGGAGCCCGCGTCGTGGCCAAAGCCTCAAATCGGAAGCTGCCGTTTCGCTTCTACGACAACCGCGAAAAGTACCTGATGTTCGTGACCACCTGCAGCGAGAAGTGGGAGGTGGCGGCGCGCATCGGCGAGGAACTGCCGCTGCTCGTGCCGAGGCCGCCGGCGCTTCGCCTGTTCGACGCCGGTATGGGTGATGGCACGGTGCTGACGCGCGTGCTGCGCGCCGTCCACCAGCGTTTTCCGACCGTGCCAATCCTCGCGGTCGGCAAGGAAATCAGCCTCGAAGACGTGCGCCTCACGGTCGAGAAGCTGCCCGATCGATTCTACGAGCACCCTCAAATGGTGTTCGTGGCGACCAACATGTTCTATTCCGAGGCGCCACGCCTCATGCCGCGCAACGAGACGGCGTTGGCCGATCTCAACTGGCATGTCTTCCCGCTCGAAGGCAACACGACGCACGATTTCGACTTGCAGATTCGCAAGAAGCTTCAGCCGACGCTTGCCTCGGGCTGGCGCATCAAGACCAACCCGAAGACCGGTAACCCGGTCTATGAGCGGCCCTCGGTGGTTGTGATCTATCGCAAGGACCACGAGTTCGTGCTGGACGACATCATCCCGCGATCCGGCAAGGTGGAAGGCCTTTACGATCTGGTGCTTGCCTCGCAGCCCTATCAGGCGCGGGTGTCGGCCGAAGCCAAGGTACGCAATGTCTTGGCGCCGCTCGCCCGAGCCTTGGCCCCGAATGGCCGTATGGTCGTGGTCCAATCGACCGGCCGTGATCCCGGAATGGACATCATTCGCGCGGTTTGGCCGAACGAGAATCCGTTCGTCACGCCGCGCCGCGACCTGGTGAAAGTGCTTCAGGCCGCGCTCAAGGACGAGCAGCCGCGACTGCGCTGCATGGCCTACCCTGATTCGCGCGCACTTTTCCGCTACAGCCTGCACACTCTGCCGACGGAAGTGAGCGAAAGCATCGGCACCTCGACCCTGATGGCGGCCTGGAACGCCGCCGTCTATGTCGCGCAAATCGAGGATGCGCGGCTTCTGCCGGTGCTTGAGCGCGGCGTCTATCTCGATTCGACGAGCGATGTCCTGCGCAAGCACGGCGGCCTCTGGTTTACCAACGAAGCCTTCGCCGTGGTGCGCGAGGGTACTTAGTGCAAGTGCCCGTTGGTCGCGTATAATTCGGCTGTCGCGGCGGCCCCATCTCGCTATCATGCAGGTTCAGCAAGCTCGAAGGAGCGCGCCATGCCCTTTGTCGAACGCGATACCAAAGGCTTGATCGTGGCGGTGCACAATCAACCGCGCGACGGGGTAACCGAAGAGCTGCCAAAGGGACATCCCGAGATCGTCGCGTTTCTTGGCACGGCCGATGAAGCACATGGACTTCGGGCCGGATTGGCCGACAGCGATCTGGACGTCGTGCGCGTGATCGAAGATCTGATCGAGGCGCTATTGCGTCGCGGCTTCATCGAGCCGGCCGATCTGCCCTCGCCGGCCCTCAAGAAAATCACGCAGCGGCGCGAGATGCGCAGTCGCCTGCGCGGTCTGCTCGGTCTGGCCGGCGAGAAAGGCGATCGACCGCGCTAGCGCGGACCGCGAGGCCAGCCAGCGCTCAATGAACCTTTGCGGGCGGCGCCGGCGGCTCTTGCGGCAAGTCATTGGCTGGGCCGGCCTGGTGATGGACCATGCGCCAGCCGCCGGGCTCGCGCACGAAGCCATTGGTGGCGACGAGCACGCCGCCCTCGATCACCTCATAGCAGACCACGAATGCGGTATCGCCATAGACATAGGCGCGCGGCGCGCGGCAATGAATGCGCGGCGCGTCCGGGCTACGGAGGATTGAAGCCCAGCTTTTCATTACCGCGTCGTGGCCCTCGATGGCGTTCCAGCCAGGGTGGATGCAACAGATCGCCTCATGCGCCGACCACAGAGCCGTCATGGCGGCGATATCGCGCGCCAGGAACGCGGCATAGAACGACTCATTGGCGAACAGAACGGCGGCTTCATGGCTCATGACTCACCTCCGGCGTCCGCGGCTTTTCGAATCGTCGCTCGTGCGCCATGCTATGCCAAATCGAGGACGACGTGGCAGAGCTGATCGCAAGATTGCACGGTGCGCGCTGGTTGATCCTGGCGCTTAGCGTTACCGCGCTGCTGGCCGCGGCCGCCGGCGGGCTCAATTTGCGTTTCAGCAACGATACCAGCGTGTTCTTCGCGCCCGACGACCCGACGCTAAAGACGCTCAACGCCTTCGAGCACGATTTCGGCGAGGGCAAGAACGTGCTGATCGCGATCGCGCCGAAGGCGCGCCCGACGCAGGGTCTTGGGGCCTTTACGCCAGAGGCTTTTGCCGCGGCAGCGCGATTGGTCGAGGCCGCGAAGACCTTGCCCGAAATCACGCGCATCGTTTCGCCGACCAACTATCTGGTGCCCCGTTTCGAGGATGGCCGCCTGACCTTGACGCCCTTGATCGCCGATGCCGCGCGGCTCGATCGGGCCGAGGCGCTCGCCGCCGGCCAGGCGGCGCGCGCCGAGCCGCTCCTGCGCGGCCGGCTGGTCGCGGTGACCGGCAATGTGATCGCGGTCAATTTGAATGCTGTGGTGACCGACGACCAGGGGGTGGCGACCTTGGTCGGCAAAATACGGGTGATCGTGGCCGAGCTCGCGACCGATTTTCCGACGTTGCAATTCCATGCGACCGGAATCCTGATCGGCAGCCATGCTTTTGCCGAAGCGACCGAACGCGACCTCGCGGAACTCAGCCCGATCATGGTCGCGCTGGTCGTCCTTTTGCTCATTGCCCTGCTTCGCTCGTTCACCGGCGCGGTTGCGTCGCTCGCGGTGGTCGGCGCCTCGGTGATCGGCGCCATGGGCCTTGCGGGCTGGATGGGGTTCAGCCTCAGTCCGGCCTCGGCGGCAGCGCCCACCATCATTCTCACGGTTTCGATCGGCGATAGCGTGCATATCGTGAGCGCGGTACGGCGCGCCATGGCCCGCGGCCTCGACAAGCGTGCCGCGATCATCGAGGCGCTCTCGGTCAATCTCTGGCCGGTGGTTATGACCAGTCTGACCACCGCTGCGGGCTTCCTCGCCATGAACACGACGCCTTCGCCCCCGATGCGCGACCTCGGCAATCTGACCGCGATCGGCGTCATGCTGGCGCTCTTGTTCTCGCTCACGCTATTGCCGGCCCTGCTTGCCATTCTGCCGCTCAAACCATCGCGCGGCGCCGAGAAAGAAGCCGGATTGTTTCGCGGCCTCGGCTCGTTGCTGGTGCGCCATCGCCGTTTGGCGCTCGCGGGCGGCCTTGTTCTCGTGGCCGGCTTTGGCCCGGGCGTCGGCATGATCGCGTTCAATGACCAATTCACCAAATATTTCGACCAGCGCTACGAGTTTCGCCGCGCCACCGATTTCGTCGAGGCGAATCTCACCGGCACCGACGTGATCGAGCATGTGGTCAATGCCGGCGCACCATTCGGCGCGCTCGATGACAAGTACCTCAGGTTTCTCGACGACTTCGCGACCTGGTACCAAACCCAGTCGGGTGTGATTCACGTCTCGAGCCTGACGGACATCGTGAAGCGCCTGAACCAGGCAGGACAGAACGGAAATAACACCGAGTACCGCTTGCCCACCGAGGCCGGCGCCGCGCGCACCTTATTGATGGCCTATGCCGAGGCAACGCCCAAGGACGCGCCAAAATCGGGTCTGATTGATCTGACCGCCTCCTCTTCGCGTCTCGGCGTCATCGTCGTCGGCCTCCCGGCGCGCGAATTGCGCGCCCTGGCGGGGCGGGCCGAGGCGTGGGTCGCCGACAACGCGCCGCCCGGGATCAATGCGCGGGCGACTGGGCTCAGCATGATGTATGCCCATGTCTCCGGCCAGAACATCACCAACATGTTGACCAGCACGGGCGTCGCGCTCGGCTTGGTTTCGCTGCTCCTGGTCGCGTTGTTCAGGAGCCTGCGGTTTGGGCTCATCACCTTGCTACCCAATCTTGTGCCGGCGCTGATTGCGCTTGGGCTTTGGGGCTATTTGGTCGGGCAGCTTGGGCTGGCAAGTTCGGCCGTGGTCGCCATGACGCTCGGCGTCGTGGTCGACAATTCAATTCATTATTTGAGCCGCTACCAGCGTGCGCGTCGCACGCTCGCCATGGCGCCGAGCGAAGCGGCGATCTATGCGGTCGAATCGGTTGGGCCGGCGCTTGCGACCACGACCGCCGTGCTCTGCGCGGGCTTCGGCGTGCTCGCCACCTCGGGCTTTGAGGTCAATGCGAGCCTCGGCGCGCTCGCGGCCCTGATCATCGGCCTCGCCTTCGTCGTCGACCTTCTGATCCTGCCGGCGCTCGCGATCATGATCGATCGCGGCGGCGGCAAGAGCGAAGCTCAGCCGGCCGCGACGACCGCGAGCTTGGCGGGCCGTTCAAGCAATTGACGGCCTTCGAGCCGGCGGAGGAATTCCTGGATGATGCGGCGGTAGAGCTCGTCTTTCAGCACCCGATCCTCATAGCCGGTATCGATGCTCGGATTGTCGTTGACTTCGATCACGTGGAGGCCTTCGGCGGTTTCCTTTATATCGACGCCATAAAACCCGTCGCCGATCAGATTGGCGACCCGCACGGCCAGCGAGACCACGTTGCGCGGCGCGTCCTTGACCGCGAAGGTGGTCGCGCCACCCTCTTGGAAGCGGCCATCGTCGCCATGCTTCACGATCTGCCAGTGACCGCGCGACATCATGTATTGGCACACGTAAAGCGGCTCGCCGCGCAACACGCCGACGCGCCAGTCGAACGTCGTATAGATATATTGCTGCGCGAGAATAACGTCGGACTCCTTGAGCAGGAGGCCGGCACGCTGGAGGAGCTGCTCGCGGTTCTCGACCTTGACCACGCCGCGCGAGAACGAGCCATCCGGAATCTTGAGCACGGCGGGATAGCCGATCTCGCGCTCGACCGAATCAACCGTGCCGCGGTCGATGATTAGCGTGCGCGGGGTTGGAATCCGGTCGGCCTTGCACAGCTCGGCGAGATAGACCTTGTTGCAGCAGCGCAGGATCGAAGTCGGGTCGTCGATCACCGGCATGCCTTCCGATTCGGCCTTTCGGGCGAAGCGGAAGGTGTGGTGGTCGATCGCGGTGGTGGCGCGGATGAACAGCGCGTCATACTCGGCAAGCTCGGCATAGTCCTTGCGCTCGATCAGCTCGACCTTGACGCCCATCTGCTCGCCGACGCGGATGAACTTCTGCAATGTGCGGGGAGAGGATGGCGGCATCGATTCGTTCGGATCGTGCAGGATGGCAAGCGAGTATTTCGGCACCACGGTCGTCTTCGGAATGCGCCAGGAAGCGCGCGTGTAGTCATCGAGCGCGGTCCGGAAGCGGTCCTGCTGTTCGAGGCTGAGCTCGCCAAAGGAGAGCGGGCGGATGCGTGCGACATGCCAGCGCCCTTCGGCCGAGACCTCGACCCTCAAGATCGGGCATCGGAAGCGGTCGAACACGCGGCGCGCGAATTCGGTGAAGCGCTCGTCATCGGGGCGCCCGAAATAGACGTCGAGTGCGAAGCGACTGAGCGCCGGCACCTCGATCTTCTTCATGCGCTGGCGCAGCGCGTCGTCGAGCTCGGGCAGCGCGTGGCGATAGATCGAGCGATCGCGCAACTCCAAGAGCGTGCGGACCGAGGGAATCACCTTCAATTTGCGGGCTTCGGCGAGCAACGAGCAGTAATAGCCGTAGCCGAGGTAGCTGTAATCGGCGCACAGATTGACCACCTTGTCGCGCCGCGCCTGGAATTGCTCGGGCGAGGTGATGAAGTCGCGGTCGCGAATGACCGTCCAGTTTCGGTAGGGCAGCGGGAGCTGAATCTTCCGGTCGATGACGACAACGTGCATCTCAATCCACCATTCAGTGCTTGGTGCCGGGCCGCGTGAGGACGACAGCCGCGCGCAGCCGTGCCTTGCCGTAGCGCGACATGCGGTCGAAGTCCTCATGGGTGATCGGCAGGTTCTTGCATTCGGCCCCGGTCTTCTTGTTGTCGGTGCCGGCATAGGGATCGTGGGCATAGATGAAATGCTGGTCCGCCCCGGTGATGGTCAGCCAGTGCGGCAGTTTCTGCTGATGAAAGCGGTAGTAGCTGATCAACACGATCGGCACGGCGCCGCGATCGAGCCGTCGCCTGAGTCCGGCGACCTTAAGTGGCTTGTGCCGGATTCGCGTCGAGGTTTCCGCGAGCTGAGCGCGGAAATCCTGCTGGACCAGGCGCATCACGGCCTTCTTCTCTTCGCTTCTCACGCCATCGACAAACAATTCGTTCGGGTCGCTGACCCGGATCTCGACATCGAAGCCACGGCGCTCCGCCGCGAGCCCAAGCCCATAGGGGTCGCTGCCGCCATGGCCCGAGGTCATATAGATGCTTGTCGATTCGCGCCAGAGCCTGAGCTCGGTGCGCCGATCCAGCGGCAAGGCCGGATCGAGCGCGGCCATCGCCATCATCAGCGCCGCGGCGCCGCAGGTGAATTCAAGCGTCTGGGCGTAATAGGGCACGGCGGCGGGGGCGCGCGGCGGCTCGAGGCGCAGCGGCTTCTCCATGCGGAGCGCCGTCGCGTGGTCCTCGTAATAATCCGGCGCGGTGTCGAATTCGCGGAAGCCGACGCGCCGATAGAAGCGGATCGCGGCATCGTTATCGGGGCGCACTTCGAGCCGCAAATGCGTGCAATTGCGCCGGTGCGCCTCGTCTTCACAGGCTTCAAGCAAGGTCCGTCCGATTCCGTTCTTGCGCCGCGCCGACTCGACCGCGAACGAGTAGAGCCGGGCGAGCGGCAGGCCGGCGTGAAAGAGCAGCATGGCGTAGCCGCCGATGCGTCCCTCGTCCTCGTGGACCAGACAGCTGACCTTGCCCTTGGTTAACAAATAGTGGAAGTTCCGGCGCGCCAGCCGGTCGCCGGCGAACGAGGTGTCCTCGATGCGGAGCAGATCGGCGATATCGCTGAGGCGAGCGGGACGAATCTTCGGCGAGATGGACGGGGAACTCCTCGTAGCGGTGGCGTGGCGCGACTCGACCACGACGGCGCAATTAAATAGCGTGTCGCGCGCCATGCAAAAGAGGGTATCGACAAAATCATGAGCGGATTGCTAACCGGCCTTCGCGTGGTCGAGGGCTCGGCCTTCGTGGCGGCGCCCCTGGGCGGCATGACACTGGCCCAGCTCGGCGCCGAGGTGATCCGTTTCGACCCGATCGGCGGCGGCGTCGACTATCGGCGCTGGCCGGTGACGGCCGAAGGCGACAGCCTCTATTGGGCCGGCCTCAACAAGGGCAAGCGCTCCTTGGCGGTCAATACCGCCGACCCCAGGGGGCGCGAGCTGATCGCCGCGCTGATCACGGCGCCGGGCGAGGGTGGCGGGCTGTTCCTGAGCAACCTGCCGGTGCGTGATGGGCTCGGCTATGACGCGCTCAAGGCGCGTCGCGCCGATTTGATCATGCTGCTGATCCAGGGCAATCCCGATGGCACGACCGCGGTCGACTACACGGTCAATGCCGCGCTGGGCTTCCCCTATGTCACCGGGCCGGAACCCGCCGACGGCCCGGTCAACAGCGTAATTCCGGCGTGGGATTTCACTTGCGGGCTGCACGCCGCGATCGGGCTTCTGGCGGCCGAACGCCATCGCCGGCTCGCCGGGCAGGGCCAGTTGGTCAAGCTCTCGCTGTTCAACGTCGGCGCCGCGCTGGCCGCCGCGCTCGGCTACACCGCCGAGGTCGAGGTCAATGACGCGGACCGGCCGCGCCTCGGCAACGCGATCTTCGGCACGTTCGGGCGCGACTTCCCGACCAAGGGCGGAGCGCGCGTGATGGTGGCGACCGTCACCGCGCGCCATGTCGAGGACCTGGCAAAGGCGGCCGGCGTACTCGAGGCCTTGCGCGCGCTTGAAGCCGCGCGCGGCCTGGATTTTCGGAAGGACGCCGATCGCTATGCCGGGCGTGACGCACTGGTCGGCCTGCTCGAGCCCTGGTTCGCCGCGCACACGCTTGAAGAGGTCGGAGTCGCACTCAATCGAGCGGGCGTGCTGTGGGGGCCCTACCAGAGCTTCGGCGAGATGGTGCGGCACGATCGGCGTTTCACGCCGGCGGCCAACCCGATGATTGCCGAGATCGAGCAACCGGGGGTTGGCCGTTACCGTGTGCCTGGCTCGCCGCTCGAATTCGGCGCGGCCCCTCGCGTTGCCCCAGGCCCGGCGCCGAGGCTAGGCCAAGACACCGACGCCATCCTCGCCGAAGTGCTGGGCCTAAGCGACGCGGCAATCGGCAAATTGCACGATCAAGGCGTGGTCGCCGGCCCAGACGGAAATTAAGGCGCGGCGCCCTCGACGATAATGATCTTGGAACGCGCCGAACGCTCGCGCATGGCCTTCATGGGCGCGTAGGCCGCCGAATCGTGCCAGGCCTTGGCCGCGGCGACGTCAGGGAATTCGAGAATGATCAATCGCTTCGGATTCCAGCCGCCTTCGGCCGGCGTGATCGCACCACCGCGCACCAAATAGCGCCCGCCATGGGCTGCGACCGTGGCTGGCACGCCCGCGCGGTATTGTTCGAACAAGATCGGGTCGGTGACTTCGACCTCGGCGATGACGTAGCCCTTCATCGTGTCTCCCCTTTCTTCGATCTCATCGCGCCCGATCAATCGCGGGGCATCCACAACCCGGCACGGGCTTCCGCGTCGCGCCGCGCCGCCTCGCCGACTTGATCGGCGAATTCCTTCATGTAATGGCGCGCCAGGACCGGCTCCTGCGCCTCGGCGACGATCAGCCAGAACCAGGCCTCACCCGGATTGGTTTCCACGCCCTCGCCGCGCGCATACATGCGCCCAAGCAGCAATTGACCTTTGGCGTAGCCCTGTTCGGCCGAGCGCCTGAGCAATTCAAACGCCTTTGCCAGATCGCGCGGCACGTCATCGCCGACATAATAGAGCGAGCCAAGCGCGAATTGCGCGCTCGCTTCATCGCCGCCGGCCGCGACGCGAAACAGCGCCGCAGCCTTGGTCACGTCCTTCGGAACGCCGGCGCCGAAGTAATACATGTAGCCGAGGTTCTTGAGCGCCCGAAAATTGCCCTTGTCGGCGGCTTCCTGGAACAACGTCGCGGCGCGTGCGTGATCGACCGCGACGCCTTTGCCCTCCAAATAGAAATTGCCGAGATTACGCAGCGCGCGCGCATCGCCTTGCTTGGCCGCCGCGTCATACCATTGCATCGCCAAGGCGTTGTCTTGCGGCAGGCCCTTGCCAAGCTCGTAATAGGTGCCGAGCGCGTGTTGCGCGCCGGCATGGCCCTGCTCGGCCGCCTTCTTGAACCAGATCGCGGCCTGGATCGGGTCGATTGGCACGCCATGACCCTGGTCATAAAGCAGCCCAAGCTCGAACTGCGCGTCAGCGTCGCCCTTTTCCGCCGCGGGGTGGAGAGCCTGGAGCGCTTCCACATAGAGTTGTTCGTCGGCGGCGGTTTGACTGGCGGGCTTGGCATCCTCGGCCAGGGCCGGCTCGAACCAGATACCGAGGGCGATGGCAAGCAGCGCACTCGCCCCGCGAGAAAGCAGCGTTGACATCGTCATGACGGATTCCCCAGTCCGAGAAGCGCGGGAAGTTCGGCAAGCGAGCGGAGCTCGGCGTCGGGCTTGGCCGGCAGATTTTCGGGCTTCTGGCCGAAGCGGTTGATCCAGGCGACGCGAAAGCCGAACTGCGCGGCGCCCGCCGCATCCCAGGCGTTCGATGATTGGAAGCTGATGCGCCGTGCCGGCACGCCGAGCCGATCGATCGCCAACCGGTAGACCGAGGCATGCGGCTTATAGATTCCGACCGAATCGACCGAGAGCACGGCGTCGATCAGATCGCCGATGCCGGCGTTCCGCACCGCCGCCGCCAACATGCCGGGTTCGCCATTGGAGAGGATCGCCGTGCGCATGCCGGCGGCCTTCAGCGTTCCGAGCATGGCCGGCACCTCCGGATAGACGCCAAGCTCGAGATAAGCGCCCATCAAGCGGTCCTTGAGCCCCGGCCGGTCGAGCCCGAGGGCGCTCAGCGCGAAATCAAGCCCGTCGCCAGTGACCTGCCAGAAATCAGCATAGGCGCCCATCAGGCTGCGCAGCCACGTGTATTCGAGCTGCTTGGTCCGCCAGAGCGCCGAGAGCCGGTCGGCCTGGTCGCCGAGCTCGGCCCGATATTTCGCCGCCGCGCTGTTGAAATCGAACAGCGTGCCATAGGCATCAAAGACACAGGCGCCGATATCGGTGAACCGCTGATGGGTCATGACAAAGCCGCTCCTTCAGGCACGCCGATGCTAACCCGCGATGCACAGCCCAAGAAACGGATTCAACGTCTGAGGATCAGCCAACGGCGGCCCTCGATCACCTGCCAGACGATCAGGCCAGGCACGCCGAGGCCGATCTCGCGCACCCGCTTGATCAGAGAGAGCGCGAGCGAAATCTCCGGCGGCAGGCCGATCACCGCGCCGAGCAGCACATAGCCGCCTTCCTGCACGCCGAGCGAGCCCGGCACCAAAAAAGCTGCCGAGCGCACCGCCTGGCCCAGCGCCTCAATCATCATGGCATCGAGAAGGCTGACATCGTGGCCCATGAAATGGAGCGCGAGCCAAACCTCACCGGTGCCCAGAAGCCACGATGCGAATTGCCACGTCATGGCGCGGAACACCGCGCCGCGCCGTTTATAGAGCGCCAGCATGGCGCCATCGAGTTCGGCCGCGCCGCCGACGAGCGTGAACCAATCCTTGCCGCGCCCGAGCGCCTTGAACAGGCGCGCGACAAAGCCGAACAGGCCAATGCGCTGGGCGAGGTAGAACAACGCGACGCCGCCCAAGATGATTCCGGCGCCGATCGCGGCATGGCTCGCCGCGTCATTGCCGTCACCATATTGCAGCACGAGGATGATCAGGCCGAGGATCGCGAACAGACCCTGAGTGAACACGCCGAGCGTCAAATTGCCGATCACATAGGCGCCGGCGGCGACGCCCGGGATGCCGCCCATAACCAGGAGGCGGGTGCGCACGAACTCGCCGCCGATCTGGGCGACCGGCAGGAGCGTATTGATCGATTCGCCGATCCAATAAAGCCCCGCAATGCGCCAAAACGAGACCCGGTGTTCGCGTGCGATGAGCGCTCTAATGCCCAGCGCATCGATCACGAGGGGGACGAGGTGAAACAACGTGATCGCGGCTATGCCCCAGCCGGCCGAGGCGATCGCCGCGCCAATCGCGCCGGCATCCTCGAAGGCGATCAGCCCGGCCATCAGGCCGAAGCCGAGCAAGAGGAAAAGCAATGTCCAGGCGCGCGTGGCAACGCCGCGCCGAGGCTTTGCCGGTGACGCAACCGTCGCCACGGTCGCGCTCGGCTCTTGTGGGATCTCGTGCACGCTGGATTTTAGTGGGTCGCGAGCGGCTACGGCAATCGACCGCCGAACCAATCGGGCCCGATTAATCGACCGCGATCATCTGGCCGCTTGGCTTCAGCGTAAAGCGGTGACCGCGCCATGAAATGCCCTGGCCGACGAAACAGCCGAGTCTGACCGCGAAGGTGATCATGTCGCGAAAGGGCACGAGCCACGGTCTGTAGGGCACGCCCTTGCCGAAGCGAAGCCGTGCCGCGCTGTGTTGCGCCAGCCTGAGCACCACCGCTGCGAGGAACATCATGCCGGCTTCGGCCGCCAGCCCGCTCGCGACGAAGGCGATGAGCGAAAGCGGCAGCGCGTCGGTCAGTAGCGTGAGCGGATAGGAGAACGGCTTGACCGTTCGAAGCGTGCGCGCCCAGCGCAGCTCGTGCCGGAACAAAGCCCGCAAATCCGCCTCGCACACGATGTTGTCGATCAGCGTCGGCGCGATCGCGACGCGATAGCCGGCACGATTGACCAGCTCGCCTAGCATGTAATCATCGGCGATATGGTCTTTCAGCGACTCGAGGCCGCCGATCTTGCTCAGAACCTCGCGGCGCACAGCCATGGTCTGGCCGAAGCAGGGCTGAAGTCCGCCGAGCGTGGTGGCGAGCAGCACCGAGGGCATGTACCAATCGTTCAAGTAGATGGCGCCAAGCGTCGAGGCGCGCCCCTCGCCGGCCACGCCGCGATAGAGGCAAGTGACCGCGCCGACGCCTTCGGCCTCGAACGCGGCGGCGATCGCCTTCAAATAGTCGGGGCCGACTCGCGTGTCGCTATCGGCCATCACGATCAGGTCGTGACGCGCCGCGCGCACGGCGTTCGCCAGGTTCGATACCTTGTAATTGCGCCCGATCGCCCGGCCATCCACCACCACCGAAAGATCGCGCTCAGGCAGTTCCTCGATCAGTCGGCGAACCACCGTCAGCGCCGGATCGGCCGCGT
>CAMDDO010000032.1 GCA_945892755.1 Rhizobium sp. Q54 | reverse complement strand
TGAGAGACCGTTCGGCACGGGCAGGCACTGGCCCTCCGGCGCCACGCAATACTCGGCATAGCCGCCACCCGAGGTCAGCGCGGTGACAGGGTCGCCGACCCGGTATCGCTGGGCACCGGGGCCAACGCTAACGACGCGTCCCGCCACTTCGAGCCCCGGCAGGTCGCTGGCGCCGGGCGGCGGCTGATAGCCCCCGCTCCGCTGCATGGCATCGGGACGGTTGACGCCCGCCGCCTCGACCTTGATCAGAACTTCGCCGAGACCCGGATCAGGTAGAGCGCGCTTAGCCGGGCGGAGCACGTCGGGCCCGCCGGGTTGGGCAATTTCGATCACGGTCATCTCGCGCGGCAAAGCGGCCATGGCAGGGTTCTCTCCAATCAGCTTCGGCGCTAGTGTTTAGCAGACCGCCGACGGGGGGCACCATGGACGAGGAAGAGCCAAAACCGAGGTTTCCGGATTGGCCGCCGAAGACGCTCGATCACCTGTCGCTCGATGCGCTCGAGGCCTATGGCCAGGCGCTCCAGGTCGAGCTCGCCCGGGTCAAGCGAACCATCGAGTCGCGCGCCAAGCAGCGCAACGCGGCCGATTCGATCTTCAAGCGCTGATCCCGACCGCCTATCTCAAGAAAAGTATTTCGCTGCAGTCGTGTTAACCATTTGTTAGGATATCTCTCTTAGAGTGGGTCTTGCCGATAAATCGATACCTCGATCTATCGTGCATTGTCCTCCCTGATTGTTCCGTCTCCCTGTAACTTGCGCCGCCGGTAACCCCGGCGGCCCTTTTCTTTGCCGCCCGGGCAATTCCGCTCGCGCCATCACGTGTCTGTTATTGCCTTGACATGAAAGAGTAAATCCCTTCATTTTGGCCCCGTCCACCGCCCCCGAAGGGAGACCCTTTATGCTTACCAAGCGTTTCATCACCCGTTCGCTGGTTCTTGCCTTGCCGCTCGCTATCGCCGTTGGCTGCGCGCAAACCAGCGCGACCGACACCTCGAAGGTTGACAGCGCCGCGCAGCAGGCGGCCGAAGCCAAACAAATGGCGATGGAGGCCAGCGCGCAGGCAAAGGCCGCCGCCGACGCGGCAAATCGCGCCGCGGCCGCGGCCGAAGCCGCTTCCGCCGAGGCCAAGGCGGCCTCGGACAAGGCCGACCGGATGTTCCAGAAGTCGATGAACAAATAGCTCGGGCGCGCGAACCAGGGCGGTCCGGGCGCGCCGGCCCGCCCAAGCGTGCCTAACGACGCTCCTAGGGCTGCGTGATCCGCACCGGGAGGCCGCTGCGGGCGCCGAGCGTGCGCTTTATTTGATCCCAGTCCAAGCGGTCGACCGCCTCGCCGGCCCTGCCGAGCAGCGCCGCCGTGAACGCCTCGCCGATCTCGTCGACCGGCGCACGATCATAGGCGCCGGTCTCTTCGATCGCCGCGATCTGAGTCGTCTCGGGATGGGCTTCCATGAACAGCTCGCCCTCGATCCAGGCGAACTTGACGGTTTGATCGACGATCTCGACCGGCGTGCCGATCGCGACGCGCTCGAACAGGTCGGCGATGTCTTCCGGATAGAGCCTGATGCAGCCATGGCTCACGCGCCTTCCGACGCCCCAGGGACTGTTGGTGCCGTGCAGCAGGTAACTTTCGAAACCTAGATACATGGCATGGCCGCCAAGCGGGTTCTCCGGTCCCGGCGGCACGACCGAGGGTAATTCGGGTTTCTCCGCGCGCACGCTCGGCGGCGGATACCAGCTCGGATCCTTCTTCTTGCGCAGGATCGTGGTGCGGCCAATCGGGGTCGCCCAACCCTCGCGCCCGACACCGATCGGATAGCTCAGCACCGGCTCGCCCTTGCCCGGAAAAAAATACAGCCTGTGGTCGCCGAGATTGATCAGGATGCCCTCGCGCGCACCGTCGGGCAGCAGATGTCCGGTCGGCAACACGACCTCGGTGCCTTCGCCCGGCAGCCAAGGGTCGACCTCCGGATTGGCCACGACCATTTCGGTGTAGCCAAGACCGCTGGCTCGCGCGACATCGAGCAGCGTATCGTCATAGTGCGTGACATAGGCCTGGACGACGCCGACCAAGGCCGACGCCACGAACGTGGCGGCCCCAGGATCGGCTTTGGCGACCGTCGCGTGGCCGGCCGCCAGGCCGAGCGCCCCCAACCCAAGCAAGGCCATGGTTAATTTTCGGTGATGGTTCATGACGGCTTTTCAGAATCCTTCGGCGATCATAGCCTGTCGCGACGGCGCGGCCAGGGCGGCGGCGCGAGAGGCCCGGAAAGGGCGTCTTGGGCCCCCTGGCAAAGGTTGTAAGCTCCAGATAAAAAAGAGTTTCTTAATTGCGGGCGGGCGAAAATGCAGGCTTCCGGCGGGCGAGCCCGCGAACCGCTGCGACGTGGGAGCAGAGGCTTGGCCAGCGAGCTCGCCAATACAGCCTTTTTTGGCCGCACATTCGAGGAAGCACTCGGTCTGGTGATCGAGGCGCGGGACTATGTCGCCGGCCGGCTTGCGTTCGACCGCGAGACCATCGGTCTCGCGGATCAGTTGATCTGCGACTGCGAGACCCTGCGACTGACCTCGCGGCTGACCCATGTCATGGCCTGGCTGCTGATCCAGCGCGCCATTCACGCGGGCGAAATCCCGGCCGAGGAAGCCACCACGGAAATCAACCGGCTGGGCGGCCACAGTGTTTGCCTGGTCGACGACTCTGCGACCATGGCGCGCCTGCCGACGCGCCTGCAAAAGCTGATGTCGCGCAGCCACCATCTGTTCGTGCGCATCTCGCGGCTCGACGAAATGATCTGTCGCGGCGCCGCCTGAGCCACGCGGTTCAGGGTTCGACCGGCGTGTCGGGACGCCCGCCCCACTCGGTCCACGAGCCATCATAGACGGCGACCGGCGCGAAGCCGGCCAGCTCAACCGCGATCGCCGCGACGCAGGCCGCGATCCCGGAGCCGCAACTTGTCACCACGGGGCGGGCCGGGTCGAGCCCGACGGTGTCGAGTGCCACGCGAAGCCGCGCCGCAGGCAGGAAGGTTTTGTCCGCCGGATCGAGCAGCGCGGGCAGCGGCAGATTGAGACTGCCTGGAATATGTCCGCCGCGCAGGCCCGGCCTCGGCTCGGGCTCGGCCGCGTTGAAGCGTCCTGCCGAGCGCACATCGAGCACTTGCTCGACCTGCTGTTCGAGATTGGCCTTCATCTGCTCGAAGCCCCGCACCAGGCGTGCGTCCGCCGGCTTGGCGACATAGTGGCCGGGCTCCGGCGCGGCACCTCCCGATTCGACAGGCCGCCCTTCGGCGCGCCATTTCGGCAGGCCGCCGTCGAGCACGGCGACACGCGCATGGCCGAAGACGCGAAAGGTCCACCACACGCGCGCGGCGCCGAGCTGGCCGGCGCCATCATAGACGATCACGCGATCGTCGTTCGAAACGCCGAGCGCGCCGACCGCCGCCGCGAACGTCGCGGCGCTCGGCAGCATGTGCGGCAAGGCGGTGCTCTTGTCGGCGATCGCATCGATATCGAAGAAAACCGCGCCCGGAATATGGGCCGCGCGATGTTCGGCCGCCGGGTCGCGCTTCTCGGCCGGCATGTACCACGAACCATCAAGCACGCGGAGATCGGCCGCGCCAAGCGCGCGCGCGAGCCATTCGCCGCTGACGACCGGACCGAAGGCTGGATGGTTCATGGCACCAACAGATAATTGTGGAGCGGCGTCACTTCGGCCCGCATGCCGGGATAGATCACGATCGTCGTGGTCGGCTCCTCGATGATCGCCGGCCCCTCGATGCGCGCCGCCGTCGCGAGCGCGGGGCCATCATAGATCGGCGTCGCGACTCGGCCCAGCCCCGAGAAATAGGCATGGGCCTGGCGCGCCGGCTTGGGCGCATGTGCGAGGCCCGCCGGCTCGGGATTGAGTCTGGGCTTTGCGAGCGTGGCGGTAAGACGGCCTTTCCAGTTCATGCACTCGAGGTGCGAGGCAGGATCCTTCACCGCATAAAGCCGCTCGTGAATCTCATTGAAATGCGCGCGCAGCGTTTCGACATCGGCGGGCGTTTTGAAGCGACGAACCGGGGACGGAATCTCCATCTCCCATTGCTGCGCGAGGTAGCGCGCCTCGACAAAGTAGTCGCGGCGGAAGCGCGTGATGCCACGCGCCTCAAGCTCGCGCTCGAAGCCCTCGATCTTGCGCTCGATGCTATCGAGCGCGGCGTCGACCGCGGCGAAATCGAAGAAGCCGGTATGCGCGTAACGCGATTGGCTGAACTCGGCGACGATATCGGAAAACTGCGCGCCGCAGGCCGAGAGCGCGCCCGCCGTGCGCGGCAGGAGCACGCGATCGCAACCGAGCGCGCTGGCGATCGGAAGAATGTTCAACCCGGCCGCGCCGCCACCCGCGACCAAGAGGCTCTCGCGCGGATTGACGCCGTCATTCACGGTGATGTCCTGAATCGCCGCGATCATGGTTTCGCTTGAGAGCGTGACGATCGCGGCGGCGGTTTCATCGAGCGATTTTCCGATGCGCTCGGCGATGCACGTAACGGCCTTGACCGCGGCGTCGCCATCAAGCCGCATCCGCCCTCCGAGAAAGTGCGCAGGGTCGACATGGCCGAGCACGACCGCCGCGTCGGTCACGGTCGGCGCCACGCCGCCGCGCCCATAACAGGCGGGGCCCGGCTCCGAGCCCGCGCTCAAGGGCCCGACGCGAAGCAGCCCGCCCGAATCGATCCAGGCGATCGAGCCGCCGCCGGCACCGACGCTCCGCACGTCGACCGATGCCATGCCGAGATTGTGGCCGGTGTACATCGGCCCGAGCCAAGTCTCGCGCGTGTATTTGACCTGACCGCCGCGCACGAGGCTCACATCAAACGTGGTGCCGCCACTGTCGACCACGATGACGTCTTTGCCCAGTCCCTCGGCATCGGCGTAGGAGATGCCCGCGAGCGGCGCCATGGCAGGGCCCGACTTGACCATGTGAATCGGCCGCAAGATCAGATCCTCGACATGCATGACGCCGCCGCCAGAGGTCGAGATCAAGAGCTCGCCGCCAAAGCCGGCCGCTTTGAGATCGTCGCGCAGGCCCTTCAGATGCTCCTGCATCAGCGGCTTGAGCGACGCGTCGATCGCGGTGGAGGACGCGCGTGGGTATTCGCGGATGATTGGGTTCAATTGGTGCGAGAGTGTGTAGGGCAGCCCGGGCAGCACGCGCTCGATCCATTCGCCCACTTTCAATTCATGGTCCGGATTGACGATCGACCACAGAAGACAGACCGCAATCGCCTCGACGTTCTTTTTCTTCAAGCGCTCCAACTGAACCTTGAGATCGTCTTCATCGAGCGGCGTCACGATGCCGCCCTCGGCGTCGATGCGCTCCCTGACCTGACAGGTGAGCCGGCGCGGCACATAGGGCGGCGGAAGGTCGATGTCCAATTGCATCGCGTTCAGCTTGCCGCCTTGGCGATAGACCAGAATGTCGGGGAAACCGGCCGTGACCAGGAATCCGGTTTTCGCGACTTTGGCTTGGACGATCGCGTTGGTCGCGCGCGTCGTGCCATAGATCAGCACATCGGCGCCTTGCACCAGCGCCTCATAGGCGATGCCCATATTGCGCGCGGCATCGCGCAGCGCCTCGGAGAGCCCGCCGAAGCTCCGCCCCGGCGTGGTCAAGGCCTTTCCGAGCGCGAGCTGGCCCTCAGTGTCGGCCACCACGACGTCGGTAAAGGTGCCTCCCGTATCGACGGCGATGCGATAGGCCATCCGCTCCTCATGCACCATGCGGTCGCGCGCCATAAAGCAGGGTCACATTGACCCTGCGATCGGCATAGGTCGAGCCAAAGTCATACGGAAGGGTTTCGTGAATCAAGCACGAATCGAAAATCACCGCGCGATTGCAGCGATAGGCCACATCGATCGGCCGGGCCCGCTTGGCGGAGAGCAGCGCCCGCATGGCTTCGGGCTCACGGTTATAGTCATCAAACGACCAGCCCTCCGGCACGGTGGCGTCATGAAGGCGGAGGCCGCCGGATTCACCAGCGCGCCGCGCCTCATCGGGCGTGATCCAGATATTGATGTTGAGCGCGGCCTCATCCGCGTGCGGGCGCGTGCCGGTGCCGCCAGGCGCGTACTTGAAGGCCCAGGCCTGGGCGAGCGGGTGAGTTCCCAGCAGACGAGGCAGCCGCGCGCGCAGTTCGTGCGCGAGGCGGATCAGCACCGGCGCATCGAAACCATCATGCAAATAGGCGCCGAGATAGCCGCCGGCCTGTTTGCAGTCGAACCAGATCGACGCTTCGAGAGCAAACCGACGCAGCGCGCCGAGCGCGTCATTGCTCAATAGCTCGTCGACCACCACGACATGGGGCGAGCTGTCAAAATAATCCGCCTCGATGCGCTCGGCAGCGAGCCTCGGATTGAGACAAGGCGAAACGTGCTCATCGGGCGGCCGATAGACCAGCCGATTATAGGTCGCACCGATGCGGTCGAGCTGGTCCGGGCTGAGCCTCTGAGAGAGCGTGGCATTGCCATCATCAAGCTCACCGAGCACCGCCCGATAAGCGTCGATCGTCGCGGAGAAAGATCGCGGCAGCGCGCCCCGCTCAATCAAATAGTCGAACTGCTCGATGTCGTGCTGGAGCTTGATCGGCGCGGCAATGCGAAAGGTCTCCGCTTGGCCCGGTTCGATCAGCACGCCTTCGTGGGGCTTCGTGCCGCGCAATAGGGCGGTTGCCTGACGAAAACACGCAACCGCCTCGTCGAGCCGATCGAGACGCTTGAGCGCCGTGCCTAGATTGGTCTGCGCGGCGGCAAAGCCCGGCGCCAATCGAAGCGCGGCGCGACAAGCCGCCTCGGCCTCATGATCACGCCTGGCCTTGAGCGATATGACGCCAAGCAGAAAATGCGCCGCAATATCGTCAGGCTGCGCGGCAAGCACGGCCCGCACTAAGCGCTCGGCGCCAACCGCATCACCCTTCTCGCTTGCCGCAGCGGCGAACCCGAGAAGATTCATCCCTCACGCGGCGGCGCGGTGGGCGATCAGGGCGAATGGGCTGACTGCATCGGCGATGGCGCCGTTGGGCAGCCCGTCGACGAACGCTTCGATGCGGTCATAGGCGGCCATGGTCACGCCCTCCTCGCGCCCGATGCGGCGGATCAAGGCTGAAACCTGGGCACGGCCATAGCTGTAATCGGCGGCGGTTTTCTTCGCGTGTTCCTCGACGGTCGTGCCGTTTTCGAGCTCGACCGAGACTTTGCACGAGAGCGTCGGGATCGTGGCGTCGCTTTCAAGCGCGACGCGCGCGGTCAAATCATTGACCGCCTTGTCGTCATAACTGGTCATCGAGGTCATGGTCGGCGAGCCGCGCAGCAATGGCGAGGCGGCGCAGAAGGGAATGCTCATCAAGGTGCCCGAAACCGTGGTGAACGGCCCCTTCGCGTCCATGCCGGCATAGCCGGTCTCGAACGGGTTCATCCGTACCGTGACGCGCTTGATCGGCGCCGCGCCGATGCGTTCTTTCAAGGCCAGGGCAGCGCCGACCAGGGTTTGATTGAACGCGCACACGGGATAGGGCTTGAAGGCGACTCGCATCGTCGACCACTCGCGCCCGATGCGTGCCTTGAGCGCCTCGACGTCGCAGGTCTCGCGCACGAAGGCGCGCACGAAGCCGGCGCGACCCTCGATCGACTGCGCGGTCGAAACCGAGCCGGCGCGCGCAAGCTCGGCCGCGATCAAGCCGGTGCGCGCGGTGACGCCAACCTGATAGCGCCATTCGTCGGTGCCCTCGGCGAAGGATTGCAGTATGCCGCCGGTGAACGACACGGCATTCGCCAGCGCGGCGTTCATCCGCTCGGGCGGCAGCGCCATCAGCCGCGCCGACGCCGCTGCCGCCGCAATCGTGCCGTAGAGCGGCGAGGCGCGCAGACCCGCCGGCGAGGTCAGGCGATTATAGGCGCCTTCCAACAGGCCACCCGCCTCATAGCCCGCGACCAGCGCCGGCAGCAGGCGATCGATCGGATACCCGTCAACCTCGATCATGGCCGTGAGCAAGGGAATCACGATCGCGCCGAGGTGCGCGGCGCCCAGCGTGTCCTCTTGCGCGCGGCCATGAAACAGCGCGGCATTGGCGAGCGCCGCACCCGAAACCGTCGAGCGCCGCCCATCGCCCAACAACGTCGCGCCATCGGCACGCACGCCATCGATCGCAAGCGCCGTCTGGCGCGCAATTGGTGCATAGGGTGTCGCGTGGCAGCCAAGCGCGATGCCATAGCCGTTCAGCAGGCACGCGCGCGCCTTCTCCATCACCTCGGGTGGGATGGTGCGTGCATCAAGCTGGCACAGAAACTCGGCGATCGTCGCGGTCAGGCCCATGGCGGCCTCCTATTTGCCGGTGAACTCCGCGCGCAGCACGCGCTTGAGGATCTTGCCAGAGGGATTGCGCGGCAGCGACTCCCGTATGTGCAAGGCCGACGGCACCTTGAACCCGGCCAGATTGGCCCGGCAGTGGCGCTCCAGCGTCGCGTAATCGAGTGTCACGCCCGACTTCGGCACCACGACAGCCACGGGGCGCTCGCCCCAACGCGCGTCGGGCACGCCGATCACCGCGACATCCTGCACCTCGGGCATCTGGTAGATCACGCGCTCGACTTCCGACGAGGCGATGTTCTCGCCGCCCGAAATGATCATGTCCTTCTTGCGGTCTGTCAGGAACAGAAAGCCATCATCATCCAAATAGCCGACATCGCCGCTGCGGAACCAATCGCCGAAGAAACTCGCTTTGGTTTTCTCCGGGTCTTTCCAATAGCCTTTGGTGATCTTGGGGCCGCGCAAACAGATTTCACCCTCTTGGCCCGGTGGCAGGCGCGTGCCTGTTTCGTCCCTGATTTCGACTTCGACATGGGCGAGCGCGCGGCCGGTCGAGCCGATCTTCTCGATCTCCTTGCCGGCAACCATCAGCGTATCGCCGCTGCACGATTCGGTCAGGCCATAGCCATCGATGTAGCGCGCGCCTCTGAACAGCGTGGAGAAGGCGCGGATGCGGGCCTCCGGTGTTTTCTCACCCCCGCCGATGGTCCATTTGAAGCTCGAGAGATCAAACCGCTCGCGGCCGTCGAGCGAAAGAATTTGTCCGGTCATGACCGGCGCGAGCCAGGCGCAAGTCAGCCGTTCGGCCTCGATCGAGGCGAGCGCGCGCGCCGCATCGAAATCGCGATGGATATAAAGCATGCCGCCAAGCCATAGCACGGCGAGGCCCGGCAGATCGCACGCGCCGACATGATAGAGCGGGCCCACCACCAACAACCGATCTTGCGCCGTGAGTCCGAGCGCCACGACATGGTCCATGCACTTCCAATAGAAATTATCATAGGAAAGCATGACGCCCTTGGGCCGGTCGGTCGTGCCCGAGGTGTACATCAAGCGAAATAGATCACCTGGCGCGCAGACCCTGATCGGCGGAATCGGCGCGTCATACCCCGCCAGCACGCGCGATTCCTGCTGCGCCTCCGTACCCAAATAGGCGCTCTCGCAAAGGCCATCGACGACGGGACGGAATTCTTCGTCAGCCAGCAACAACTTCGCTTCGGCATTGCCGAGGATGTAGCGCACCTCCTCGCGCGCAAGGCGATAATTGATCGGCAGAAACACCGCGCCGATATGGCTGGCGGCGAACATATAGTCGATGAACGCCGCGCTGTTTTTCATGACCGCGGCAACCACATCGCCGGGCTTGATGCCCCGTGCGGTGAGCCAGCCCGCCAGCCGCCCGATGCGCTCATCCAGATCGCCATAGGTCACGCGCCGGTCCTGATAGACCAGCGCAAGCCGGCCTGGCTCGCGCGCGGCATGGAAGCGGATGAAGGCGCTCAGATTGACCACGGCGTCGAACCTCATTGACGGGCGAACGCCTTGGTTTTATTCCCCATCCATGGCGCAGCGCAACCAACGACAATCGAGGCCCCCATGCTGAACGGCAAATATGAGTTTCTGGCGCAGGATCGGGTGGTGTTCGGCCGGCCGGCGGGCGAGGCCGTGGCCGAACAGGTTGAGCTCTATCGCGCCCAAAAAGTGTTTCTGGTCTCGAGCAAGACCCTCAGTCGCAAGACCGACGTGGTCGACACCATCCGGCGCACGCTGGGCGCACGCTTCGCCGGCCTGTTCGACGAGACCATCCAGCACGTGCCGCGTGAGAGCGTGATCGCCTGCGCCGATTCGGTGCGCCGGGCGGAGCCGGACTTAATCGTGACCATCGGTGGTGGCACGCCGATCGATACGGTGAAAATCGCGCTTGTCTGCCTTGCCGAAAACGTGCGCTCGGTCGAGGCGCTCGGAGAATACCGCGTGCAGGTCCGCCCCGATGGCACGCGCCATGCGCCGGCGGTCGGGCGCCCGCCGCTGCGCCAGATCGTCGTGCCGACGACGTTGTCCGCCGCCGAGTTTTCCAATCTCGGCGGATGCACCGATCTCGCGCGCAAAGTGAAGGATCTCTATACCGGGCGCGAGATTGGTGCGCAGGTCGCCATTCTCGATCCGCGCCTCACCGTGCACACGCCGGACTGGCTTTGGCTTTCGACCGGGATTCGCGCGGTCGACCACGCGGTCGAAACGATCTGTTCGCGTGCGCCTCAACCGTTTACCGACGCGACCTGCCTGCACGCGCTCGCCATGCTCGACCGCTCGCTTCGGCGGAACAAGGAGCGGCCGGACGATCTCGACGCGAGGCTCGATAGCCAGCTTGGCGCCTGGCTCGCCTCGACCGGTTTGGGCCGGATCGAATGGGGCGCGAGCCATGGCATCGGCCATCAATTGGGTGCCGTGGCCGACGTGCCGCACGGCCATACCAGTTGCGTGCTGCTGCCAAGCGTGTTGGCCTACAACAAGCCGGTGAATGGCCCCCGACAACAACAGATCGCGACGGCGCTAGGGCGCCCGAATGACGACGCGGCCGAAGCGATTGGCGATCTGATCTTGGCGCTCGGCATGCCGCGCACGCTCCGGGATGTCGGCGTCAAGCGCGAGCACTATGACTTCATCGCCAATGGCGCGATGCAGAACATGATGGTGCGCTCGAACCCAAGACCGATCACCGCACCCGCGCAGGTGAAAGAAATTCTCGATCTCGCCTGGTAGATCGGGCGTCACGGCGTCGCGCCCAAGCGGCGTTGGATTTTCGATGGCGCTCCGACGCGCTCGCTTCGGCGCAAAGCCGGCGGCGTCAATCATCGGTGATGAGCCGGCTCAGCGTTCCCATCGTCGTCCGCAGCTCGCGGCGGCGCGCTAGTTTGGCGTGAACGGCGTCCGGTAGATCGGTAGTCTCGATCACCTTCTTCCGCAGCAAGACGTCGATGACGTCCTCGATCACGCGTACCATGTCCGAATCGGAAACCGAGAGCTGATCGCGGACCGCGGCCGCGCCACCGCCGCGCGCGTTGAAGCGGCCGATCTCGGGATCATCGGGCTCGAGGAACTCGATGACCTCGTCGGTCGGGGCTTCGCGCGCCTCGACGATTATTCCATTCGCGTCACGTCTGATGAACGGCATGGTCGCAGCTCCAGCTCGACGCGCTCAACGCTCGCGCAGGGCGCCTTCTTGGGCCTTGAGGATCGGCTTCAGCATATAGTCGAGCACGGTCTTCTTGCCGGTCAGGATTTCCGCGGTCTGCGGTCATGCCGGGAATGATCGGAAGCTCCTCGCTGCCCTTCTTGAGGCTGCTCTGTTCGGTCCGGAGATAGACGTGAAAGAACGCCTCGCCCTTCTCGTTCTCGATCGCATCAGGACTAATCTGCTCGAGCTTGGCATCGAGCCCGCCATAGATCGAATAGTCGTAGGCGGTGATCTTCACGGTCGCGGGCAGACCGGGCCGCAGGAAGGCGATGTCGCGTGGCGTCAGCAGCGCCTCGACGATCAGCGATTCCTCAAGCGGCACGATATCGATCAGATCCTGGCCTGGACTGATCACGCCACCGATGGTGTTGACCTTGAGCTCTTTGATGATGCCGCGCACCGGCGAGCGCACGTCGCTGCGCGTCACGCGGTCGACGCCAGCCTGAATCTTCTCGTTGAGCGAGGAAAATTGCACGCGTCTCTGATTGAGCTCCGCCCGTGCATCTGCCATGAAGGTCGCGCGCTTCTCTTCGATGCGTCGCTCGGCCTCGCTCACTGCGGCCTCGGCGCGCGGCAGCGAGCTGGTCAGATTGTTGATCTGACCCTGAATCTCCGAAATGTCCCGCTGATTGCGTACGAGCTCGAGCTTACCCGCATTGCCCTTGGCGACCAGTGGCTTCAGAATGGCCTCTTCCTCGCGTGCGATCTCGAGTGACTTCTGGAGCGACGCGAGCTTGGTTCGCACTTCGCGGATCTCGCCCCGACGCTGGGTCGTCTGATCCTTGAGCACGGCGATCTCGGAATCGAGCTGACCCTTACGCGCTTCGGCCAACGAGCGCTCGCTCGCTGCGGCGCCAGACGCATCCTTCTGCACGTCGTCGGGAAACTTGAGCGGCTTGAGTTCGACTTCGGATTCCAGGCGCGCGATCGCCGCCTTCAAACTAAAGATCTGCGACAGGATCTCCTTGTAGTCGGAGGCCGCGGTCGTATTCGTGATTCGAATCAGGATCGCATCCTTCTCGACGATGTCGCCTTCCTGCGCCAAGAGCTCGGAGAGAATGCCGCCCTCGAGGTTCTGCACGGTCTGGATGCGTCCCGAGGGCACGATCCGACCTTCGCCGCGCGTTACCTCGTCGATCATGGCCTGGCTGGCCCAAAAAATGAAGCCGCCGACGAAGACGATGACGACGGCGGAAAGAATGTAGCTGAACCGACCGCCGACCCTTCTCATGCTCTGATGCAGATCGGGCAGGAACTCGACTTCCTCGCGGCGGCGGGCCATGGCTTCAGCCTTCCTTGGCAACGCGGATTTCGCCCTGCATGAGCGAATTCAAGACCTGCGCCTTCGGCCCATCCGCGACCACTTTGCCGCCATCAAGCACGATCAGCCGATCAACCAGCTGCAACATGGAACTCCGGTGCGTGATCAGGATCAGGGTCTTGTTGGCGACGACCTGCCCAAGACGCGCCCTGAAGCGGGCCTCGGAGGCGTTGTCCATCGAGCTCGTCGGCTCGTCGAGCACCAGGATCGGCGGATCGAGCAGTAGCGCTCGCGCGATCGCGATGGCCTGACGCTGACCGCCCGAAATCATCCGGCCATGCTCGCCGACCGGAAGATCGTAGCCCATCGGATGTCGCTTAAGGAAATCGTCGACGCCGGCCAGCGTCGCGGCGCGCAGGATGACCGAATCGTCGATGTGCGGCGCGGCGATCGAGATGTTCTCGCGCACCGAACCGGAAAACAGGAATGGGTCCTGCTGGACACAGCCGATGCGCCGGCGCACTTCGGCGGGGTCGAGCTGGCGGATGTCGGTCCCGTCGATCAGCACGGCGCCGGAGGCCGGCTGATAGAGACCGAGAATCAAGCGGGAGACCGTGCTCTTGCCCGAGCCGATGCGGCCGATGATGCCGACCTTCTCGCCGGCCTCGACGAAGAATGAGGCCTTTTCCAGCGCCGAAATTTTTTGCTCGGGATATTGGAACGAGACGCCCTTGAACTCGATCTGCCCGCGCACCGTGCTGCGCGAGATGAAGCGGCGGCCGGCGGGGCGCTCGGTCGGCAGCTTCATCAGGCGGGTCAACGCTTTCAACGAACTCATCGATTGGTGCAGCCGGCCAAGCAGACCGGCGACCTGCGCCATCGGCGCCATCGCGCGGCCGGCCAGGATCGAAGCCGCGATCAGGCCGCCGACCGTGAGGTTGCCCTCCTTGATTTGGTAGACGCCGGCCACGATGACAACGACATAGACCAGGTTCGAGATCACCAGCGACGAATTGACCGCAAGCGAGGAATACAGGCGAACACCGGTCGCGGTGCGCGCCGATTGGGCGACCACGCGTTCCCAGATGTGCTGCGTGCGGCCCTCGGCGCCCGCCACCTTGAGCGTGTCGAGCCCTTCGATCGATTCAACCAACACGGCGTGTTTCTGCGCCGCCTCGCGCTGCGTCTTCTGCACCAGCGACTTGAGCGGAAATTGGAGCACAAAGCCGATCAGGATGATGAGCAGGCCGCCGCCCAACGGGATGAGCGCGAGTTCGCCCGCGATGATGAAGACGCCGGCGATGAACAGAAGCGCGAACGGCATGTCGATCAGCGCGATCAGCGTCGCCGATGTGACGAAGTCGCGCACCTGTTCGTAATCGCGCAAATTGCTGGCAAACGCGCCGGTCGAGGCCGGACGTTTGTCGTACTGCATGCCCAGCACCTGGGCGAACAGATGTCGGGCCAGCACGATATCGGCGCTCTTGCCCGCCGAATCGACGAAATAGGCGCGCAGGGTGCGGAGCAAGAAATCGAAGGCAAAGACGATGCCGACACCGATGGCGAGCACCCAAAGGGTTTCAACCGCATTGTTCGGCACCACGCGGTCATAGACGTTCATCGCGAAGATCGGGCTCGCGATGGCGAACAAATTGACCACCGTCGAGGCGACGATGACATGGCCATAGACCGGCCAGAGCCGTTTGATGACGCGCCAGAACCACGACCCCGCCGGCGCCTCGGCAAATTCGTCGACCACCACGTCCGGCATGCTCTCCGCCTTCGCGAAGAGCACATAACCGGTATATTCCTTGTTCAGGTCGGCGATCTTGAGCGTGGTCTTGGCGCGCTCGCCCTCAGGCGAGATCACATCAACTTCGGTATCCGACCGGTAGCGCGTCAGCACCAGCGCGTTGCCGCCCTTGAGCACGAGCACGCAGGGCACGTTGAGCGGCGAAATCTGCTCGAGGGAGCGCTTGACCAACCGGGTCACCAGGCCGGCACGTTCGGCCGCGCGGATGAAGAGCGCTGGCGTGAAGCCGGCCTTGTCGATTGGCAGGCCGGCCAGAAGCGCGCTGGTCGACATCGGGCGCTGCAGCAAACCGCACAAGGTCGACAGGCAGATAATAAGCGGCGGATCCCAGGTCACGTCGCTCGGGTTGATATCGAGGCGTGGCGGCTCGGGGCCTTCAGCCACTTTGACCTGGTGCAGCGCCGCCGGGGCGGGCTTGGCCGGCGCCGGCTCGGCCGAAGGTGCAGTCGCCGCGGGTTTCGCGTCGCCGCGCGGGCTGTCGGCGATCTTCACTGTTATGCCTGAGGCCGGGTTGCCTTTCGGATCATCGGTCATCGGCACAGGTCCGTTGCTTGGAGCGGCTGCTCGCGCTCATGAATCGAAATAGGCGCGAGGGCCCGCAGCGTTGGCGCCGGGGGCGAACCCCCCGTCCAACATTCCCTCGCACCCGATTAACAAACCTCTAAGTGCGCTATTATAGAGGAAATTCAACAAAAGGCGATGGTTTGGCACCCGTCCACTCCGCCGCCAGTCGCTGGTCGGCGGCGACTCTGCATCGCGCAAGCGCCGAGGGCGGGACCTGATCGCTTAGTTTACCGGCCGTGCTGAACTCATCGACGGAATGACCGCCAAGCCCCGGTCTTCACCGGCTCGACGAAGCACCGCGATTTGCACGCCGATCACGGCATAGCGGCCGTCGCGTTCGAACATGATCGGCGCGCCCGAGGCACCGCGCGTCAAATCGCAGTCGTGGATGAGCAAGCGACCGCCACTTTCGGTGCCGAACAGGCGGCAGGCATTCTGGCGATACAGCAGATGCGGCTTGTCTTGATTGTAGCCGGCCGCCTCGATGACATCTTGGCGTGCCGCGAAGGTCATGGCCGCGGCGGGGTCAAGGCTCAGGATCGGTACGGAGCCCACCGAATCTCCGAGCGCATCATCAAGAACCAGCAACGCCCAATCGTCGGCGTAGCGGACCGGCTTGCCGGAGAGATCGAATCTGAGGCCGGGCGCCGCGCGAACCTCGATGACCTTGGCGTGACCGAGATTGGGTCCGCCGCGCCAGCCCGCGACGAAATGCAGCGCATCCGTCGGAATCCAGCGATTGGTGCGGCGGTTCCACAGACAGTGCGCGGCGGTCAACGCCATCCGCGAACCGACCAAGACCCCGGTACAAAAGCCGCCGGTCTCGCGATTGACCCGCCCGATCGCGCTCCACGGCAGAGTCCGGGATCGTTCGGGCGCGCGATTGTCCATGCCGATGATACCGGGCAGCGCGTCGCTCGAAAGCGTCGGGGCCGGACTGGCCAAACCAATCAGAAGCCCCAAGGCGACCGCCGCCGCCGCCCCGGCGCGCGCCCAGGGTCCGCCCTTTGCCGCTCGGGGCAAGGTCTGGCCCAGCCATGTTCTAGCGCGCAACAGAAAGCCCCTTCGCGACCGCATACGGCAGGCGCGAAGTCGCGGCCTGGCGGCAAGAACGATTATCATACCACGATCTCCGCCTTGTGAGCATCGCCCACATGTTGACACCCGTTATATTCGACCGGCGTGTGACGCCCGTCACACCCGTCGCTCGATCATCATTCGCGATGCCGAACCTCGATTAACATGCTCAGCGCGCTGCAAGAATCTGATCGATACGGGGAATGACCGCGATGCCGCGTTCATGCGTGGCATTTCGTACCACCGCGACTTGGATCGCCACCACACGATAACCGTCGCCAACCTGAATCAAGATTGGGGCGCCTGACGCGCCGAACGTCAAATCGCAGTCGTGCATCAACAGCGGACCTTTCAAGATCGCGGCATGGGGGCTGCATTTGGCGTGGCGGTGCAGGAGGTTAGGTCGATCCGCGCTATAGGCTGCGGTATAAAGTACCGGTTGGCCGCCTCGCTGCTTGGTGGCGAGCCCTTCTTCAGTCGTGGCGAGCGACACGAAGCCGACCATGGCGCCAATCGGCCGATCGAGCTCGATAATCGCCCAGTCATCCGCGATGTGATTGGGTTTGCCGCGGCTCGAGAACGAAAGGCCCGGCTGGATCTTGAAGCCGGTGGCGCGCGCGTGCTGCTTGTAGGTACCGCCCCGCCAGCCAGCGACGAAGTGGAGCGCATCAGGCGGCAACCATCGCTGTGCCCGTGAATTCCAGAGGCAATGAGCGGCGGTCAGGGCCTTGTCCGGCGCGATCAGCACGCCTGTGCAGAAGCCGCCTGACTCGCGATTGACCCGTCCAATGGCGGACCAGGGCAAAATGGACGACGCGATCGGCTGGCGATCGTCGGATCCGATGATCCCGGGCAGCTGATCGGAGGCCTGGCTCAAGTGGGCCACGGCGACCCCGAGGACCGCGCCGGCGGCCATTGCGAGCAGCACCCGCGCGACGCGGCGAAAGGACTGAGCGGCGGCATGCCGCTGATCGGGAGGGCGTATCCACGTGGTGACCGGCATGTTGGGCTTTCCAGAGGTTGGTAACGACGGTAGGCCGGGCGGGTTTCCCGCTCTCAGCCCTCTTGCCGCCCCATTTGACCAGTGGATGGTTAACAATGGTTACTCAAGACTTCGGTGACGGCATTATTAATGTATTGAGAATCAATTAACTACAGCTCTGTCACAAGTCGCTCACGATGCCGTATACGGCACAGTTTCGTTAACATTCGGTGAATTTTTGGGGCGCCCCGTTTTCACCCGCGGCGGTTTTCAAGCGTTCTTATGCTTAATCGCGGTTGGCGCCCGGATGTGCCGCCAAAGCGGCTGTTTCAGCGGTTGACGGGGGCGGCTTGTGGGGGCATTTTAGAGCAACAGAACAGCAGCGGATCCGCTCGCGGGCCGTGCAAAAAAAAGCAAAGACGAGACGACCATGGGCGACGAACTCAACCTTGTCGGCGACGGCCTGATCGAGGCCGGCAACGCCGATGGTTTGGCCGTGACCGGCGCGCGAAGCGAACCGCCGGTGGCCGAAGGCACGGAAAACTTCCTCGTTCTGCGCATGGATGAGTTGCTGCCTGATGCGGGTGGCGAGGTCGTGTTGCTCGACGATGCGGGCGAAGGCTTCGCCATCGTCACGCACAATCAGATTTCCGGCCAGGGCGTGGCCGAGCCGCACGTGACCGCGAGCGGGCTCGACGTCAACGGCTTCTCGTTCACCGCGTTCGATAGCGGCATCACCGTATTCTATCCAAGCGAGTCGAAGCTCCTGGTCCTGCCAGAGACGGCCTGAACCCTTCCGCGACCGCTGGACGTATGCTCAGATGGGCGGACAGGTGTCCGCCCGCATCGCCGTCGCGGCGCGCCCTGCGGGCTACCGCCGCGCTTCGTCGCGGACGGACGTCGACCGCGCTCGATTGAGGATGCCATGAGGCCGGCAAGCCGAACACGTTGTCTGGCGCTTTGCGCGGCGGCATCGATCGTGGCCCTGCTGACGCCGGTCCAGGCCGGCGAGGCGACGCGCACGACCAGCGCGCCATCGACGGTTTCGGTCGAGACCGAAGGCACGGTGGTGACGGTTCGTCGGCTGAACCGCCGCTTTGATCTCGCCGGACCCGATATCGTCGGGCTCAACCCCGAGCAGCGATTATTGCTCCGCACCGAAATCGAGACCACTGAAGCGCTCGGGGAAAAAGGCATGGAAGGCGAGGTCCGCGTGGCCGCCTGGCCGCTCGACGCCAACCCCGACGCGGCAACGCCACTCTTCACCATCGCGGCTAGCGGGAGCGATGGGCGCGTGATCGACAATGACGTCTATGTCGTCGAGCGCGGTGTCGACGAGTTCGACTGGCAATCCGCCTATAGCCTAGCCAGTGGCAACAAACTGTTCGACGCGACGGTGCCTTGGTTGCGCGCCGCCAATGGCGGATATTGGAACGAGCGGCGCTATGTCGCGCTCGCCCAAGTGTTCGACGATGCCGACGACGCCGCGCTGCATGATGACCGGGCGGTCGCCCTGCTCAGCTATGTCGCGCGCGACCGCATGCTGGACCAGCTTGTCATCAAGGCGGCGGATGTCGAGCGCGCCCGGTTCCTGCGCTCGGTGGTCGATCAGAGGGTCAAGCTCGGTTGGCGCGGCAAGGCGATCAAAGCGGCGACGGCGGACGGCGCGATGCCCGATCCCAAGGCGGGCCGGCTCGCCATCAGCGTTGCCTTCGCGCCCGACGGCGCGACGCTCGAGATTCCGGTTCGCGCCAATGGCTTCGATCCCAAGAAGGCGAGGCTCAGCAATGGGCTTTCGCTCGAACCCTTCCCGCCCAATCTGCTGCTTGGACGTTGGACGGTCAGCACCGCCAAGCCGGCGCCCTGGCTCGCGTCCGGCACGGATATTTCGGCCACGGTCGCGCTGTTCATGACCAGACTGATCGAGGTCAAGGCCGACCGCGTGGTATCGGACAGCCCGATCGCCTGTGCCAATGCGCGCTATGATAGCGAGCTCGTGCCGCCGCCGGGTCTGTTTCAAGGCGGCCTCGCCGAACTCGAAGCGGCAAGGGCGGCCGAGCCGGACATGCGCGCAGCGGCGACCGCCAAGGCGCTCGGCCTGTCAACCGGGGAAACCCGATCGGTCTCGCTCGCCTGCGACACGGGCGTCTACGAATTCCATTTGCCCGAGCCAAATCTGGCGCTGACGGCGTTCGACAATGTGATCTTCACGCTGAGCCGACAGCCCTGAGCGGCGCGGCCGTGCCTTGTTGCCCGGCCGCCGGCGCTGCCCTATCGTCCGAGCCGGATTTTGGTTGAAACCACGGGTCGGATTGTCATGGCAAAAATCGGCGTCGACGTCGGCGGCACGTTCACCGATTTCATTCTCGAGGTCGGCCAAGGCGCCGCGCGCAAGGTCTTCGTTCACAAGGTACCGAGCACGCCCGCGGACCAGTCGGAAGGCGTGGTCACCGGCGTCGTCGAATTGTGCAAGATCGGCGGCATCGAGCCGGCCGAGCTCAAGCTCATCGTGCATGGCACGACGATCGCGACCAATACCATCCTCCAATATGACGGTGCCGAAGTCGGCATGCTGACCACGCGCGGCTTTCGCGACATTCTGCACATGGCGCGTCACAAGCGTCCGCAAAACTTCTCGATGCAATTCGACGTGCCATGGCAATCGAAGCCCTTGGTCAAGCGACGCAACCGCGTGCCGATCACCGAGCGCATCCTGCCGCCCACCGGCGAGATCGTGACGCCCTTGGCCGAGAGCGAAGTGCGCGAAGCGGCGGCTCTGTTGCAGGCCCAGGGCGTCGAGGCTGTCATCGTTTGTTTCCTGTTCTCGTTCCTGAACAACGCGCACGAGAAGCGCGCCAAGGCGATCGTCAAGGAGATGCTGCCGGGGCTTTATGTCGAGGCCTCGCACGAGGTTGTCGACGTGATCCGCGAATATGAGCGCTTTTCGACCACGGCCATGAACGCCTTTGTCGGCCCCCGTGTCGCGGGTTACTTGAACCGGCTGCAAAGCGCGCTGCGTGCCAAGGGCATCGGCGCGCAGATTCGCGTCATGCAGTCGAATGGCGGAGTCACAACGCTCGAGAACGCGGCCAAGCACGCCGTGACGATTTTGATGTCGGGGCCGGCGGGCGGCGTGATCGGTGGCCGCTGGGCCGGGCTGATGTCGGGCGAGAGCAACGCCATCACGGTCGATATCGGCGGCACCTCGGCCGATATCAGCGTGATCCCGGACGGGCGGCTCCGCGTCATGAACCCGCGCGATACCCAGGTCAACGGCTATCCGGTGCTGGCGCCCATGCTCGACATCGATACCATCGGCGCGGGCGGAGGCTCGATCGCCTATGTCGATGAGGGCGGTGCGTTCCGCGTCGGTCCGCGCTCGGCCGGCGCCGACCCTGGCCCCGCCTGCTATGGCCGTGGCGGCCTGGAGCCGACCGTGACCGACGCGCAGATCGTGCTCGGCCGGCTCGACCCCGAACACTTCCTCGGCGGCGGCGTGAAGATCGACCCGGCGCTCGCGCGCAAGGCGATCGAGACCAAACTCTGCCCGAAGCTTGGCGTGAGTGTGATCGAAGCGGCCCTTGGCATCATTCGCGTGGTCAATTCCAACATGGCGCTCTCGATCCGCGCCAATTCGGTGGCGAAGGGCGTCGACCCCAGGCGCTACGCGCTGATGCCGTTCGGCGGCGCCGGACCCTTGCACGGCGCGGCGCTCGCCAAGACCGTCTCGGCCAAGGAGGTCATCGTGCCGCCGGCGCCCGGCATCCAAGCCGCGATCGGCCTCTTGGCGACCGACATGCAATATGAGTTTGCCGGCGCCTCGCTCAGCGTGCTGACCAAGGCCGACCAGGCCGGGCTCGACCGCGTCAACAAGCGCCTCGATGAGCTGACCGCCCAGGCCGGCGCCGCGCTCGAGGCCGATGGCGTGCCGAAGGCGCTACAGCGTTTCGTTCGGATCGCCGAATGCCGCTATGTCGGCCAAGGCTTCGAGCTGAGAGCCGAAATGCCGGCCGAGCGCCTGACGCTCGAAAGCCGCAACATCGTCCTCGGCAATTTCCACAAGGAGCACCGCCAGGTTTATGGCCATGCCTTCGAGGACCAGGACGTCGAGTTGATCACGCTTCGGGTTGTGGCCCGCGTGCCCGAAGAACCGGTCGTTTGGCCGACGCTGGGCTCATCCGCCGATGCCGACCCTAAGAATGCGTGGCTCTATGCGCGGCGGACCATCTTTGACGACGGCACGACGCATGAGACCCCGCGCTTCGCGCGCACCAAGCTCTTGGCGGGTCACGTCATCGACGGGCCGGCGATCGTCGTGCAGACCGATTCCACCACCTTGATCCCGCCGGGCTGGGTCGGCAACATTCACCAATCCGGCAATCTCCACGTTCGCGAGAGGGCATAGAGATGACCCGCAACGCCATCGACCCGATCACGCTCCAGGTGATCGGCGGCGCGCTCGACACCATCGCGAAGGAGATGGGCCACGTTCTTTATCGGATGTCCTATTCCTCGATCATCCGCGAATCGCAAGATCTCGGCGCCGGCCTGTTCGACAAGCACTTCAACACGCTGTGCGAATCTGATTCGACGCCGATGCACATCGGCTCGATTCCGGCCTATTTGCGCGGCATCGAAAAAACGCTGCACGACCCCTGGAAAGAGGGCGACGTCGTGCTGCACAACCACCCCTATCATGGCGCGAGCCACTCGCCCGACATCGCGGTGATCTCGCCCGTGTTCCATGAGGGCGAGCTGGTCGGCTTCGCCGGCAATACCGCGCACCATGTCGATATCGGCGCGGCGACGCCCGGCCTGATCATCGACGTGCCCGACGTCTATGCCGAGGGCATGCTGTTCAAGGGCATCAAGCTCTATGAAGAAGGCAAGCTCAACAGGGCGATGTGGCAGTTCATCGAGACCAACACGCGCGTGCCCTCGCTGGTGATGGGCGACATCGAGGCGCAAGTGGCCTCGGCGCGCCTTGGCGTGCGGCGCTTCAAGGAATTGCTCGGCGAATATGGCAAAGAGACCGTCGAGCAGGCGACGCGCCAATTGATGGATTACTCGGAGACCATGCTCAGGAAGCGCATCGCCGAGATTCCGGACGGCGAATATCGCGCCGAGGGTTTTCTCGATGATGATGGCCGCACGCGCAACAAACCGCTGCCGGTCAAGGTCACGGTCAGGATCAAGGGCGACTCGGCGGAAGTCGATCTAACGGGCTCCTCGCCGCAAGTGCCGACCGCGTTCAACGTGCCGTTCGAGGGCTCGACCAAGGTGGCGTGCTATTTCGCGTTCCGCGCGCTGCTGCTGGATACCGCGACGACCGAGGAATACGTGCCGCAGAACGAAGGCTCGTTCCGCCCGATCAATGTCATCGCGCCGAAGGGCTCGATCTTCAACCCGATCTTTCCGGCCGCCGCCGAGGCGCGCTTCGGCCAGTGCCAGCGTATTGTCGATCTGATCATCAAGGCCTTGGCGCCGGTGATCCCGGAGCGCGTGGTCGCGGGCAGTTCGGCGACGCTTTCCTTCGCGGCCTATTCGGGCGTGCGCCCGAGCGGCGATTATTGGGTCTTCCTCGAGGTCAATGAGGGCGCCTATGGCGGGCGACCGTTTTCTGACGGGCCGGATTCGATCGATGAGCTGATGCGCAACACGCGCAACAACCCGGTCGAAGACCTCGCCATGCATTTGCCGTTGATCTGCGATCGCTATGAATTGCGCGACGACGTGTCGTCAGGCGCTGGCAAATTCCGTGGCGGCCTTGGTGTCGTCAAGGTGCAGCGCTTCTTGAGCAAGGGGTCGATGACGCACGAATGCGACCGGCACGATGACGCGCCTTGGGGCTTCTTGGGTGGTCATGCCGGCGCCGGCGGCAAGGTCGAGACCTTCAACCTGGCGAAGCCGCGCGCCATCACCTCGATGCCGGCCAAGTTTTCGAGCCTGCAAACCGACGTCGGCGATTGCATCGCGATCTATTCGCCGAATGGCGGCGGCTATGGCGATCCCTTGGAGCGAACGCCCGCACAAGTGCGCGATGATGTGCTTGATGGCTTCTGCACCAGGGACTATGCACGCGACGCCTATGGCGTGGTGCTCACCGACAAGCTCGAGCTCGACGAGGTGGCAACCGCCGCCCGCCGCAAAGAAATGCGCAAGAGCGCGGCGTAGCGCCGCCCCTGGCTGTCACTGGATGCAGCCGGTACGGGCGGCAAGGGCGTAGCGCCGGAGCTCCGGCCGGAGATCGGGCCGTGCGTCGAGATAAGCGTCGATGATCGATGCGATGGCAGCGACATTGACATTGGCCCAATGTCCGAGACCATGCAGCGCACTCTCTTGGCAAGCGATTGAATCGAGCGAGAGGGCGTGCCGCATCACGCCGAGCGCGGCCTCGTTCATTGCGTGATGGTGCGGATCATGGGGCGTCGTGACGCCCGGAATGATATCCCACCACATATAACAGATCAGATTTAGTGGCCCGCCACCAGCCTGCACCCTGTCTAGGTGAGACAAATGCGGCATGCAGCGCGGCAGGAATAGCTTGTCATAGAGCGTGCGCATTGCGCTCACGCAGCGCCGGCGATCGGGCAATGGCACGCTCGGCTCGCGAACCGCGCCAAGGAGATCGCCGGCGCCATTGTCGATGATGTAACGCAGGCCCTGGTCGATCTGCGCGTCCGAGAAATAAGCGAGCGCGGGTTCTGGATTTTCAAAAAAGCGCGTCAGATGGGCGACGGTTTCATCGGGCGAGCCATCCCACAGCGGGGCGTCGAGATCGAAGTACCATGCGTTGCCGTGCAGCCGCACCTCGTGACAGAAGAGGTGCTCGATCCAGTCTTCGTATGAGAGGTCTTTCAGTCGTGACATCGCCATGGCGGAAGGCTCATGCACTCGCTTGGTCACGCGGCGATTCTGCCGGCGATAGTGCTAAGAGATGGTTCACGGCCGATGGTCAAGCCGGGAAAACTTCCGCCTGAAAGAGTTAGCCATGCCGCTGAGCAAGAAGGGCCGCGCGCGCTTCGTGGCGCGGGGCGGGATCAGCGACGCTTGGCTTTGGGCGGCGTTCGCTTGGCCCTTGGCTTCGCGGGCGATTTACCTTTGATTGGAATCCTACGGCCTTTCGAGCCGAAGGTGCCGGCGGCGCCGATCATCTCGCTCGCGATGCGCTGGGCGCGCTCGGCGAAGCCGTCGATCGCCTCGAAGCGCTCGCGGAAGCGTTCGGCCGCCGAAGTGATACGGCGGTGCACGGCCGGCAGGTCGACCCTCTCGGCCGACATCGTCTCGAGCACGAGGGATTCGAGCGCCAAAAGGCGTGAGGCCTGATCGACCACCAGCATTTCGAGCGCGAGGATGGTCTCATCGCGCCGTTCGAGCTCCGCGCGGAGCGCTCTCGACAACTCGTCCAAGGCGGCCTCCCAATCCGGTTCGCCCATCCCTTATACTGGGGGCATGAGCGGCGGCGCATTCTAATGATCGATCGAGGGCGCGAAAAACGGCGCGGCAACCCTTTGCCCGGCGCCGCGCGGCCCGCCCGGCGGCGCGGGCTCTGGCTGATGATCGGGGTCAGCCTGGTGATTTTTGTTGTGGTCGTGGTCTTCGAGACCCGGCGGGAACTGGCGCGCCAACAGCAAATCGCGGCCCCTGGGGGTGCCACCGAAGACCAGGCGCAAACGACAGCGAGCGCGGCGACCGCGAATTCGTCGGAACCGGCGACCCTGCTCGGCCGGCTCAAGGCGCATTATCGCTCGCATGAATTGCCGAGCGGCTGGACGGTTGGCGGTCTCGACGCACCGACCGAGGCAGAAGCGACCGTCCGGATCGTTTTCTCGCCCTCACCGCAGGATTCGCGCTATGGCCTGAGCGCGCCGGCCGATGACATTGCCAAGGGCGCGTTCTGCCCGGAAGGTTCCCAATTCTGGTTAGGGCTCGAGGATCGCCTCGTCGCGGTCGAACTGAGCGACAAGAGCGGCGCGGTCAAAACGATTCCCTGCGCGGTGATGATCGAATAGGCCTCACGTGCCGAGCTTGATATCCATCCGCGTTGGCCCGACCGCGTCCTTGGTCCGCGCTCGCAGCGCGTTGAACTGTCCAAGCGCCTCCTGCTTTTCCTCGATCGACATCAATTTGACCAGCGCGTCGAGCTCCTGAAGCGCGGTGCCGATGCCATGCTGCGCCGCAAGCGAGAGCCAAAGGAACGCTTGAACGCGGTTTCGTTCGACGCCGATGCCATTGGCATAGGCATGACCGAGGCGGGCCTGCGACGGATAATGCCCGCGCTCCGCCGCCTGCCGATAAAGCGCGGCCGCCTTGGCCTTGTCTGCCGCGACGCCTTGGCCCTTGGCGCAGAGCACGGCGAGGTTGAACTGGGCATTGGCATCGCCCTGCTCGGCCGCGCGCTCGAACCAACGCACGGCCTCCGCCTCGTTCTTGTCAACGCCTTTGGCCATGGCATAGAACGCGCCGACATTGGCCTGCGCCTGCGCGTTGCCCCCTTCGGCCGAGCGCACATACCAAGCGAAGGCTTCCCGATCATCGAGCGCGACGCCTTCGCCGTTCGCGTAGAGCGAGCCGAGCCAGGCCTGGGCCTGCGCGTCGCCCGCCTCGGCGAGCGGGCGCCAGATTTCGAACGCGCCCGTGAAATCGCCCTTGCTGTATCGCGCATAGCCCGCATCGACCGTGCCCGATTTAGGCGCCTTTTGGTTGCGAGGCCTTTGCTTTCGCCGATCGGTCATGGCGTGGTGCGCTCGCTCTTTTTGTAGACGTAGACGCAATCCGTATCTTCATCGCCGCGCACCACCGGCTCGCCATCGGTGCCGAGCGTTTCCAGGAAATAACGCTGCACGGTGCGCGCCGCATTGAAGGTCAGCGCCTGCTTATAGAGCCAGGGATCCTTCTTCTGGTTCACCTTGTGGCGCTTGAACAGCTCGGCCTTGGGATCGGCCGCGATGCCGACATAATAGTCGCCGAAGCCGCCGCCGAATTCTTTGATATAGGCAAGCATCTCGTATTTGATTTGCTGGACGCTGTAGACCATCGCCGCTCAACGCACGCGGGCGTCGGTCATCGCTCCGGCCCAATGATAGTCGTGCCTGGCGAGCAGGCGATCGATCAAGTAACGCTGCAATCTGTAGCCAGGTTCGCTGGTCTCGATCGGGCGCTTCTTGCCCTCGGTTTCCGGCCATGACGGGGTGCCCCAGCGCTCGGCCTCGCGCTGTTCGGCGACCGCCCGTTCGCCGACGTGAGCCAAGAGGTCGCGCCAAAAGCCGAGCCGCTTGATCACGGCCGGATGCCCGGGCCCAAGGCCTTTGGCCCTTGGGCTGACATAGAGCCGCACCCGATAAAGCGTCGAGCGGAACGCCGTCGGCTGAAGCCCGATCGTCACCAGATGATCGGGCTGCGCGGCAATCAAGAGATTCGGAAAGGCCCAGGCGAAGCGCGCCTCGCCCTGCGCCGCGTCATCGAGTGTCGCGAAGACCGGAAGATCATGGCCGCCGCTTTCGGCCAGCTTGATCGTGCGGCGCACATGCCATGCGACGTCATCGGCGACGGCCGGCCTTCGACGCTTGGTTGCCGTCGCCAGGAGCGCGGCGTTCGGCGCCCCGGCATGATCGAGAAACGCCTTGCCGGCCAGCTTCCAATTGCACTGGTGCTCGGCCCAGAAGCCGGCGACGCCCTTGGCGTTGGCCTCGACATAGGGCGCCAACAAATCGCCGATCGAAACCAGCTGCGCCTCGAGCCCGTCCGCGTCTGGGTCGAGATTGGCGTAGATGAACGGCCCGAAGCGTTCGACCCGCACCTTCAGCAGGCGATCCGGCTGCTCACCGAGATATTGCCGCATCGCGGGCGTTTCCTCACCCAACTCGAATGAAGGGATCACGTCGCGATCCCGGCTATAGCCGCATGAGGTGAACGAGCATTTGGTCTTGATGCCGGTCTGGCACTGCAACGGCACGGCGCGACAGCCGCCATGCTGCGCCTTGTTGAAGCGCCCGATCAGCCCGCCATCGGCGCGTCGCTGCACATGGATGCCGTGATGCCCGACGGTATAGGGCAGTAGGTCGCCGGCCTCGGGAATCTGATCGTGTCCGCCGACAAAAATCCAGGCGCGGGTCCAGATCTTCTCATCTTCAAGGTCGGCGAACACCTTGGAGCGGTAGGCGACCGGCGGCAGCGCACGCGCGCGACCGAAAGCGAGGCGCGACGCGGCGTAAAGTTTCGCCGCGGTCAAATCCTCGCGTTCGTCGAAATAGCCCAGTTCGGGGTGAACGAACATTCCCCATGCTCCCGGCTCAGGGCGAAAGCCGCCCTGAGCCTGGTGCTAATGGTTCCGACCGCCCGACCTATTTTCGCTTCTTGTTGAGCGGCTGGTCGTAATCCGCGCGGCCGCGATGCTTGATCGCGCTCTTCGGCGCCGGCGGCAAGGGGCCATCCTTCATGAAGCGGTCGAGCACATTGCCGACCAGCTTCGAGATGTTGTTCTTGCCGTTGTTCCACGGCAGCGAGCCGCAGAACGCGATCGAGGAGAACGCGAAGCAACCGCCGCCATTCGGCGTTTCGTGATACGCGATGTCGGAGCGCACGCGTGGATGCTGCGTGCCATCGAGGCCTTGCTGGTTGAAGCCATAATCCTCCATGACCAGCAAATAGGCCTCGGTGTGACGCCCAGCCGAAGTTGCGACCACGAGCGTGTGCGGCGGCGAGCCCAGCATGGTATCGACGATGTCGAGCTCGGTGCCGGCGGCGCCGCCGCCGACGAAGCCGAAATTGCCGAGCTTCTCGTCATAGCCAATGCCGTCGAACGCCCAAGCGACGCGCGGGTCGTTCGATTCCGGCGTGCGCGAATAATAGCTCGAGATATCGAAGCCTTCGGACGACATGCCGGTGCCGGCGACCGTGTGCAGATAACGGCCGCGATAGCGCCACATGCCGCCGAGCTCGCCCGTGCTCTGGTGATAATACTCGCCCGGGTCCGCGCGCCAGGTCCGAATGCCCGATTCGCATCGGCGCATCTCGGTGATCACGCCGCGCCCCAGATGTTCATAGGCCGGGTGGAAGGAGTGGACCCAATACCAGCCGTCCGCGCCCATATACATCAAACGGCCACCCTGTTGGGTGTAGTCGTGCAGCGCATCGAGCTCGGGTCCCGAATTATGCTCGGGGTGCGAGCCGGTGATCAGCACGTTGTAATTCTTGATCCGCGCGAGGCCGTCATAGTTGATGTCCTCGTCGGTGATCACGTCATATTTGTAGCCCATCTGGTTGAGCCAGCAGATCAGATGGAGATCCGCCGGATATTGCCAGGGCGCCTGCATCAGGAAGTGATCGTATTTCGGCCGGATCGAGAGGATCGGCCTGAGACGTGAGGACAGGCAAAGGCCCGAGCCGTCGGTGTGCGTGTCGTAGATCGAGCCGCCATATTCGCGGTGCTCGGCCAGGAACATGTTCTGGTGCTGCATGATCGGCACGCGATAGACCAGAAGCTCCGCGCCGCCCGCATTGTTGGCCAGATGCTCATTGGCATAGGCCATGTAAGAGATCGTCGGAATGATCACCGCGATCTTCGATTGCTCCTGACCGACGCGCGGCGTCACGAAGAATGGGATGTAATCCTCGTCGCCATCCTTGGTGGTGAGCTTCGCGACGTAGCTATCGCTTTTCGTGTCGGCCGGCACGTCCCACTCGAACGAAACCTCCCAGCGGGCGTCATCGACGTCATCGTCATGGAAATGGATCGCGCCATATTCCTCGGGTGCATGTTTCCAGTCGAAATTGTGACCCGAGAAATTATGCCCGGTCATGGCGCGGGTCGGGCAATTCACGATTGTCAAATCGTAACGAAAGGGGCCCTTGTCATGGCCCATCGCGGTGTTGATGCCGGCCGAAAAATCCCACGCGCCGACAATCGCGGTCGCGAGTTCGCCGGTCGGGCCCGCATGGCGGCGCTCGCTCATACCGCGCTGCGCGCCCTGCTTCATGGTCTCGATCTCGAGCCTTGAGAGCGCGCGGTTGCACAAACGCGGGCTATCGATCTTGCCGTTATAGGGCCCACCCATCACGACGCCAGCCGGCACCGAGGCGCGCGCCTCAGGCGCCGTGTCCTTGCGATCGACATAGCAGGCGACCGTGAAGGGAATATCGTCGTGCTTGATCTTGACGCCGCCGAGCTTTTTCTTGACCGGCGGAATCGGCGGGTCGAGCGCATAGACGATCTGCGGTTCGTGATAGAGCACCACCTCGCCGGTCGCCGCGTTGAAGCTTGCCGCGACGAAATGCCAAGCATGGTCGCGGATCGGCGCGTTGGTTGCGATCTTGTGCTCGTTGATACGGACCTCGAGGCAGCCTTCCTCGTTTATGAACAGGCCATAGCCCTTGTTCTTGGACCACTTGCCCATCAAGCCTTGGGCGCCGTGCTTCCAATATTTCGGATGCGTCTTCGGCGTGGTCGGCCAAATCCAGCCTTGCAGCGTGAAGCTGTCGACGCGGAACTCCGGCTCATCCTTATGGCAGCCATAGGAGCCCGAATAGATCACCTGGCGGCGGCCGGCATAATTGCCGTTGCATGAGGCCTTCACCGGCTTCTCGACGAGGCCCGGCCCGCGCGGATTGGTATCGCCATTGATCATCCGCATGACCTGCACGTCGTAGTTCTTTGGCCCGTCGCAATTGACGTAAAAACGGATTTTGTCGCCGGGGTGAACGCCGAATTTATCTGCGTAACCGGTCAATCTCATCCAAGCCATGGATCATCTCCCTCATGCCGCGCGCCGCTTTAGAGTTGGTCTGCGCGTCCCGTTCCCGCGCCGCGCGCCCGCGCGGCAATCATGATGCTCGTCTCGACCAGAGTCTCAGGTCGCCACCCAATTGTCGCTGCGGCGCTTCCAACCCTCGTGGAAGTGCTCCGGCATGCCGTCGGACTCGGCCAGCTCGTCGAGTCGCATCAGGAAAATGTCGTGCTGCGGATCTTGCTCGTTGTCGTAGACCTTGTCGGTCACGAACACGGGCGGCACGCCGCGAATGCCGGAGAGCCGTCCGATGCGCCATTCCTTCTCGACCTTGGTGCAGATCACCACGAGCTTGTTGCGGGCCGGCTGGCCGCGCATGCGCAAGAGCACGCGGTTGAGCTGAAAGTCCTCATGAATGCCACCCGACACCTCGGTCGTGTCGCCCGGTGTTTTACAGCGCAGGATGGTGCAGCCGGCAACGCCCTTCATCGAGTCGATGCAGGCCTTGTGCTCCTTGATCATCCGCTCGCGTTCTTTGCTGCCCTTTTTGGGGATTCGGATCATGCGTGCCTCCCTCTCATTAGCCATCGAAATCCAGCGGCGCTTGCGCGCCGGCCTACAACGTCAAATGCTCCTCGATCAGCTCATCGCTCAAATCGGCGATCGGGCCCAAGGCCACGACGCGCCCGATGTCCATGATGATGAACTTGTCGGCCAACTCGCGCGCCACCTTGATGTGCTGCTCGGTCAGAATCATGGTGATGCCGACCTCTTTGTTGAGCCGGTGCAGCGTCGCCTCGATCTCCTGCACGATATTCGGCTGAATGCCCTCGGTCGGCTCGTCGAGCAAGAGAACCTTGGGGTCGGTGGCGAGCGCACGCGCGATCGACAATTGCTGCTGCTGACCGCCCGAAAGAAGGCCCGCGCGCTTGTCCAGGTTCTCGGCCAGATAGGGAAACAGATCGAGGCACATCTTCGGGATGCCGACCTGCTTGTCGGTCCGCGCGAAGGTGCCGAGCAGGATGTTCTCGCGCACCGTGAATTTGCCGAGAATGCCGCGCCCTTGCGGGATATAGCCAAGGCCGGCATGCGAGCGAAGGTAAGTCGGCATCTTCGAAGCGTCGTGCCCGGCGATCGACATCGTGCCGGTCATGCGCGTGGTCAGACCCATGATCGTGCGCATCAGGGTTGTCTTGCCGACGCCATTGCGCCCGAGCACGGCAAGGCATTGGCCCTGCTCGAGCTCGAACGAAATATTCCGCAGGATCGGCGTGTTGCCGTAGAACGAATTGACCTCGCGCAGCTCAAGCAGCATCGGAGATGCCCTCCGCGCCGAGATAGACTTCGCGTACCTTGGGGTCGTTCTCGATCTGGTGCATCGGGCCCTCGGCCAAGAGCTTGCCAAGGTGAAGCACCGAAATAGTCTCGGCGATCTGGCGCACGAAGGTCATGTCGTGCTCGACCACGACCAGCGTATGCGCGCCTTTCAGCCGCTTGAAGATCTCGGAGGTCTTCAGCGTTTCCTGCTCGGTCATGCCGGCGGTCGGCTCGTCCATCAGCAGCAAACGCGGGTTCTGCGTCAGCACCATGCCGATCTCGAGCCATTGGGTTTCGCCGTGCGACAGGAAGCCTGCCTTCTCGCCGAGCCGCTCGCCGAGCCCGATCAGCTCGACGATCTCATCGAAGCGCTGTTTGTCGGTGCGCCGAAAGAACATCAGCATGTTGGCGAACGGGTCGGGGTTGCGATTGAACGCGACCTCGAGATTCTCTCGGACCGAGAGATCCTTAAACACCGCCGGCACCTGGAACTTGCGGCCGATGCCGCGCCGGACGATCTTATTTTCCTTCAGGCCGTTGATTTCGCGCCCATCGAAAATGACCTTGCCGCCGGTCAGCTTCTGGCGCCCTGTGATCAGGTCCATCGTGGTGGTCTTGCCGGCGCCGTTGGGTCCGATCAGGCAGCGCAGCTCGCCCTCGTTGATGGTCAAATTGAGCCGGTCGACAACGGCATAGGTGTCGTAGGCCTTGGTCAGATCTTTGAGTTCGAGCAAGACGCCCATCTTGGCCCCGTCAATTCGCCGCGATCCGCCCGGGCGCCGCTTGGCGCCGGCCGATCTTGATGAAGCCGAGCAGGTATTCGAACAACCCGGCCAGCCCGCGCGGCAGCAACAGCACGACCGCGATGAAGATGCCGCCGAGCAAGAGCAGCCACGCCTTTTGCCAAATCTCGCTGATATCGGCGAGCTCGGTCTGAAGATAATTGAGCACGATGGCCGCGACGATCGCGCCGAACAGCGAATGCCGGCCGCCGACCGCGGCCCAGATCACCATGTAGATGCTGAACGGCGTCTCGAACGCGGTCGGCGAGACATATTGCACGGTCATGACCCAGACGATGCCGGCGAGCGTCGCGATCAAGCCGGCGAAGACGAACACCACGACCTGGAAATAGGACACGCTATAGCCCAGGAAGCGCACGCGCTCGGCGTCGTCGCGCGTCGCCTGCACGATGGTGCCGAACTTGCTTTGCAGCACGTATTTCGAGACCAGGGTGACCAAAGCGAGCAGGCCCAAATTGATCCAATAGAGCATCTCGCTATAGGGATCGATCGTGACGCCGAACGCGGTGAACGGATTGGGCGGCGAAATGCCGTTGAAGCCGGCGGTAAAGGGCTGAAGGTCCTGCGCCATGCTGTAGAACGCGTTCAGGATGGCGAGTGTCATGATCGCGACGAAGGCACCGGCGAGGCGCGCCTGGAACATCAGAATGCCGAAGATCGTCATGATCAGCGTCGGCACGCCGAGCGCGAGGATCAGGCCGATCGAGGTGCTCCAGAACGGCTCCCAGACCGCCGGCAGCTCGGTCAGCTCGTTGGTCAGCATGAAGCTCGGAATCGGATCGTCCGGCGTCTGATATTGCATCTGCATGGTCGCGCCCATGCAATAGGCCGCGAGACCATAGGGAATGCCCTGACCGAGACTCAGGATTCCGCCGAAGCCCCATACCATGCTGACCGAGACCGCCAGCATCGCGTAAACCGCGTAACGCGAATAGACGTTGAGCTGGAACGGCTCGGCGCCGAACACGGGCACGAGCGCGAGCACGACGAACAGCGCGATGTAGCAGAGCCACTGCCCCGCCTTGTTGTGATAGAGATTCTGGGTTTGGCCGGTCATCGTCGCGATCCTCGCTCTCAGCGCCTTGCCTTGGCCTCAGGGAACAGGCCCTGCGGGTAGAAGCGCAAGAACACGACGATCAGCACGAAGAGCACGAAGCGCGCGAAGGTGCTGTTGGTGAAGTATGAGAAGACCGAGTTGAGCTCGCCCAGGATCGCGCCTGAATAGATGCTGCCGAACAAATGCCCGCCGCCGGTGACCACGACCAGGAACGCCTCGACGATGTAACCCAGGCCCATATCGGGAAACACGGTCTTCAAACCGCCGAACATGGCGCCCGCGATGCCGGCAAGCCCCGCGCCATAGGCGAAGGTCATGCCGTAGACCTGCTGGGCGTTAATCCCGAAGGCCGCCGCCATTTCCTTGTTTTGCATCACCGCGCGCACGCGAATGCCGTAGATGGTCTTATAGAGGATCGCCCAGGTCCCGGCGGCCAGCGCCAGCGTGGCGCCCAGGATGAAAATGCGCAGCCACGGAATATGGATGAACCCGAGTTCCGCGCTTTGGGTGAGCTCATGGGGCTGCACCGCGACATATTGCGGCTCGCCGCCGAAGATCAGACGCACGCCCTGAATGAGCACCAGGGAGACGCCCCAGGTCGCGAGCAGCGTGTCCAATGGTCGCGCGTACAAATATCGAATCAAGAAGCGCTCGACGATCCAGCCGATGATGGCGACGCCGATGAAGGCAAGCGGCAGGCAGGCGAGCCAAGGGATGCCGGCCTCGGTCTGCATCAGGAAGGTGAAATAGGCCCCCACCATGATGAACTCGCCATGGGCCATATTGATGACGCCCATGGTGCCGTAAATGATGGTCAGCCCCAGCGCCGCCAACAGCCAAATGGCGCCCAGCGTGAAGCCAAGTAAGAGCGCGTTGAAGAACGGCCCCGCCGAAAACGGGGTCCAAAAATCATGGACACTCATGGGCTTGTCCGACCGCCCTCCCGATACCGCCGGCGCCAAGGCCTGTCTGAATGGCCCGACGCCTGTTCTGTCGTTTTTGTATCAGCGGGTTCTAGAACGAAACCGCCCTGCTCGCAACCAAGTCGCGCGGCCGCGCCCGGTGATGGGCCCGGAGCCGTGCCCTCGAACCCGGCGCGCCGTTCTGGCGCGCCGAATCCGAGGGTTGGCGGTCGCTTAGAGCACGCCAGTCTCGACCTTGCCATCGGTCTTGTGCAGGCCGTCGACCTTGCACACGCCGCGATCGGGATAGATCGCGAAGGGATCCGGCGGCACATGTTTTTCCGCCGAGAACACGATCTTGAACTGGCCGTCGGCCTGGCACTGGCCGATTTTCGGACTGCACCAGTAATTGAAGTTCTCCGGATCG